>NZ_JACHDM010000004.1:0-435332 GCF_014201065.1 Paraburkholderia sp. Cpub6
GAAGCTGACCGTCGCGCTGGCGACCGCACTACCGGTGGCGGCCGTGCCGGATATAGCGACGGTTGGCGTCACGTTTCCGCCCCCGCAACTGTCGAGGCCGATACAGGCGTTTCCGCCGCAAGCGGCGAGCGTTGCGAGGGAAGCCACGCAAATTGCAGCCAGCGCCGGACGAACGAAACACGCGTAGTGAGTGTTCATGGTTGCCTGCCGTTGATAGATCGGGATGGGGCAATCGGTTCCACGGAACGGACCAATGCTACGTACAATTTTAGCGCCCCATGCCTGGAGACCGTTCTACACGTCAATCACATTCGCCGGTGTTATCAACTGCTGAACGGTGGCTCGTCGGCTCGCTGACAGGCGAAGGTCGACCCGGATCTGCCCTTCGCCCCAATGCGGACTCGGCGGCGGCTTTCAAAGTAGAACGGCCGCCTGGTGGTGCATCCGCGGTGCAGGCGCTTGCCGCCCATACGCAGTCGTTTTCGCCAGGGAGAACCGAGAACCCCTAGCGTCCACCTGGGTAGCCCGTCACAACGCAGTACGTGCGATACTCCTCTGCCATCGCCATGCTATGCCACCAGGATCTCGAATTTTGTTATACATCAGTAAGTATTCGTATTTTTCCGTGTCGCGATGAGTGATTCTCGCGAGCGGGGGAGGTTCTTGGGGCGATTAGGCTATGTCTTGATTGTAGTGCTGCTGCGCGTCTTCGCAGTCCTTCCCTACACGCTCGTCGCAAGGTTCGGCAGCGCGCTTGGGGCAATGTTATATGCACTTCCAAGCTCCCGAAAACATATCGCTCTCGTCAATCTGCGTCTCTGTTTTCCGGGCAAAAGCGAGTGCGAGTACGACGACCTTGCCAGAAACCATTTTCGCCACGTCGTTCGAAGCTATCTCGAACGAGGCATTCAATGGTTCGGCAGCGCGCAGAGGATACGAAAGCTGGTCCACATCGAAAGTCGAATCGATCTGGAAGACAGGAACGCTTCGCCGACCATCTTTCTTGGCTTCCATTTCGTGAGCATCGAGGTCGGCTGCATACTCTACTCAACGCGCGTGCCCGCCGCCTCACTATATACACGCATGTCGAACGCGCGCCTTTGCAGTCTAGCCAAGCGGCAACGCGGCAGATTTGGCGCCGAGATGATTGAACGTTCGACAAGCGCCAGAAAGATCGTCGGCTTACTTCGTTCAGGCAAACCAGTCATGCTGGCTGCTGACATGGATCACGGCATACACAACTCCGTTTTTGTGCCGTTTTTTGGCGTCCCCGCGTGCACACTCACTTCGGTTTCGCGCCTTGCTCGACTGGCCCATGCGCGGGTTGTACCATTCGTGACTGAAGTATTGCCCGACTACCGCGGGTATAAGCTGACCATCTTCGAGCCGCTCAGCGACTTTCCTTCAGAAAGTGAGACGATCGACGCGCGCCGAATGAATGAATTTCTTGAAACGCAGATCAATCGGTGCCCAGAGCAATATTACTGGGTGCATCGACGCTTCAAGAATCGTCCACCGGGCGTGCCAGGTGTGTACTGAGCACACCGTCCGTAAGGCATGCGACCGTTCCTGGTTGTGTGCTTCCGTGAGGTAACGCAATGAGCTCGACTGACAGGCATAGGTCCGCTATCTGAGTGGACCGGACGTTTGAGTGTCTGTCCGAATGCTCGAGCGTATGGCCGTTCGTGGCCGACTGTACTCGCTCACAGAGGCCGCCCCTAAGCCGCCGTTGAAGTTTTCAACGGCAGTTCTTCGGAACGTTCATTGAACTGGTGCTATCGGCCAAATTCGGTCATTCGCTAACAAGACCTAGATCGTCAACAATCGACGAGCCGAGACGATGGTCTTGACGCAGCTTCCTTTCCGCCAGGCAGAAGACGTCAATGATGAAATTGCTGACTGTTCGCGTTAAACCTGCCGTTCGGATTTGCGCATGTCCTTGGTCCGGGTACAGCACACATCAGAGGCAGTGAACCGGTTTGACCGCCGCAACTTAGGGACGTCAGACAGATGTGAGCGTAAGCCCGGCAGCGTAGAAGGACGTCTAGCGCTGCCGGGTCATCCCCCTACGCGACGAAACGGCACTCCGACGCGGGTGTCCGCGTATCCATGTTCCTTCCGCGGTTCATATGGTCGTCGATTTCAGCCGCGCAACCGAGCATGCGGGGGTATAGAAATATAGTGAAGGCGGCCGTCTCCAAGGCGTTGCGGGAATAGGTTCCGTCACGATATGGCTGCCAGAGCATCTTGAGCAGCAACGCGGCAATCACCGCGTCGACGTTGACGCAGTAGACGTTTCGCGAAACCCCGGCGTCGAACAGACTTTGCACCAACGTCCGATAGAAGTCGTGGAAGATGTTATATTCGTCACGCTCGGCGAACAACTGCCGAACGAACACTTCACGTGGATCGTGGTTGACCGGCTTGTCCTTAAACACCGGATGATTCACGCCGGGAATCTTCTGAATGTCGAGGCTGCCGCTCGTTTTTTTGCTCGATTTGTATTTGGCATAACTTTCCACGTACATCATCGCCAGTGCTTTCAGATCGAGCCCGTGAGCCGGGTCGCCCGGGTCAGTCAGTCCACTATCCCTGAACTGGTCGAGCAAAAATGCAATTCCCTCGAATCCATTTCCGCCGTGTGTATAACCGCTGTGCGTCAGGAAGCCGATTAACGCCTTGTTGAGCTGGACGCGTTCGGGGTCTTCGGGACCGTCAGCAGAGACCGCACCTTTTGCACCCTGCGCGGAAATCGTTCCGGGTCCATTTGACAGCAGCAGACCGACCAGCAATTGGAAGGAAAACAAGTCGCTCGTGCCTGGCGACAATCCAAACAACGCGCTGAAGGCGGTTTCACCAAGCGACCGCTGCTCCAGGATTGCTTTCGTTTCGACGCCGCAGAAGCTGTCCGGGCAGTGCTGATCCGACGGCACCGACGCTCCGATTAAAGAACCGAACAGCTGTATCCACCAGGGAAGGCTCTCGGCCGAAAGGCGCGAAATGCGTTTGCGCATTAGCGGTCCCCATGCGAGCGTCGCGCAAATGGCCGCCAGTACGGCGTCAGTAGTCGGTTCGCCAGGCAGGCTTTCGATATATCGCACGAACGTCGACTTCACGTCGCGGGCGTTGAGTCCGTCCAGGATTGCGCGAGCCCGCAAATCAGGTTCGCTGCCGACGAACAGGCTTAAGTCGCTGACTTGGGCGCGAGAAAAGTCGAAATTTTCGTCCGTCGCGTTCTCAAGCCTCACCGCAGCGAAGGCGTCGATTAGAGCGCGGACCGCCTGGCGGGGCCCGACTTGCCCGCGCGGCCCGATAATGCTCGCAGCGGCGGCAAGAACAGTGTTCGGTGCATTACCGGCATCCCGTGCAGCCTGCGCCGCCGCGAGCGCAGGATGGCCATACAGGTTCAGGAACACACTCACAGCGACATTGATTAGCGCGCGGTCGTTCATCCCGCCGGGTTCGTGCAGCAGCGCAAGGCTTACGTTTGTCTCAAGGGGGTACTGCGCCGCATCAAGCATCGAAACACCGTACAGACTGGTCACCTGCGACTTCGGGTCCATCTGCGACGCGCCAGAAGCGTCCTTCATCGACTGTCGCGGTGGTACAGCTCCAACCTGTTTGTCGAGCGCGGCAATCTGGGCATCGTATGGGGCTGTGGCCTGCACGACAGGCAAATCGAGCGCCTGCGGCAGGCTCAATCCGCGGTGACTGCTAAACCACGGCTTCAAAGCAAGGTTGCCCTCAGGCTCGAAATCGGGCCGACAGGCGTTTTCACGCATCACAGCCGTCAGAGCGGCGGGTATGTGCGCGATGTTCGTGACAAGAGCGCCCTTTGCCGACACGACCGGATTGTCCGGTGTGAACACGCTCGATACCCCGAATTTATCGAGAAACCACTGTTCTTTCGATGCGGCGTCGTCCGCGCCTCCGGACATGGCACCCGCGTGTCCCACTGCGCGGGTCAGCTTCGCCTTCCAGCGCCCCACGACGCACGCAACCACCGGTTTTGTGAAGTTGGCGTCGAGCTCATAGTATCCGCCCGGTTCGACATAAAGAACGGCCGCCTTGCTTCGCGCGTCGTTTGCCAGGGCCGCAGCGAACTCGGGCGCCGCGAATTGAATGTAGACGTCTTTGCCACTTGAAATGGCTGTTGTCGTACCCCATCCGGCCATCCGCAGGTAGGTTGCAATGGTCGTTGTGAAGTTGCCCGAGTTCGAGAACAATGCAATTGAGCCGCGTCGCAATGCCTCTTCAGGATTGTCGCCGCCCAGCGCTCCGCCGATACGCACCTGGTTCCAGGCGTCAGCTACGCCGAGGCTGTTGCCGCCAAAAATGTCGATGCCGTTGGACTGACCCATCGCGCGGATTTCGCGGGAGTCACTGACGGCCAGCTTTTCGGTGACGATGAAAATCTTCGTCAGTTCCGGGTTGACGCGGATAAGCTCGGCCACGCCATCTCGTGCAGCGGAAGGAGGGAGGTAGATGACGCCGCAGTTGAACCTGTGGCCATCGTTCAGTCCTTCGAGAACGTTGTTGTAGACCGGCACGCTTCCAAGTGCCGTTTCCAGTACCTGGCCGCGCTTTCCCGGAGCCGTGCCAAATACCACATTGCCACCGGAATAGGCATGACCGACGGGCGTGACATCGCTCGACTCGCCGCCCAGAATGTTGAGCACGCAAACGCGGTCGTCCTTTGTTGCAACTTGGGATAACGAACTAATTCCTACGAAGTATTTAAATTCGCCAATGCCCTGCTTGTACATAGTGATACTCCTCAGTCGATGAGACGCTCAGGCAGTCTGTTTGAACGAGATTCCCAGCTTCGCGGCAATCTGCTCACGGCCGCCTGCTTTCATCCATTGGTCCACCTCTTTCGCGTACAGGACCACCTCGCTCATGTCCGAGTCAAAGCCGAAGAAGGTGTACGGCAATCCCAGCGAATCGAGCGTGTCGCGCAACGCTCCCATTCCGCGAACCAGATTCGGACCGCCACGGCCGACCACCACATAGAGCGGCGTCGGGCCGTGCAGACTGAAGTGCTCGCGTAACGCGTCGGCCATTGCGCGAAATGTTTCGAAAATGTCCGTGTTGTTCGACTTTCCACCAATGATGAACAGCACATTGCTCTGCTCAATCCAGTGCTTGAAGCAGATGCGGGCGACTTCCTTCATCTTTTCGTAGGGTGGGTTGCCGCCGAAGTCTGACGAGATGATGGCGTCGTCTCCGAGCATTTGCGTGACAAGGGAGTTCGCGCCGCCACCGAACGTCGGAGCGAGAATGCTGCCCTTCGCGTTAATGACGTAGACGTCGCTCTGCCCCTGATACGTGCGAAGCTGGTTGATTTCCTGTTCGAAGTCTGAATAGTCGACTGCGAAGAGATGCGCGGGCAGGTCAAGGCGCTGCCAGCGCGGGTCGTCACGGTCGAAACCGCATTTGAAGTCACAGGCGATGGGTGTCAGCCTTCCCTTGCTATCCTCGCGCATCCGGATTGGATTGAGTTCAAGGGTCGTCATTCCGAACCCGTGGTAGAGCTCCCACAACTTGGGGAGGTGCTGTACAAGCGGCGAGATAATCTGCTTGGGTGCGCCCAGCGTCGAAAGCGCGTTCGCCACGACGAACGCCTTGAGCCCGGTGAGCGGGTCAAACGGAATCTGCACAACTTGCGACTTGTCCAGTTCCTCGATGTCGACGCCACCGTGGTGCGTAAGCGTCATGGTGGGCGCGCGGAAATGTGTCGAGTCGGTAATCGAGAAGTAGACCTCATACTCGGCAGGCACTCCCGCCTCAAACGTCACGCCGTTGGCTTTTGAAACGGTGTTGGCGACGTGATGCTCGACGAAGTAAAGGCGCTCCTTCTCCTTCAAGGCGGTCGTCAGGTCAGTTGCACGGCCAATCAGACCGGCCTTGCCCTTTTTGCCAACGCCGCCCTTGAAAACCGGCTTGATGAAAATCATCCCGTGCTTTTTCAGCATCGCTCGAATCTGCTCTTCGCTGGCGTCCGGACCCAGAATCTCGGGCGTCGGAAAGCCCACGAACTGCAGCAATCTGGCGCCGTGCAACATACCGGTGACTTGCATGATGACCTCAGGAAGTGAGTTGGGAAGTCGGTGTCGTCGGGACAATATCCCTCACGGGGTCTTTGTCGAACCCGTAAAACGAGTGCGGGGTTGAGCACAGGATTGCCTCGACAATCGCGGGCGCAAGATGTAAGTCCAGCAACGCGCCAAGCGTCTGGCTGTAGGCCGTCGCATGTTCAAACTGCGTGTGTGGCCAGTCGCTACCCCACATCAGACGTTCGGCGCCAAATGCGTCTAAGAGCTGGTCCGTGGCATCGCGCATGAAACTCGAGTCCGGCTCCGAGCACCGATAGGCGCCCGAAAGCTTGACCCACACGCGGCCAGATGGGCCAAACTCCAACAGGTCGTGAAACCCCGGGTCGCGAGTGCCGCTGTCCGGGTCAGGGCGGCCAAAATGGTCAACGACGACTGGCAAGCCCACATCCAGCAAAGTGCTGACGAGCGGCGCCAGGTCCGACGCCTCCCTGTGCAACTCAACATGCCAGCCTAGTTTTGATAACTGCCGCCAAAGCATCACGTACGGGGCGGTGCTGAGGTCGGGGAGCGTCTGCCCGACAAGGTTGAGACGCACGCCCGTCACACCCTGGCAGTACAGCCGCACCAGGTCGTCTTCTGAAATTTCGGGGGACACGACTGCCACACCGCGCAGCCGGCTTATGTCTCTGGTCAGCGCCTTTAAAAGATGGCTGTTATCGGTGCCGAGAAAGCTTGGCTGGACAAGGACGGCATTGCCAATATCGTTCTCGTCCAGAAGCTTCCGGTAGGCGTCCAGGGTTGCGTCGTAGTCGGGTGCGTAGCGCCGTCCGTCCGCGAGCGGCAGCGTCCTGGCAAACACGTGCGCGTGCGTGTCAACGCGCGGCAGCCGTGGCCGCGCGATGGATGGTGCCTGGGTCATCGCTGGCTCCGGGGATGGTCAAGCGCTAATTCGGCGTCGGCGACCGGTTGTGAAGCCTGCTCGACGCCGGCCGGCCGCAATCGCTTGCCGCGCGTTTCGGGAAGCAGCAACACGGCAACCATCGCCAGCCCGTACGCAATTGCGGCATCGATACCAATCGCTGCTCCCAGCGACATCGAATGACTCATATATCCGACCAGCACAGGGAAACCCGCCGAGGCGATGCGACCGAAGTTGTAGCAAAAGCCGACGCCTGTTCCGCGCATGTCCGCAGGATAGAGTTCGTTGAAAAGTGCGCCCAGGCTGGCCGGGATGCCGGCGGCGAAAAAGCCTAGCGGGAAGCCCAGAACAAGCGTCTGCGTGTTGCTCAATGGAAGCATCACGTAGGCGAGCACGGTGACGATGCAAGAAAATGCAAAGAATGCGATGTTGCGCCGGCGTCCGATACGGTCGAGCAGGTAAGCACTCGCCATACAGCCGCACCAGAAAGCCACGATAACAACCGCCAGATACCCGCCGGTGTTGAGGACTGACAGATGTCTTTCCTTGGAGAGAAAGGTCGGCAACCAGGTCATGATGGCGTAGTACCCGCCGTGGGCGCCTGTGCCCAGAACCGCGCCGATAACGGTGGTCTTGATGACGCGCGGCTGGAATACTTGCGCGATTTGCTCCCACCAAGAAACAGCTGGTTCAGCGCGAGACGGCTCAACGCGCACAGGTTCGCGGAGATTGCGGCGGACGTAAAGGACGAGAAGCGCGGGCAGCAGGCCAACACCGAACATGACACGCCACGCCGTGTCTGACGGCAACCACGAAAAAGCTGCGGCATACAACAGCACTGCGCCGGCCCAGCCGACGGCCCAGGCGCTCTGTACCGCGCCCATGGCCTTGCCGCGGTGTTCCGTCCGGATGGTCTCAGCCATCAACACGGCGCCTGCAGCCCACTCTCCGCCGAACCCGAACCCTTGCAGGGCCTTCAGGACCAGTAGTTGAGGAAAACTCTGGGCGAAGGCGCAGAGGAACGTGAAGCTGGCAAACCAGAGAATCGTAATCTGCAGCGTCCGCACCCGACCAATCCTGTCGGACAAGGCGCCCGCTAACCAGCCGCCCATCGCCGATGACACCAGTGTCACGCCGCTGATTGCGCCCGCCTGCGTGTGGTCGATGCCGTACGCTGCGATGATTGCGGGGATTGCCAGGGTAAACATCTGCACATCGAGGGCATCGAGGCCCCAACCCGCGAAACATCCCCAGAAGGTGTTTCGTTCGAGAGGTGTACCTTGCTTGTACCAGGTGAACATCGCCGTCTCCAAGGTAAATTCATATATTCATGTATATGACTATATGTTTAGTCTAGGCGCCTTTACGAAGAAGTCATTGGGGATTTACCCTTGTTCCTGCAGATGTTGTACAGTGACTATTCCTGTGAACAACTATATGAATCATGGATATGCAATCGTTCTCGGCCAAGCCAGACGGTCGATTGCCCCGATACCAGCAGCTACGCGATGACCTGGTGCGCCGCATCGCGGAGGGCGAATGGGCGCCAGAAAAGGCAATCGACACAGAGGCGGAACTTAGCCAGTTCTACAACGTGTCGACCGGAACCCTTCGGAAAGCCATTGATTTGTTGGTGGCTGACGGGGTACTCACCCGCACCCAGGGAAAAGGGACGTTTGTCCGCCGCCCGCGCTTTGATTCGTCGTTGTTCCGCTTCTTCCGATTCAAGTCAGCTGACGGGAAGCCGGTCCGACCGACGGCGAAGGTGCTCAGCCGCGAGGTCGTCAAGCCAAACGACACGATTCGCTCAACCTTGCGGATGAAGGCGACCGAGAAGGCTGTTCATCTCTCGCGGGTACGACTGATTGAGGGACAACCGGTTTTGTCGGAAGAAATATGGCTGCCACGAAGCCGTTTCGAAGCGCTGGCGACTCTGCCCCTTGGTGGCTTCGAAGATTTGCTTTATCCGCTCTACGAGCGGCTTTGCCGCCAAATCGTCGCATCCGCAACCGAGATTCTGAACGTCGAACAGGCGACGGACGCTGATGCAGCGCTCTTGCATATCGACGTTGGCAGCCCGGTAATCCTTGTGCACCGTGTGGCATCCGATTTCGCCGGGACGCCTATTGAATGGCGCACCACGCGTGGTGCTGCTGCAGCGTTCCAGTATCAGGTCGATATTCGCTGACAACGCGACTCCCTTGCCGCGTTCGGTGCCGTCATAGGGACCGACAACGCGAACTGACTCTCTGTCACCCGGCAAGTCGCATTTTTCCCGCGACTTTCAGGCTCTACACCTCGTTCGCCGAATACATCACCGGTCGCCAGCTGCGGCCGCAGCTCGCTTGCATGCGCTCGTCCGGGTTATACCTCATTGCAGCCCGACCTCAAACATACAAACATATACATGACTATATCAATCTGCTTGTTTTCGTCTGACTGACCGTTTTTGAAACGCCAGTCGAGCGGCAGCGGGCATGGAACTTGGAGCGAACATGTCTACGTCCGTAACACGTGAGCAGCAGGTAATGAAGAAAATGGCATGGCGGCTGATGCCGCTGCTGATTGTCATGTTTCTCATCGCATTCATCGACCGGCAGAACGTCGGCTTCGCGAAACTGGAAATGGTTCAGGCACTCGGCATGACGGAAGCCGCGTATGGCCTTGGAGCATCGCTGTTTTTCATTGGCTACCTGCTGTTCGAGGTGCCCAGCACACTGGCGCTACATCGGTTTGGAGCCCGGACGTGGCTCGCTCGCATCATGATTACGTGGGGCGTCGTTACAGTGCTAATGGCGTTCACCAGGTCCCTGCCAGCTTTTTACTCGTTTCGGTTTGCGCTGGGCGTTGCTGAAGCCGGCTTTTATCCAGGCGTCATTTACTACCTGACGCAGTGGTTTCCTCAAAGCTACCGGACACGTGTGCTTGGCCTTTTTACCCTCGGCAGTTCGCTGGCAAACATGCTTGGCGCGCTGGTCGGAGGGCTGCTCCTTTCCTTGGGCGGAACACTGGGACTGGCGGGTTGGCAATGGGTCTTCCTTGCCACCGGTCTTCCGGCAATACTGATTGCCTTCGTAGCGCTTAAATATCTACCGAGCTCCGTCAAGGAAGCGAACTTCCTTTCCCAGGATGAGAAGGACATTGTGGTCGCAGCGCTTGTGCGCGAAGCGTCCCCGGAAGCAAAGGAGTCCCGGCCATGGGCGGCATTGCTTGACCCGAAGGTTCTCATGTTCGCAGCAACCTACATGCTGATGTCGACGTCGCTCTACGGCGTTACGTACTGGCTGCCTACGTTGGTTAAGAGTTGGGGCGTTTCGTCGAGCGTCAATGGCCTGCTTAACATGATTCCGTGGGCACTCGCGGCTCTTCTCCTGCTTTGGCTTCCCGGAAAGCTCAAACGTGAACAGGTGGTGTTAAAAGCAATGGCCATAGTCGCCGGCATCGGTGTCGTATGCTTTGCATCGAGCCTCGTGTTGCCGACCGTGTCGTTGCGCTTTATTGCTCTGTGTCTGGGCGGAGCTTGTATTCCTCTGCTGTACCCTTGCTTCTGGTCGCTCCCACCACGCTTCTTTTCTGGCGCTCGAGCCGCGGCAAGTGTCGCTGCCATCAACTGCATTGGAAACCTTGGAGGGTTCTTCGGACAGAACCTCATGCCGTACGTTGGCAAGGTAACCAACAGTCATGTTGCACCAATGCTCGTTCCGACTGCATGCCTGTTAGCTCTCGCAATCGGTACCGCGATTGCGTGGACAGTCGGTGGGCATCGCAAGGCGGCGCTTGCATCGTCAACGGTTCCGCTTTGACGAGAGCGCTGACACGCCTGAGCTCTTTGCACAGATGCAACGTGCACTTATTCGAGCCGCACTTTTCGACTGGTTGCAGGCTGAGTGCGGTTCAACATCGCGAACGGTTAAAGCCATCCGGGCTGGCTGGAGGCAGTTCCGGAGCAAGGCTCAAATCGAGCGCTCGTCGCCCTTTGTGCTTCTTCCGATATATGACGGGTTGTACGCCTGTAACCCCATCGTTTGTACGAGGTGAACGACCGCTTACGAGTTAGCTGAATGTCTCTTCGGGGTCGACAAGACTCATTCGCCAATAACGAATGCTGACATTCAACGAATGCTGACATTCGCCGGTACCGGGTCGCGAATGTCGGCTAAGCCGATCTCGACCTGCCGCACGTTCTTCGGCGGCCACCGTCGGCAATGGCCGACTAGCTGGCAAACAGCGTGCATCCACTTCTATCCAGAACGGCACGCTGAGGCCTCGATACGCCAACGGCACCAGATCAGCCCCATATCAACAGCCGGGTTCCCATAGGTCGATAGCCGGCGTCAACACAGCAAGTAGCTTGCCGAGTGCGCGCGTTAGCATTCTCTGGTTAGCGCCAAGGGTGCTGGGTGCAAAAACCTCGACGAGAGAGTTTTATTGCAGATTGTAATTTAACGAGCCGCGATTTCACATCATGAAATGATGTCGATAATCTCCCCCAAACCATAAAAACCAAATCAGTCCACTTCGTGAATAAACATGAAACGAAACCCGTGGGAGGTCTAAAAGTATCAAAGCTTCACCCCCCACAATCGCCGAAGTACCTGTCGTTCGGCAAACGTACGGGGTTGGCAATCGAGTCATAAGCAATCGTGGGCACGGCCGGTGTGTCCGCGGCGAACGCCGGCGGCATGGCGAGTCCGTCGGCTCATCGCCCGGTGGTCGGGACCGCCGCAGCATGCACAAAACGACTCGTATCGCTCGCTCATTCGTTGTCTCCTTTGGTCCATCGCTTGAAGTGTGCAAAGGCAAGCCTAGTGCACAAAACGTTTAATGGCTAAATCGTTTTGGCGATGCTGAAAGAGACACTTCCCGTTATGCGCGATCAAGTGCTGGTGGTGGCAGATGCTGTCCAGGTCGTGGCGCGCGGCGGCGCGGTACCGCTCGGCATCGCGAGCCAGCCCGCTTTGCTACTATGTAAGACCGCGACTGCTTAGGTCCGCTTTAGTCTCGCGTTGGTCCATCACACAAGGAGATTCGAATGAGCAAAGGTTATTGGGTGTCGTCGTACCGCAAGACGAACGATCCGCAGAAACTGGCCGCATATGCGCAACTGGCCCCGGCCGCGGTGGCGGCGGCGGGCGGCAAGTTCCTCGTGCGAGGCGTGGCGGACGAGGCGCGCGAGCAGGGCCTCAAGGAGCGCACGGTCGTAATCGAGTTCCCGACGTACGAGGCGGCCGTCGCCGCTTACGAAAGCGAGGAGTACAAGAAGGCGCTGGCCGCATTGGGCGATGGCGTCGAACGCGATCTGCGCATCGTGCGCGGCACCGACTGACGCACGACCCGCAAGCGAACACTGCGCGGCGCGCGCCGCGCAGTCACTCACTTCACCGCGCCGAGCGCGAGCCCCTTCACCATATAACGCTGCAACCACGCAAACACGATCGAAACCGGCAACGTCGCGCACAAGGTCGCGGCCATCACCAGATGCCATTCGACCACGTACTTGCCCGCGACCATATCGGTCACCTGCACGGTCAGCGTCTTGTTTTCCGGCGAGCGGATCAGCGTATAGACGATCGCGAACTCGTTCCACGCATTGATGAACGTGAAGATGGCGGTCACGACGATCGCCGGCACCGCGAGCGGCAGAAACACCTTGAACACCGCGCGCGTGCGGCTGCAGCCTTCGAGCCACGCGGATTCCTCGAGATCCTGCGGCACGGTCTGAAAGTACGACGACAGCATCCACACCGCGAACGCGATATTGAACGCCGCGTACGACACGATCACGCCGATCCTCGAATCGACCAGGTTGCCGTCGCCCCACGGAATCATCGCCGCGAGCCGGAATAGGCCGACCACCAGCAGGATCGGCGACAGCATCTGCGTGACGAGCAGGAACTGCCGATACAGGCCGCGTCCGCGAAACGGGAAGCGCGCGAGCGCGTAAGCGGCGGGCAGGCTCACCGCGAGTGCGAGCGCGGTGGACAGGAAACTGATGATCGTGCTGTTGCGCAGCGCGACGCCGAAGTTGGCCGCGTCCCACATGTCGATGAAATTGCGCCACTGCCACTGCACCGGCAGCCAGCGCGCCGGATAGACGAAGATCTCCGAGGCCGGTTTGACCGCGGTGAAGAACATCACCGCGAACGGAAACAGGATGACGATCACGAGCGGCGTCAGCGCGATCCAGCACCACAGCGAGCGTTTCGTTTTCGCGCTCAGACTCATGATGGCACTCCTTCTTTCGCGCGTTGCAGACGCAGATAAGCGATCGAGAACACGAACAGCATCACGAGCATGATCAGCGAAACGGCGGCCGCTTCGCCGGGCCGTCCGAGCCGGAAGCCGAGTTCGTACAGGTAGGTGACGAGGATGTGCGTGCTGTTGTCGGGGCCGCCTTGCGTCATCACCCAGATGATCGGAAACGAGTTGAACACGTAGATCACGTTCAGCAGGATCGCCATGTTGATGAACGGGCGCAGCAGCGGCATCGTCAATTGACGGAACTGCTGCCAGGCGCTCGCGCCGTCGATACGCGCGGCTTCGTAGATATCGCCTGGCACCGAAGACAGGCCGCCAAGAAAAATCGTCACCGTGAACGGAATCGACACCAGAATGCCGACCGCGATTTCGACGGGGAACGCGAACTCGGGCGTCGCGAGCCAGTGAATCGGCCCGCCGATCAGGCCGAGCCGCTGCAGCGTGACATTGACCATGCCGTAGTCGTCGTTGAAGGCCCAGCGCCAGACGACGGCGGTCATCGTCAAAGAGACGGACCACGGCAGCATCACGATCGTGCGCGCCACGCCGCGGCCGTGAAACTCCTGGTTCAGAATCAGTGCGACAGGTACCGAGATCAGCACCGTGCCGCCCACCACGCACACGGTCCAGATGATCGTGCGGCGTACCGAAGCGAGAAACACCGGGTCCTCAAACACGTTGATGAAGTTCTGCGCGCCGGTGAAGTCGCGGATCGCGCCGAAGCGCGATACCTCATGCAGCGATTGCCACACGATGTTGAAAATCGGATAGCTGATGATGAACAGCGCGAGCACGAGGCTCGGCGCAATCAGCAACCAGGGCGCCTGCGCGCGCGAAGAAACGGAACGGCTCATGCGTGCTCGATCGTAAGACGCGCCCGCTCTCTGGCGGCGGGCACGACGGAATGGGCCGGAGGGTGCATCGTGCTGCATAGGCTCAATGTGGGAGTGGCGCGGCGCTTGAGCTACGGCGCCGCGCGTCCCCTGTTCGTCTCGTTACTGTCAAAAGCCGCGTATCAGTGACCGAGCGACTTGTTCGCCTGCGCAGCGGCCGCATTCAACGCTTCCGCCGGTTGCGCCTTGTTCAGGTAGATCGCCTGCATCGCGTCGGTCACGGCCTTCGCGGTGTCTTCCCAGCCGGTCACGGTCGGCGCAAAGTGAGCCGTGGGCAGCAACGCGATGAATGCCTTGACGTCCGGATCGTTGAACGCCGGGTCGGTCGCTTCTGCCTTCGTGGTCGGCAGGAAGCCTTCGGTCGTCGTGAACTCGACGCGCGGTTCCTTCGTGAACAGATAGTCGAGGAACTTCCACGCGGTCTTCTTCACCTTCGAGTTCTTGAACATCACGATCGAGTCGGTGACCGCGTAGGTGGCGTGCGTCGTGCCCATCGGCAGCGGATCGATGCCGTACTTCAGGTTCGGCGCTTCCTTCTTGATCTGCTTGGCGAGGAACGGCGCGGAGATCACCATCGCGACGCGGCCCTGCTTGAACAGGTTCTGCACGTCCTCGCGGCTATAGCCGGTGACGCCCGGTTGCGTGAGACCCTGGTCGATCATCTGCTTGTACATCGTCGCGGCCTTCACGCCCGCCGGCGAATTGAACGCGGCCTTGCCGTCCTTGCCGACCACGTCGCCGCCCATCGTCCATAGCGCGTAGTAAAAGTAGACGTCGGTTTCGATTTCCTTGCCTTGCAGACCGAAGCCGGCGATGCCTTGCGCCTTCAGCTTCTTCGATGCATCGATCACTTCATTCCAGGTCTTCGGGCCGTCGGGGTAGCCGACCTTCGCGAGCAGATCCTTGTTGTAGTACAGCGCGCGCGCGGAAGCGGCGATCGGCAGGCCGTAGGTCTTGCCGTTGATCTGGCCAGGCGCGAGGAACGGACCGATGAAGCGGGCCTTGAAATTCGCGTCCATATAGCCGTCGAGCGGCTCGGCGACGTCGTCCTTCACGAAGTCGAGCAGCCAGCGTGTGCCGACGATCGCGAGGTCCGCGTTGGCGCCGCCGGAGATGTCCGTTTGCAGCTTCTGTTGCAGCGTGTCCCAGTTCACGTCTTCGATCTTGATGGTCGTGCCGGGGTTGGCCTTCTCGAAGTTGCGGGCCATTTTCTCGAAGTACGGCGCGGTCGCGTCGCTGTAGTGAGCGACCGTCACGCGGACCGTCTCGGCATGGGCCGAGACGGCGATACCTGCAAACGCGAGCGCCACGGCGACTTTGCCTAGCGCGAGGGAAGCACGGGCATGCAACGACATTTTTCTCTCTCCTGTGGGTGGTTTGCTGCCGTCGCCGGCCGCCTTGGGTAAATTGTTTGAAAAAATCCTACATGACGCAAAATAGCTTGTCACGTAGGGTCTGCGATATTTTTTTTCGGGCTGTTTTGTGCATAAGATGCTGTAAAGCATGGGGTATTCTGCACGGCGCGACGGGGATGGAAACCCACTCTTCGGGATGGCCGGCAGCCGTCGCGGGTTCGATATGTAGGAAATTTACAGCGTTGCGCGTAGCGCGAGCCGAGTGGCGGCCGGCGCCGGCAAGACGGCCGAAACGGCCAGGCCAACGAGCGAGGAACACATGGATCGTGTCGTATTGGTAACGGGCGCATGCGGCGGTATTGGCAGCGTGTTATGCGAGCGCTTCGTCGAGGCGGGTGACACCGTGCTCGCGCTCGACATCGACGCTACCGCGCTGCAATCGTTGAGCGCGCGACTCGGCGCGCAACGGGGCGCGCAACAGGGCGCGGACCAGGTCGTGCCGGTCGCGGTCGATCTCGGCGACGCCGCTGCGGTGCAGCACGCGGTGGCCGCGGCGGTCGCGCAGCGTGGACCGGTCGACGTGCTGGTCGCGAACGCGGGCGCGGCGCTCGGCGCGTCGCTCGCGACCACCGACGCCGCAAGCTGGCAGCGCGACATCCATCTGAACCTGAACGGCACGTATCACACGGTGGAGGCGGTGCGCGCGTCGATGATCGAACGGCAGCGCGGCGCGCTCGTGCTGATCGGCTCGGTGAACGGTCTCGCCGCGCTCGGTCATCCGGCATATAGCGCCGCGAAGGCCGGCCTGATCAGCTACACGAAGGCGCTCGCGCTCGAGCTGGGCCGCTTTGGCATTCGCGCGAACATCGTGTGTCCGGGCACTGTGAAGACGCAGGCGTGGCAGGCGCGTGTCGAGAAGAAGCCGCAGGTGTTCGAGGAACTGAAGAAGTGGTACCCGTTGCGCGACTTCGCGACGCCCGACGACATCGCCGATGCGGTGCTGTTCCTCGCATCGCCGCAAGCGCGCGTGATCACCGGCGTCGCGTTGCCGGTCGACGGCGGCTTGATGGCGGGCAACCGCCTGATGGCGCAGGAGCTGACGCTCGAGTCGTTCTGAGCCGCGTGCGGCGCGTGCACTACGGCACCGGCAATACAACATCGGCAATACAACACACAGCAAGACAATGAGGACAGCATGGCAGCAGTGCAACTGAGCGGCATCTTCAAACGCTATGGCGACACCCAGGTCGTGCACGGCATCGATCTCGACATCGACGACGGCGAGTTCGTCGTGCTGGTCGGTCCGTCGGGCTGCGGCAAGAGCACGCTGATGCGGATGGTGGCCGGGCTCGAGGAAATCAGCGGCGGCGATCTGATGATCGGCGGCACGCGCGCGAATACGCTCGCGCCGCAGCAGCGCAACATCTCGATGGTGTTCCAGAGCTACGCGCTGTATCCGCATCTGTCGGTGTATGAAAACATCGCGTTCGGTCCGAGAATCCGCAAGGAATCCTCGGAGAAATTCAAGCCGCGCATCGATGCGGCCGCGAAGATGCTGAACCTCAGTGACTATCTGGACCGCTTGCCGCGCGCATTGTCGGGCGGTCAGCGGCAACGCGTGGCGATGGGCCGCGCGGTGGTGCGCGAGCCGTCGCTGTTCCTGTTCGACGAACCGCTGTCGAATCTCGACGCAAAGCTGCGCGTGCAGATGCGCACCGAAATCAAGGCCCTGCATCAGCGCTTGAAGAACACGGTGATCTACGTCACCCACGATCAGATCGAAGCGATGACGATGGCCGATCGCATCGTCGTGATGAACGCGGGACGTATCGAGCAGATCGGCCGTCCGCTCGAACTCTATGACCGGCCGGCGAATCTGTTCGTCGCGAGCTTCCTCGGCTCGCCGTCGATGAATTTCGCCGAGGGCGTGATCGTCAATCGCACGCAGGGTGCGGGCCTCGCATTGAAGCTCGCGGACGGCAGCGAGGTCGCGCTCGAACGCACGCCTGCGTCGGCCGTGGTCGGTGCGAAGGCCACGCTCGGCGTGCGGCCCGAGCACATCGAGATCACGACGCAGATACCGGATGCCGCGCTCGACGTCGAAGTGATCGAGCCAACTGGCGCCGAAACGCACCTGTACGGGAAAATAGGCGGCGCTTCGTGGTGCGTGACCACGCGCGAGCGCTCGAAGATCGAGCCCGGTCAGCGTGTCGCGCTGCGTCTGCCGGCCGAACACATCCATCTGTTCGATACGGAGAGTGGACGCAGGCTGGTCTGAACCGCGTGCGGCTTGAACTTTGATCAGGCCGATTGAAGCCGAACAAGCTGCGAGCGACGCGGATCCATATGAAACAGCCCCTAAGGAACACCGGGTGTCCGCACCGAACTTGATTCCCCACATCCGCAGCGCACTCGCGAGTCTGCGGCCCGCCGAGCGCAAGGTCGCCGACATGGTGCTCGCCGACGTCGACTTCGCGATGCGCGCGAGCATCACCGAACTCGCGCAGCGCGCCGATGTGTCCGAGCCTTCCGTCACGCGTTTTTGCCGCGCGATCGGTGCGCACGGTCTGCGCGACTTCAAGATGCAGCTCGCGCAGAGCGTCGCGGGCGGGCTGCCGTATGCATCGACCGCGGTCGCGCGCGACGACGACGTGCAGACCTTGATGGACAAGGTCGGCGAAGCGGCGATCGACGGCATCACGCATGCGCGCGGCGCGCTCGATCCTGCCGTGGTCGAAAGCGCGATCGCGGCGCTTTCGAGCGCCCGGCGCGTGTTTTTCTTCGGCGTGGGCTCAGGCTCGGGGCTCGTCGCGCAGGACGCGGCGCTGCGTTTTCTGCGCATCGACATCGCGGCGGCCGCGTTTACCGATGGTCATTTGCAGCGTCTATACGCGGGTCTGATGGAGCCGGGCGACGTCGCGTTTGCGATCTCGCATTCGGGGCGCAGCGTCGAAGTGAATGAAAGCATCCAGATCGCGAAGGAGCGCGGCGCGACGACGATCGCGCTGACCAACGTCGGCTCGCGACTCGCATGGCTCGTCGATATTCCGCTGCTGCTGCGCGTGGCGAGCCCGATCGATCCGAACACGCCGGGCGTGTCGCGGCTCGTGCATCTGTGCATCATGGATGCGCTCGCGATCGGCGTCGCGCTGAAGGCCGGGCCCGAGACGCTGGAAAAGATGCGCCACGCAAAGGCGCGGCTCGCGCCGCATGAGCCGGAAGGGGCGGGCGGGTAAGGCGCGCACATTCCGCGACTTTCGTCGTCGCTCCAGGTAGAATCGGCTCGCAGCGTTCCCGTTTACGTCCGTCCGCCCATGTCCTCCCGTTCCGCCGACACCGCATCGCACGCCCCATCAACGACCACTGTCGAACGTGTGCCGACCCTGCTGCTGGCCGCCGCGCTATCGCTCGGCAGCGCGACAGCGCTCGGCTTCGCGCGCTTCGCGTACGCGCTGCTGTTGCCGTCGATGAAACTCGACCTCGGCTGGAGCTTCGCGCAGGCCGGCGCGATGAACACCGCCAACGCGCTCGGCTATCTGCTCGGCGCGCTCGTGTTTCCGCGCCTCGCGCGCCGCTGGTCGGCCGGCGCGCTGTTCGCGGCCGGTTGCATGCTGACCGCACTGCTGATGGCCGGCAGCGGCCTCACCGCCAGCACGCATGCGCTGCTGACGCTGCGCGTGATCACCGGTGCGAGCAGCGCGGCGATCTTCATCGGCGGCGGCGTGCTTGCGGCGCGGCTCGCGTCGGCGCGACCGCGCGACGCGGGGCTCGTGCTCGGTCTGTATTACGGCGGTACCGGCTGGGGGATCGTCGCGTCGTCGGTGCTGGTGCCGGTGGCGATCCTTGATTCCGCCCACGGCTGGCAATTCGCGTGGTTCGCGCTCGCGGCGGCCTGCGCGCTGTTCGCCGCGGTCGCGATCGGCGCGTCGCGCAGAATCGAGCGCGCGTACTCGAGCGCGGCGGCTGCGGCGCATGCAGCCGCCGCCACCCCTGCCCCGGGCTGGCCGCACTTCGCGGCCGCGCTCGCGGGCTACGGACTGTTCGGCGTCGGCTATATCGGCTACATGACGTTCATCGTCGCGCTGCTGCGCAACGCCGGCATGAGCGCGGCGGTCGTCACCGGTTTCTATCTACTGCTCGGCGCGGCGACCGTGGTGTCGGCGCGGATCTGGTCGACGCTGCTCGATCGCATGCGCGGGGGCCAGGCGCTCGCCCTGCTCAACGCGCTGCTGGCGATCGCGACGCTGCTGCCCGCGCTCTTCACGCAGCCGTGGGTCGCGTTCGTTTCAGGCGCGCTGTTCGGCGCGACGTTCCTGTCGGCGGTCGCGTCGACGACCGCGTTCGTGCGCCACAATCTCCCCGTGAGCCACTGGGCGAAGGGCATCAGCGCCTTCACGATCGTGTTCGCGTTCGGGCAGATCGTCGGGCCGGTCGTGATCGGCTGGGTGTCGGATGGCGCCGGGCTCGCACGCGGGCTCGTGTATTCGGCGCTGCTGCTGGCGGCCGGCGCGGTACTCGCGGCGTGTCAGAAGGCGTTGCGCGCGACGTGAGTCGCCTTGTGCGTGCTTCGTATTCAGCGATACGTCCAGCACCGATGCGCGACGAACGTGAGCGGCGGCACCACGCACACGACTAGCGCGATGCCGAGCGCGGGCGGGCCGCCCGCAAGCTGCGTCAGGTGCGATACGAGCGCGGTCGACGTCAGGCCGCCCAGCGACACGACCACGAACCGCCCAGCGTTCATCAACGCAGGCAGCGCAGAAAAACTCCAGAACGTGTTCAACAGATAAGAGGCCGCCGTCGCCCAGGTGAACGCGATCGCGTTGGCCCACGGCGGCGACATGCCGGCGTCCGCGATCAGCGTCAGCGCAATGCATACATGCAGGCCGGTCGCGATGACGCCGCTCGCGCCAAAGCGCATCAGCCTGACCCGTTCGACCAGCATCATCGCGACGCTCCCTCGCGCTTGCGCAGGATCGCGAACAGCGATACGCCATAAGGCAGCGGCGCATGCGCGAGCCAGTGGCGCTCGGCGCTGAAGATGCGGTACAGCGCCGCGTTGAGCAGCAACGGCGGGATCGCGTCGCCGCTCGAATGTTTGCGACGCAGCAGCCGGTCGGCCCAGCGCGCGGCCACCGCGACCGGATACAGCAGCGTGTTGAAATAGCTGATGCGTTCGACTTCGTAGCCGGCCACGGCCGCGCAGCGCATCAGCGAGCCGCGGCTATAGCGGCGGTAGTGGTGCAGGAAAACGTCGTGAGCACTCCAGAGACTTTGTCCGGCCGGCACCGTCACGATGATGCGGCCTCCCGGCGTCAACAGGTCGCGCATGCGCGCGAGCGAGCCGGCGTCGTCGACGATATGTTCGAGGCAGTCGAAGAAACAGATCAGGTCGAAGCGTTCGCCGTTGAACGGCACGTCGTCGGGGCAGTGGCCCGCGCGGATGTCGAACTGGTTGCCGGTCTTGCGCGCGCTCAGCGCCCGAGCGGTCGGGTCCATCTCGAGGCCGCTGACGGCGCCGAAGCCGGCCAGCATGTCGAGGTTGCCGCCGGTGCCGGAGCCCACTTCGAGCACGCGTGCGCGACGCGGTAACGCGAGCCGTTCGAGCAGCGTGCGCAGCACGTCGCGCCGCGCGCGAAACCACCAGTGCCCGGCTTCGGTCTCGGCCATTTCGAGGTAGGCATCGGGAGACATGGTGGACTCCTCCGCTTTCAGTGGCCGACTACGCGAAACCGCGGCGCGGCACGCCTGCGTGTCAGTTCGACGCGCGCCACGTGCGCCGCGCGGGCATCCTGACGCACGCCCGGCAACATGCTGACCTTGCTCTTCGCCTGATAGCGACGCCGCACCAGATAAACGGGCCGTTCCTTCGACTCGTAGTAAATCCGGCCGACGTATTCGCCGATCACGCCGATGCCGATCAGCTCGATGCCGCCCATGAACAGCATCACCGAGATCGTGGACGCGTAACCGGGCACCGGATTGCCCGACCACAGCGTGCGGCCGATCACGAACCCGCCGTAGACGAACGCGAGTGTCGCGATCGACAGTCCGATATAAGTCCAGCTGCGCAACGGTACCGTGCTGAAGCTCGTGATGCCTTCGAGGGCGAAGTTCCACAGCCGCCAGCCGGAGAACTTCGAGTGACCGGCGCTGCGCGGCTCGCGTTCGTATTCGACGATCACGGTGCGGTAGCCGACCCACGCGAACAGGCCTTTCATGAAGCGACGGCGCTCCGGCAGGCTGCGCAGCGCGTTGACCACCTGCCGATCGATCAGCCTGAAGTCGCCGACATTCTCCGGCAGCTTCACTTCGGACAGCGCGTTGTGCACCCGATAGTAGAGCGCGGCCGCCGTGCGTTTGGCGAACGTATCGCACAGGCGGTTCGTGCGTTTGGCCGCAACCACTTCGGCGCCCGCGAGCCAATGCTCGACCATCACCGGGATCAGGCTCGGCGGGTCCTGCAGGTCCGCGTCGATCGGAATCACCGCATCGCCGAACGCTTCGTCGATGCCGGCGGTCAGCGCCGCTTCCTTGCCGAAGTTGCGCGTCAGGTCGATCACGCGAATGCGCCGGTCGCGGCCGCTCTGCGCGATCAGCCGATCGAGCGTCGCATCGCTGCTGCCATCGTTGATGCAGACGATCTCGAAGCGCGTGCCGTCGATCGATTCCAGCACCGGCACGACCGCCGCGAAGAAGCGTTCCACCGCGTCCTGCTCGTTGTAGAACGGCACGACGAGTGAGATCAGCGGCGTGGTTGTATAAGTTGGCATGACGCTTCCCCGTTTATCGAATGATTCGAACCGCGTGCGAATAGGCGAGGGTGGTGCGCTCGCCGCGTTCTTCGTCCATCACGCGCACGCGGCGCACGACGATCAGCAGCACCAGCAGCAGAACGATCGGGCCGATCTGCGGCAACTCGGCCGTGCGGTTGAAGAGTTCATAGACCGGCAGCAGCCACGCGAGCGCAATCACACTCTGCTCGCCGCGCAGCCAGCCTTCGCCGCTGCCGAGCGCGGTCAGGCAGGCCGTCGCGATGCCGAGCCACGCCAGTTCGTAGTGCCACACGTAGGGGTTCGTCAGCAGCGTGGCGACGACGAGACTCGCCGCGCGCAGCCGCGTGTCGCGTGTGTTTCGCCACACCTGCCATGCGGCTGCCGCGGCGATGAGTCCGACGCAGGCCTGGGCCGCAAAGGCCGCGGCGATCGGCGCACCGCCCTCGCGCAGCACCGCGAACGCGGTCGGCGATGCGAGCCAGTAACCGCGGCATTGCTCGAGCAGCGTCTCACGCGCAATGCCGGTGTTGACGAAGAACAGCCGCACCGATTGCACGCCGCATATCAGCACGCTGAACGCGCCGAACAGCGCCGCGCTGAACGCGGCGGCCGCCAGCGTGCGCCATGCGCGTGCGGCAATCAGCACGAGCGGAAACAGCACGGCCATCTGCGGCTTGATCGCGAGCAGACCGAGGCACAGCCCCGCGCGTACCGGATGCCGGCGCAGCCAATGCAGCGTGAGCGCGGCGATGCCGGCGGTCAGCAGCGAGTTCTGGCCGAAGATGGCTGGCACGAACACGCACGGCGAGGCCGCGACGACGAACCATGCGAAGCGCGAGCCCCTGAAGCTGTCGGCAAGGCCCGACACGCGCAGCGTGCCCCCGCTGAGCAGCGCGATGCCGCCGCCGACGAACACGAAGTACATGACGAGTTGCGGCAACAGCGCGAGCGGCGCGATCAGCACGAGGAACGTCGGCGGATAAAGCCAGGGCATCACGCTGTCGCGGCTCACGTTCGTGAATAGCGCGCGCTGTAGCTTGTCGAACGACGCATGGTCATAGACCTGCATGGCCGAACCGTGCAGCAGTCCATACGAGGCCGACCAGAAAATCGAAAAATCCTCACCGGGACGCGTGAGCCGCGGGTCGGAGAAGCCGTGGCTCGCATAGGCCCACAACGCGATGATCCCCACGTACAGCACGCACATCCCACAGCAGTAGAAGACGATGCGCTCGGGCGTAAGCCAGCCGCAAATCTCGCTGTCGCCGCTGCGCATGCGTAGTTGTGATGCGTACATGATCCCCGCCCCCCGCGTGATCCGGATCGGGTCTATCGACCCGCCGTTCGTTCTGTTTATAGGTTCCGTCTTGTATGTGTCGGCGCGTGACATCGAATTAAAAACCGTGTCGTTGCGCTGAACCGGTCAGCTCATTGTTGGCGGAAATTGATGCGACTTTCAAGCTCGCGTTTTCCTGGCCGCGCGCCGCGCACTGCCGACTCCGCCAAATAGCGGGCCAAACGGCCAGCTTTATGTGCGCCAACGCACCAAGCCGTCTCGCCGATGAGACGCTTTGGACCGGCGCGCCCTTCGGGAACGGCGATTTTTCGATGGAATTTGTCTTTTACCGGAGTAGGGAAAGTCCTGGAAAAAAAATCCCGAGCCTTGCCCGGCGGAGCATTACGCGATCCGCGAAGTGTTCGGCGGGTCAGGCAAAACGTTGCGCATTCGGACATTTCGGACGCGAATACGGCGCGAGGCTGGGGGCCAGTCGGCTCGAACCCGCGTCGTTACGCTGTTTTCGCAAAGCTGGTCCCGTCCTTGCGATAGGGAGTGCGCGGAGTGCCGGCCTCGAGCCGACGCCAAGAAAAAAATCACGAAAGACGGGGGACGTATGCACAAGAAGATCACGCGACTGCGCGGCGATACCAGGCCCGTGTGCGGCGCACATCGTGCGGCCATGCTGCGCCAGCGGCACGCGGCCGCGATGCTGCGGCTCGCCCGGCAGCTGCCGCTTCACTTTCCCCGTTTCCTTCAGTTCGTGTCGCCCAGCGTTGCGACCTTGCGGATCAAACACCGCGCGACGCTGATCGGGCGGCGAAACTAGCCAGCAGCTTCCCGCATTTCCCTGCAGTACCCGCAGTCCCATCGCCCACGCCAATCCTGGTAACGGGTTCCATTAGTTAGTCTTCCAGAGGAGTCGAATCATGAAGAACATCATCGCTGCCGCAGCCCGTTTCGTTCGTGACGAAGACGGCGTGACCGCCATCGAATATGGGCTGCTCGCCGGCCTGATCGCGCTGTTGATCATCACCGGCGTGACCACGCTCGGCCAGCATCTGCAGACGATTTTCAACAACCTCGCGGACTCGGTCTGAGTCCTCGAGTCGACGGACGAACCTCGCGATTCGTCCGTCCCCTTCCCACTGGAAAAAGGAGGTCTGTCATGAAGAACCTGATTGCTCGCGCAGCACGTTTCATTCACGACGAGGACGGTGTGACCGCCATCGAATACGGCCTGCTCGCCGGCCTGATTGCACTGCTGATCATCGGCGGCGTGACCACGCTCGGCACCAACCTCAGCGCGATCTTCAACAATCTCGCTGACTCGGTCTGACGCGGCTCAATCATCCTTGACGAGGTCATCATGACGCTGCCACCTCTGCCGCCACATCCTGTACCGCTGTGTGTGATCGTGCTGGCGATCGTGGCCGCGAGCACGGACATAAGCGCGCGGCGCATTCCGAATCGCCTGATCTCACTCGGACTCGCCGTCGCGCTTGCCGTGCAGATGTCGATTCACGGGCCGCTCGCCGGCGCGCTCGACTGGTTGATCGGGGCGGCGTGCGGCCTCGCTTTGCTGTTGCCGTTCTATCTGCTGGGCGGCATGGCCGCCGGCGACGTGAAGCTGCTGATGATGATCGGCGCGTGGGTCGGCCCCGCGCTGACCTGGCGGATCGCGGTTGCCACTTTTCTGCTCGGCGGGCTCTGGTCTCTGCTGATCGTGCTGCGCCGCGGCCGCTTCGCGCGCGTGCTCGCGAATCTGCGGCAACTGCTCGGCGGCCTCGTCGTCGCGCCGCTCGGACAGACAAACCTGATCGATGCGCGGTCCGGATCGGTCGGGTCGATTCCCTACGGCGTCGCGATCGCGGCCGGAACCCTCGGAATGCTGTTCGCGGCCGCGCTATAGCCGGACGTTTCCACTGAACGATGCGGGAGTGTTGCCATGAAAAACAGTCGGGCTTTAGTGATGCTGACGATCGCCGTGCTGGCGGGCCTCGCGGCCGTGAGTTTCGCGTCGCGCTGGCTGCTGCAGACGTCGTCGGGCGCGGTGACGTCGGTTGCGGTGGCGTCGTCGGAAATCAGCCTCGGCCAGCCGCTGAACCAGAACCTGATCCACCTGGTCAGTTGGCCGACTTCGAGCGTGCCGCCCGGTGCGTTCGCCGACGGCAAGGCGCTCGAAGGGCGCGTGCTGCTGACGAGTCTCGCGCCCGGAGAGCCGGTGCTCGAATCGAAGCTCGCGCCGCAGGGCACGAAGGGTGGCTTGTCAGCGGTGATTGGTGAAGGCAATCGCGCGATCACCGTGCGCGTGAACGACGTGGTCGGCGTCGCGGGCTTCGCGCTGCCGGGCAACTACGTCGACGTGATCGTCAATACGCAGCAGACGAACAAGACCGACACGTCGCAAAGCATCTCGAAGATCGTGCTCGAAAAGATCCTCGTGCTAGCGGTCGCGCAGCAGGTCAGCCGCGATGACACCGCGCCGAAAGTGGTCAACGCGGTGACGCTCGAGGTGACGCCCGAGCAGGCCGAGAAGCTCGACCTCGCGCGCAGCGTCGGCACGCTGTCGCTGGTGCTGCGCAATCAGGTGGACAAGCAGACCCCGAGCACCGGCGGCGCGACCAAGCTGACCTTGCTCGACGTGCCGGCTTCGGCGCCGGCGGCGCCCGATGTGCATCCGGTGCGCACCCACTATGCGGCGCGTCCGGCGCCCAGGCGCGATTGCGTCGGCGTGCTGTCGGGGGTGACGGGCAGCGTCGAATGTTTCTAGCGCGGTCGCGGCGCGCGGGTTTGCGCGAGTTCACGTCAGGCGCCGCGATCTGAATCAGAAGGCAATCAAAAGACGTCTCGGTTCACACCTATCGAGCGACGGGGGCAGCAACATGAAAACACAACAACGGTTCTCATCCGGTGGCGGCAAGCATTGCCGCTCGCTCGGCGGCACGGTGCTCGCCGCCGCGCTATGCGCCGGACTGACGGCCGCGCACGACAGCGCGGCACAAACGATGGCCGCCGTGCAAATGCCGCCGGGCTGGGGTGCGCAGACAGCGCCGCTGCCGGTCGGCCGGGGCGCCGTGCCGATGCTGGTCAGCAACACGCCGATGCCGACCGGCGCGACGAGCGGCAGGGTGGTCGCCCCCGCGCAGCTGACCGGGCCGAACTGCACCGGCGAGATTCGCGACGAATCGAGCGTGTCGGTGGCGGTCGGCAAGTCGATTCTGGTGCCGCTCGTCGAGGCCGCGCGCAACCGCACGCTCGGCAATCCGGTCGTCGCGCAGGCGACGCTCGTGTCGCAGCGCACGCTGTACGTGGTCGGCATGAGCGTCGGCACCACGAACATGATCGTGCAGGGCCGCAGCGGCGCATGCCAGATCATCGACGTGAGCGTCGGCGTCGATGCCGAAGGGCTGCAACGCACACTCGCGCAATTGCTGCCGAACGAGCGCGGCATTCGCGTGTCGAGCGCGGCCGGCAATCTCGTGCTCGCGGGCCGCGTGTCGAGCGGGCAGGCTGCGCAGCAGGCGATGACCATCGCCGGCGCTTACGCAGGCGCGCAGCCCACCCAGCAAGACCAGGCGAGCACCGCGAGCTTTGGTAACGGCGGCACGATCTCGCAGCAAAGCTCGAGTGTTAGCAAGGGTTCCGAAGTCATCAACATGATGACGGTCGATTCGCCGCAGCAAGTGATGCTCGAAGTAAAGGTCGCCGAGGTGTCGAAGACGTTGCTCAATCAGTTGGGCGCGGCGGTCAACATCCAGGGCGGCTTCGGTTCGTGGACCGGTGCGCTGGTGAGCAGCCTGCTCGCCGGTGTCAGCAGTGGTATCGCGGTGAGCAAGGCGAACAACAGGCCGTTCAATATCGCCGTCGACGCGCAGAAGAGCGACAGCCTCGGCAAGATTCTCGCGGAGCCGAACCTCGTCACGCTGAGCGGCCAGGAAGCGTCGTTCCTCGCGGGCGGCCGGGTCTTCATTCCGGTGTCGCAAAGCAACGGCTCGGGCGGCTCGACGATCACGCTGCAGGAAGAAGAGTTCGGTGTCGGCCTCAAATTCACGCCGACCGTGCTCGCGGGCAGCCGCGTGAATCTGAAGGTCGCGCCGGAAGTATCGGAACTGTCGCCGACCGGCGTCACCGTGTCGGCGAGCGGCACGGGCAACACCTCGGTGCTGCCGCTGATCACGACGCGGCGCGCGTCGACGACGGTGCAGATGAACGACGGCGAGAGCTTCGCGATCGGCGGGTTGATCCAGAACAACATCACCGGCTCGCTGAAGGCGCTGCCCGGCATCGGCGAAGTGCCGGTGCTCGGTGCGCTGTTTCGCAGCACGTCGTTCCAGCAGGATCGCACGGAGCTGATCTTCATCGTCACCGTGCATCTGGTGAAGCCGCTGCCGGCGGGCGACTATCCGCTGCCGACCGATAGCTTCACCGGTGTATCCGACGGCACGGTCTACGCGACCGGCAACATGGAAGGCCGCCGGCCCGCAGCGCAGGCAGCGGGCGCCGCGAACCCGAATGCGCCGCAGATGCCCGCGCAACCGCAAACGCAACCCGCGTTGCCCGCACCGGTTCCGACGCCGGCACCGACCGAAGGCTCGGCCGCGCCCGACGCGCTGCTGCCGCGTGACACCCAGGCGGACCGGCCGGCACCGTCGGCGGCGGTGCCGCCACCGGACAAAACGACAGCAACGGCAGCGTCGGCAGCGCAAGCGCACACCAACGCCGAACCCGCACTCGCCAAAGCCGACGCCGTTAGCCCAGGCAACCCGACGATCAAGGCCGCACAGCCCAACCCGTAACGCGCCGCGAAGGAGACTCTCATGAAATCCGAACATCTTCTGATCCCGCGCCGCGCGGCGTTGCTGCTGATGCTGGGCGGCTCGTTGAGCGGCTGCATGTCGAGCTCGCCGATCTGGGACGCACACGTCGGCGACGCCGTGCGCACCGTGACGCAGATGCAGATCATCGATCCGCATGCGGGCGAGCACACGCCATCCACACCGGGCGTCGACGGCAAGGCCGCGGTCGCCGCCCAGCAGCAGTACGACAAGTCGTTCCAGACGCCGGTCACGACGTTCAATCCGTTCGTGATGGGTATCGGCAGCAGCGGCGGCAGTCAGTGATGGCGAACGCGGCGCATGGGGCGGACGCGCCGTCCGCCGGTTAATTCTGCAGCTCGGTTGGGAACATCATGATCAACATCCTGGCTCTCTCTGAAGACGGCGCACGGCTCGCGCAGATCGCGCATCTGAGCGGCGAAGCCGGCGACTACCGGATCACGCGCGCGATGGGCACGCCGTCGCTGCTCGGCGAACGCGGCGACACGCTCGACGCGTTCGACGTGCTGATCGTCGACGCCGCGTCGCTAAAGGATGCGGAGCTCGCGGTGGTGGAGCGCCTGCATCGCGAGCATGGGCGGCTCACCTGCATCCTGCTGATTCCCGACGCATCGCCGCAGACGCTGATCGCCGCGATGCGCGCGGGCTTTCGCGACGTGCTGAACTGGCCGCTCGATTCGCGCCAGTTCGGCGACGCGCTGCAGCGTGCGCAGGCGCAGAGCCTGCAAGGCGGCACGCGCGATACGCGGATTCTGTCGTTCGTGTCGTGCAAGGGCGGCGCCGGCACCAGCTTCATCGCCGCGAACGTCGCGCATGCGATCGCGACTCTGCCGCAGAAAAAGCGCGTTTTGCTGATCGATCTGAACCAGCAGTTCGCGGATGCCGCGTTTCTGGTCTCCGACCAGACGCCGCCGTCGACGTTGCCGCAAATCTGCGCGCAGATCGAACGCATGGATGCCGCGTTCTTCGACACGAGCCTCGTGCACGTGAGCGACAGCTTTCATATTCTCGCCGGCGCGGGCGACCCGGTGAAGGCGGCCGAGGTCAAGGAAGACCGTCTCGAGTGGTTGCTCGGCGTCGCTGCGCCGCATTACGACTTCGTGCTGTTCGATCTCGGCCAGACGCTGAACCAGCTGTCGATGCTCGCGCTCGATCGCAGCGACCAGATTCATCTCGTGCTGCAGGCGAGCATGCCGCACGTGCGGGCCGGCCGCCGGCTGCAGGAGATTCTCTGCTCGCTCGGCTACGCGCAGGAGCAGATGCGGCTGATCCTGAACCGCTATACACGGCACGGCGAGCGGCCGCGCGCGGCGCTCGAATCCGTGCTCGGCATGAGCGCGTATCAGGTGATCCCCGAGGATGCCGAAACGGTGACCGATGCGATGAATCAGGGACTGCCGGTGTCGAAGACGGCGCGCGGCAGCGGGGTTGCGCGCAGCCTGCAGGCGCTCGCCGAAAACATCGCGGCACGCGCGACCAAACCGGGGCGTTCGCGCGCGAAGGGCGAGTCGCTGTTCGGGCGGCTGCTGGGCCGCCAGCCGTCGCCGAAACTCGAAACGCTTTAACCGTGCTCCAACGCTACACGATCAGAACAGGGGAACGTCATGTCGCTTCGTGAGCAGATTTCCGCGCAACGCGTGCAGCCGCTGGGCGAACGCCAGGACCCGGCGGGCGCCGGCATGTTGCGCGGCGCCTACCAGAAACTGAAACGCGAGATTCATCAGGCGGTGCTCGAACGCGTCGAGCTCGAACGGCTGTCGCGCCTGCCGCCCGAGCAGGTCCGCCAGGAGATCGCGACGCTGATCGGGCGCATTCTCGAAGATCAGAAGGCGCCCGCCAACGATCTCGAACGCCGGCAACTCGTCGGCGACGTGCACGACGAAATGTTCGGCTTCGGTCCGCTCGAAGTGCTGCTGCGCGACCCGACCGTGTCCGACATTCTGGTGAATACGCATCGTCATACGTACGTCGAGCGCCGTGGCCGTCTCGAAGCGACCGACGTGACCTTCTACGACGACGCGCATCTGATGAAGGTCATCGAGAAGATCGTCTCCGGCGTCGGTCGCCATATCGACGAATCGAGCCCGATGGTCGACGCGCGCTTGCCGGACGGCTCGCGCGTGAACGCGATCATCCGGCCCTGTGCGATCGACGGTCCGTTGCTGTCGATCCGCCGTTTCGCCGCCAATCCGTTGCAGGTTGCCGACCTGGTTGAATTGCAGAGCCTGACGCCGCCGATGGCCGAAGTGCTCGATGCGCTCGCGCGCGCGAAGGTGAACATCCTCGTGTCGGGCGGCACGGGCAGCGGCAAGACCACGCTGCTGAACGTGCTGTCGGGCTTTATTCCGGGCGACGAGCGCATCGTCACGATCGAGGACGCGGCCGAGCTGCAACTGCGCCAGCAACATGTGCTGCGGCTGGAGACGCGTTCGCCGAACATCGAGGGACGCGGCGAGATTACACAACGCACGCTGGTGCGCAACGCGCTGCGGATGCGGCCCGACCGCATCATTCTGGGCGAGGTGCGCGGCGCCGAAGCGCTCGACATGCTGAACGCGATGAACACCGGCCACGAAGGCTCGCTGTCGACGATCCACGCGAACACACCGCGCGATGCGCTGACGCGCCTCGAAAACATGATGACGCTCGGCGGCCTGTCGCTGCCGACGCGCACGATGCGCCAGCAGATTTCGTCGGCGATTTCGGTGGTCGTGCAAGCCACGCGTCTGACCGATGGCCGCCGCAAGATCGTCAGCATTTCGGAGCTGACCGGCATGGAGGGCGACATGATCAACATGCAGGAGATATTCGTGTTCCGCCGCTCCGGCGTCGATACGAAGGGCAACGTGCGCGGCCATTTCTGCGCGACCGGCGTGCGGCCCCAATTCGCCGAGCGCTTGCAGGCATTCGGCGTGGCGCCGTCGGAGCAGGTCTACGATCCGGCGCGTCGCTTCGAAACGACATGACAGGTATGAGCAGCGCGCACCAACCGCTCGCCCGGTGTTTCAGGAGACTTGCATGAGCCCGATTTTCTACGCGTCGATCCTCCTGCTGTTCGCGGCCGTGGTGCTCGCGACGAGCGGCGTCTACGAGTATTGGAACAGCCGGCACGGCCCGGTCGCGCGCCGCGTCGATTCGCGGATTCGCGCGGTATCCGCCGGCGGCGCGTTGAGCAGGCAGCGTCTTTCGATTCTGAAGACGCGCACGATGGCCGACTCGGCGGTGCTCACGCGGCTGCTGCTGCGCATGCCGCGCGTGCACGCGCTCGATCTGTTTCTGCAGCAGTCGGGGCTATCGTGGTCGGTCGGGCGACTCGTCGGCACCTGCGCGGTGTGGCCGCCGTTCGTGCTGATGGCGGGCGCGAGCCTCGCGATGCCGTGGGTCTTCATCGCGGGCGCCGCGGCGCTGTCCGCATTGCTGCCGATCGCCTACGTGCAGCGGCGGCGCAACCGGCGCATCCGTCAACTCGAACGGCAACTGCCGGACGTTTGCGACATGCTGTCGCGCGCGTTGCGTTCGGGCCATGCGTTCACCGGCGCGATCGATATGGTCGGCACCGAGTTCGCCGAGCCGATGAGCGGCGAGTTCCGCATCGTGTTCGACGAGATCAACTACGGCGTGTCGATCAGCGAGGCGCTGACCAATCTCGCGACGCGCGTGCCGATTCGCGATCTGCGTTACTTCGTGATCGCCGTCGTGATCCAGCGCGAGACGGGCGGCAATCTCGCCGAAGTGCTCGACGGCATCACCGCGCTGATCCGCGACCGCTTCAAGCTATTCGACAAGGTTCGCGTGCTCGCCGCCGAAGGCAAGATGTCCGCGTGGGTGCTCGGCCTGCTGCCGTTCGGCGTCGGCGCCGCGATGATGGCGATCAACCCCGGGTTCCTGAACGTTCTGTGGCAGGACCCGGCGGGCGTCAAGATGATCACGGTGGCGAGCGTGGCCATGCTGTTCGGCATTCTGTGGATGCGGCACATCGTGAAGATTCGCGTCTGAGCGGGCGAGAGGTCATCGGAGAAGGACCATGCAAACACTGAACATCACGCAGATTCTGTTGCTTGCCGGCGTATTCGCGATCGTTTTCGCGGCCGTGTTCGGCGCGATGCATCTGAGCACGCCGCGCGACATGAGCCGCCGTATCGAGCAGGCGGGCGGTGCGAATGCCGTCCCGGCGCCGGAGCAACTCGACGCCGCCGCGCAGACGCCGTGGTACGAAAAGCTCGTCGAGATTTCGCAGCCGATCTCGAAGCTGTCGGTACCGAAGGACGGCTGGGAGCAATCCGCACTGCGCCTGCAATTGATGACCGCCGGCTGGCGCTCGGCCAACGCCGCGCCGATCTATCTGGCCGCGAAGACCGCGCTCGCGCTGACGTTGCCGCTCGTGGCGATGCTCGCGCTGTACGGCTCGTCGTTCGCGAATTCGCTGCTCGAACGCGCGATCGTGCTGGTCGTGCTGGCCGCGCTCGGCTACTACCTGCCCAACGTCGTGCTGTCGCGCCGCATCGCAGCGCGCAAGCGCAGCATCGTCGAGGACTTTCCCGATGCGCTCGATCTGCTGACCGTGTGTGTCGAAGCGGGTCTGGGCCTCGATGCGTCGCTGATGAAAGTCGGCGAGGAAATCCGCCTTCGCAGCGCGGTGGTCGCGAGCGAGCTCGAACTGATGCTGCTCGAAATGCGTTCAGGTTTCTCGAAGGAAAAGGCGCTGCGCAATTTTTCGCTGCGCACCGGTGTGGAAGACATCGACTCGTTCAGCGCGATGCTGATCCAGGCCGAGCGCTTCGGCACCAGCATCGGCGCGTCGCTGCGTGTGCTGTCCGATACGCTGCGCACGCGGCGCCGGATGCGCGCCGAGGAGCGGGCCGCGAAGATCGCGCTGAAGTTGCTGTTTCCGTTGATGTTCTGCATTTTTCCGGCGCTGCTCGTCGTGCTGATGGGGCCCGCGATGATTCATATCTATCGCGATCTGCTGCCGAGCATGGCGGGTGGTGCATGACCACGCACTTCGTTGTGAGCGGATCGACATGTGGAATGAACGGAGAGAGCCGGTGGAACGCATGAGACAACGTGGCGCGGCAGCGGTGCTGATTGCGCAAACCGCGAGCTGAAGCGCGCAGGACCTGTTAGGGATTGTCGCGCGTCTCGGCCGTGCGTCTGCCCTGGAAGACCGGCAGCCGCCAGCCGTAGCGCAGCGACGCGAGCCGCACCAACACGCAAGCCAACGTCGCGAACCACGGCGTCCACCAGTCCGTCCAGCCCGCATACGAGAAACCGACCTGCACCGCCGCGCCGAACAGCGCGGCCGACGCATAGATCTCGCGCTCGAGAATCGCGGGCACGCGCGAGAGCACGACGTCGCGCATCACTCCGCCGCCCACCGCGCTGACGACGCCGAGCAGAATCGCGAGTTCGGCATTGTGGCCGTACGTGAGCGCTTTCTGCGCGCCCGACACCGCGAACAGACCGAGCCCGATCGCGTCGAAGAACAGCACCGGCTGACGCAGCCGGCGCACCTGCGGATACGCGAGAATCGTCACCGCCGACGCGGCGAGCGCGGTGGCCAGATAGCGCCAGTTCGACAGCCCGGCCGGTGGGATCGCGCCGATGCACAGGTCGCGCACGATGCCGCCGCCGCACGCGACCATGAAGGCGATCACGACGATGCCGAACAGGTCGAGCCGTCGTTGACGCGCGGCGACCGCGCCGCTGATCGCGAACACGAAGGTGCCGATCAGATCGAGAATGGTATAGACGGCGTGTGAATTCACTGAATGGTTTCAACCTGGTCGGCGACGATGCCCGCGGTACGCAGCGCCCGCATTGACAGTTCGGCGTGCGCGTACAGGTCTTTGTAGATCGCTTCGATCAGCTTCGACATGGAGGGCTCCTTGTTGGCGTGGACGCCAGGGAAGGCGGCGGAATGCGGACCGTCTGTCAGGATTGCGCAGGCGGCGCGCTTGCGGACTCGCTTTCGAGCAGGCTGTGCGAAAGCTTGCCAAGCAGACGTTCGAGCGTTTTGCGTTCGTTCGCGCTGAGCGCCTTCGCAAGCTCGACCTCGAGCTCGGTGCCCACCGCTTCGGACGCCTGCGCGACTTCGAGGCCGTGCGCCGTGGCACGCAACGCGATACTGCGGCGGTCCGACGCATGCATGTTGCGCGTGATCAGGCCGCGCGTTTCAAGCTCGGCGAGGACTTTGGAAAGCAGCGTTTTTTCGATCAGCGCGCGCTGTGAAACGGATTTGGGCGTGATGTCGGGCTCCGCGCAGACGAGGCGCAGCACGCGCAACGCACGCACGTCGAGATCCCAGCGCTCGCGGTAGACCATGTTCGCGCGATTGATCAGCAACGCGCTGGTCAGGTCGAGCCTGAAAGTCAGGAAGTCCGAGTACAAGAAATTGCTCCGCTGTCGACCGTCATACGCAGTGCAGGCATTATAGGCAAGTAGTTGAAATTTTCAAATACTTGCACGGAGCGGACGGCCTGCGCAGTCAAAGCTGTTTGCAATAGAACGTCGTCGCGCACAACGCCCCGTCGGGCATCAGCGCGTAATTCGGCACGCTGCCGACGCGTTGCCATCCGGCGCGCTGATAAAGCCGTTCGGCATCGCCACCGGTTACGGTGTCGAGCACGAGAACCGATTTCTTCTCTTCCCGCGCGATGCGATCGAGTTCGCTCATCAGAGCGTGCGCGACGCCGCGCCGGCGTGCTTTTCTGTGCACGAGCATCTTCGCGACGTCGGCGCGATGTGGCTGATTTTCGGGTTGCGCGGTAATCAGCTGCACGGTGCCCACGATATCGCCGCTGTGATCTTCGGCGATCAGCAATACGCGCTCGCCACGCGCGACGCTCTCCACGACGTTGCGCCAGAACGCGAGCGCCGTGTTACGCGAGATCGGCAGCATGAAGCTGACCGATGCTCCGCCTTCCACGCAGTCGATCAGCACGTCGGCGAGCGCTTCGACGCAGGCCGAAGCTTCGTTCGCGCCCACGCGCCGTATGGTCACGTTATCGCTCATCCGTTTCTCCGTTCGTTGACTGGCGATGTGGTCAGCGCGACGAGATAGCGCGCGCGTTTGCGAGTGGGGTTACGGAACACGATCGGGCTGTCGAGTCGCATCGCCAGGCAGTCGCCGGTCTTGAGCCGCCAGCTGGTGTCGCCGACCGTGATTTCCATCGACCCGTCGAGCATCCACACCTGTTGATGAATGTCCGCGTCGCGCGCGCCGGTTTCGTAACTGACGCGCTGACCGGCGGGAAAGTTGACCTCGACCAACTGGATCGCCGAGCGCGCGGTCGGCGACAGATGACGTCGCACATACCCCGAGCTCGGATCGGTCCACACCGCCTGCTCGGTCGCGCGACTGACCGGCGATGGCTCGGCAGCCGGCGCGCCATCCTGCTCGAATAGCGACGCGAGCGGCACGTTCAACGCGGTCGCGAGTTTGTCGAGCACGGTCGCGGTAGGGCTGCTCTGGCCGCGCTCGATCAGCGAGATATTCGAGCGGCTGACTTTGCTGCGCTCGGCCAGTGCATCGAGCGACCAATTTTGAGCGTCGCGCAGTTCTTTGATCCGGCGCGCGATCAGGGCGTTGATGTCCATTTAATCCAGTTTAAGGGATGCAGCTTCCAGTAAACTAGACGGCGGCTTTTTTGTTGTCAATGCGCAAATGCCCACTCACCAATTTGAATAAAAACCCGCACAAAATTGCCGACTCTTTATTCGCTTTGATTCGCTAACTTTCAATTAGCCTCTGTCGGAAAAGCCTTACGCCCCATTACGCATAAAATTACACGTATTGGTATAAATACCGATGCTGTAGTCAGACTACATTCCTACATTACTCACCACGAAGAGTCGCTACAGCCCATCCAGTTGCGCCGATTCTTCTTCCCACAGGCAAACGTTTGCAGTCATCGCTGCATGCCTGTTTTCGCGTCCGTTTTCCATCCCCCGACGCGCTCCGTTGCCCCCAGAAAAGCACAATTTCGGAGAGACACCTATGCAGAAGAAACTATGGCCGGCCGTCGCGATAGCGGCGGCCGTGAGCGCCGCTGCGCATGCCGCTGCGCCCGCGGACATCCCCACTCCTGGTCTCGACTTCGCGCCCATGTCGACGGTGCTGAACGCGTTCGCGTCGGCCGCGGCGCATCGGCGCGCGGAAACGCTCGTCAACAAGATGACGATCGACGAAAAGCTGCAGTTCATTCACTCGCAGTACGCGATGTCCGCCGTGCCGGGCGGCGGCGCGGGCTACATTCAGGGCGTGCCGCGTCTCGGCATTCCCGACCTGAACATGGTCGACTCGGCCACGGGTTCGGGCAGCACCAACCAGCCATCGACGACCTTCCCGGCGACGCTCGCGGTAGCGGCGAGCTGGGACCGCGCGCTGTCGTGGAACTTCGGCAAGCAGATCGCGATCCAGTTGCGTCAGCAGGGCTTCGGCATGGGGCTCGGCGGTGGCACCAACCTCGCGCGTGAGCCACGCGGTGGCCGGCTCTTCGAGTATCTCGGCGAAGATCCGGTGCTTGCCGGCGAGATGCTCGCCGAGCGCACCGACGGCACGCAAAGCCAGAAGGTCATCGCGACGATCAAGCACTACATGGGCAACGAGCAGGAACATAACCGCGGCGGCGGCAATAGCCAGATCGACGAGCGCACGATGCGCGAGCTCTATCTGCTGCCGTTCGAAATCGCCGCGCGCCGCGCGCAGCCCGGCAGCGTGATGTGCAGCTACAACGAGGTCAACGGCATCCAGGCCTGCGAGAACCCGCACATTCTCAACGACGTGCTGAAGAACGACTGGCACTTCGAAGGTCAGGTGCAGTCGGACTGGGGCGCGACGCATAGCACGGCACCGGCGATCAATGCCGGTCTCGACGAGGAGGAAGACGTCGGTTCGACCGTCTATCTGACGCCCACGCTGGTCAAACAGGCGATCGCGAACGGCTCGGTGTCGACCGCGCGCCTCGACGACATGGTCGAGCGCAAGCTGTATGTGATGATCCGCACGGGCGTGATGGACGATCCGCCGAAGGGTGGCGCGACCATCGACTTCTCGGCCGCGAGAGCCTTCACGCAGTCGGTCGAAGAGCAGTCGATGGTACTGCTGAAGAACGCCAGCAATCAGTTGCCGCTCGCCGCTGGTTCGCTGTCGCGTATCGCGGTGATCGGCGGCCATGCCGACGCGGCGGTGCTGACGGGCGGCGGTTCAGGCAACACGCGCGATCCGGTGACGGGCGCGTTCGCCGGTTGCGGCGGCTTGACGTTCGGCACGGAGACGGGCTGCAGCTGGTGGACCAATCCGTGGCTGAAATTGAATACGCCGATCGTGTCGGCGATCAAGGCGCTCGCGCCGCAGGCCACCGTGACCTTCGCCGGCAACAGCGATCAGCAGTCGCCGTTTGCCGCCTACACGCAGCAGCAGATCACCCAGGCGGCCACGCTGGCGGCCAACTCCGACGTCGCGATCGTCGTGGTCGCGCAGCCGGCCGGTGAGGATATCGGCGATCTGCCGAGCCTGGGCCTCGCGAATCCGACCAACCAGGATGCACTCGTCGAAGCGGTTGCGGCGGCCAATCCGCACACGATCGTCGTTGTCGAAAGCGGCAACCCGGTGCTGATGCCGTGGAAGGATAGCGTGTCGGCGATCATCGAAGCATGGTATCCGGGCGAAGGCGGCGGCAATGCGATTGCGAACGTGCTGTTCGGCAAGGTCAATCCTTCCGGCAAGCTGCCCGTCACGTTCCCGGTGCGCGACCAGGATACGCCGACGTGGGGCACGAATGGCGCGTTTGCGGCGAACCCGGTGTACGCCGAGAAGCTCGATATGGGCTATCGCTGGTACGACTCGCAGAACATCACGCCGATGTTCGAGTTCGGCTATGGCCTGTCGTACACGCACTTCGCATACTCGGGTCTGTCGGTTCAGCATCTGCCGGGCGGCCTGATCGACGTGTCGTTCAACGTGCGTAACGATGGTCGCGTCGCCGGTGCGGAAGTGCCGCAGGTGTACCTCGGCGTGCCGTATCAGGGTGAACCGCCGCGGCGTCTCGTCGGCTGGGACAAGGTGGGTCTGAACCCGGGCGAATCGCGTCGTGTGCACGTTGTCGTGACGCAGCGCATGCAGAGCGTGTGGGATACGACGAGCAACCGTTGGCTCTATGTGCCGGGCAGCTCGGTGTACGTCGGCGCATCGTCGCGCGACATCCGTCTGCAGGGGCACGGCTAAATAGTGTGACGGTGTAGCGAATGCGGGCGCGCCAGGTTGCGCGCCCGCCTGTATTGTTGTTTACGCTTTCAGCGTGTTCTTGTAGAACTTTCCATCCTTCATCACGATGCGCAGGTTCTGCTCCGGCTTCGCGATCAGGTCGAGATTCTCGAGCGGATTGCCGTCGACGAGCAGCAGATCGGCGTACGCACCTTCCTCGAGTACACCGAGCTTGCGCGGGTACGGATTGCGGTGCCCGGACAGCGCGAGTAGCTGGCCATTGGTGCCCGTTGCGATGCCCAATGCTTCGGCTGCGCTATACCACGCCTTCATATGCGTGAGCATCGTGCCTTGCCGTGCGGCCACGGCCTGCGAAAAGATCAGGTCCGTGCCGAACGCGACCTTGATGCCATGCTTGCGCGCGAGCTTGAAAACCCTGTCGGTGCCCGCGATCACCTGAAGAAATTTTTCGCGGATCGGTGGGGCGAGCGGACCCGCGTCGTCTTCGTTGACGAACGGCTGCGTGCTCAACCACGTGCCGTTCTTCGCCATCAACGCCGCAGTCCTGTCGTCCATCAGATGACCGTGCTCGATGCACTGCACGCCTGCCGCAACGGAGCGCTGAACCGCTTCGGACGTGTACGCATGCGAGAGGATATAGGTGCCCCAGTCGGCCGCTGTTTCGACGGCCGCGCGCAACTGCTTTTCGGTAAACGTGAGCATGTCGAGCGGGCTGCGCGGCGTCGATACCCCACCGGCTCCGACCAGCTTGATCTGCGTCGCGCCCTGAATGAACTGCTCGCGCACCCGCAAGCGGACTTCGTCTTCGCTGTCGGCGATCGCGAAGCCACCGTCCCGTTCCAGTTGGGTGACCTGGTTGCCGGCGCGCGGCAGATCGCTCAGCGCACGAAAATCGCCGTGCCCCCCGGTGGTCGTGATCATCGCGCCGGACGGATAGATTCGCGGCCCGGAAATCATGCCGCTATCGATTGCCTGCTTCAGCGCGAATGACGGGCCGCCCGCGTCGCGTATCGTTGTGAAGCCGCGCAGTAGCGTACGTTCGGCTTCAGCGCTTGCCGCAAGATGGACGAATGCAATGTCGGATTGAAGGATGACCTGAATCGGCACTGCCGCGAGCAGCGCGTGCCAGTGCATGTCGATCATGCCGGGCATCATCACCTTGCCGCCGCAATCGACGAGCGTTTTGCCGTCGATCGAAGCCGGTTGACCCCGACCCAACTGGCTGACGCTGTCACCCTCGACAACCATATAGAGGCCGTCACGCAACGTCGACGATTTGCCGTCGAACAAGCGGAAGTTCGTGAACAGCACCGGCTTGTCCGGCGGTGCTGGCGGTTGGGTGGTTTGAGCATTGCCAAGACCGGGCAGAACCAGGCTCAGCATCGAAGCGGCGAGACCGGTGACGAAGCCGCGCCGCGACAGATCGGCACTGATACGGCGGTTGGCATACTGCGCTTGAGACTTGTCACAAAGACATGAAAACGACGGACCGACTGTTTTATCGCCGATGTACTTTCCTGAAGGCATAGCCCACCCGTAACGTAGATCACCGTGCATCGAAAGCCGCCATCTGACTACATTTCACACCTGGCGACGCGAAAGTCAAGCCCGCACAGATTATCGCCTGCGAACGAGGATGGCAAATTCCGCGTCGCTTGATACAAGCATTGAAATTGCATCTATTACTCGATTACGCGGTTGCAGCATGTAATTAGAAAAATATGCTTGCGACGCGCGAAAAGAACGGGCTATGCTCACGCCACGTATTCTGTAAGTGAATCTCCCGAAATAAGGCACGATTCCCTACCCTGCTTGGGGGAGAGATGTGCCAAACAAACGTCCCAATAAAGCGGATGCATCGGCTATTACAAACGTATTTTCTATCATCGCGATTATCGAGCGAGGCGATCGGTCATTCTTTTAACGCCGCTGCAATTAGAAACTCAACTATTTCACAATTTCGCCGCCACTCCATGAATGCCGGGATCGGAAAAATCGCATTCAGTCTTTTTTAATTTTTTCACGGAGAAACAGAAATGATCGATGTGTCAAAGCCGCGTATGCTTAAGGTGCTGGCGGGGGCTGGCTTGTCGCTGTTTGCCGTCACGGCGATGGCCGACGATACGCTCGGTTTGTCGGAAAGCCTGTTCTCCATCGGCGCGCCGGAAGTGACGCAGGCGCCTGGCGCGAGCGCGAGCCCGTGGCGCTTTGCGGTTGGCGCAGGGGTCGTGAACATGCCGAAATTTCCGGGCGCGAGTGGCACGAAATGGGAGGCGGTGCCGTCGGTGAGCGTGAATTACGACCGCTTCTTTATCGGCGCGAATCCAGACGCGGGCTCGGTGCTATCGCTGGGCGCATATCTGTATCGTGATAGTAACTGGCGCGTCGGCGCGGCGTTGACCTACGATTTCATCGAACCGCGCAGCGAGTCCGACGACTCGCGGCTGCACGGACTCGGCGACGTCAAACGCACCGCGCACGCGGAGCTGTTCGGTGTTTATACGTGGGAGTTCGTCACGGCGCGCGCGAGCGTTTTGACCGATATTGCCGGCAACGATCGCGGCACCGTCGCGACTTTCGATCTGTTGGGACGCTATCAACCCATTGCGCAACTGACGCTCAGCGCAGGCCCGGGCCTGACGTGGGGAAGCGACAAGTACAACGAAACCTATTTTGGCGTGAATTCCGAGCAGAGCGCGCGCTCGGGATTGCCGACCTACTCGGCCAGCTCCGGTTTGAACCAGTTGCGCTTCTCAGTCAACGGGGTTTACCGGATCGCAACGCGTTGGAACGTTGGCGCGAGCGTGTCGTTCGCGTGGCTGCGCGGCGACGCGACCGACAGCCCCATCACCGAAAAGACGAGTCAGATTACGTACGGCCTTTTCGCCAATTACCTCTTTTAGTCGTCCGCCAAAAACGAAGGCCCGCGGCACCCGATCGCGTGGGTGCAGCGGGCTTTCCCGTTCTACGAGTCAGAAAACGCTTCGTCAATTCTTCTGCGCGAGCAGCGCCTGAATCCTGGCTTCGGTCTGCGCATAGGCGCCTTCTCCAAAGTGCGTGTAGACGATATGACCTTGCTTGTCGATCAGATAGAACGCGGGCCAGTACTGATTGTTATAGGCATTCCAGGTCGCGTACTGGTTGTCCTGCGCAACCGGATAGCTGATACCGAACCGTTTCAGCGCGGTCTTCACGTTGCCGGTGTCGCGTTCGAACGGATATTCCGGCGTATGCACGCCGATCACCGTGAGCCCCTGATCCTTGTACTTCTGGTTCCAGCTTTTTACGTAAGGCAGCGTGTTGGCGCAATTGATGCAGCTATAGGTCCAGAAGTCGACGAGTACCACTTTGCCGCGCAATTGCTGCAATTTGAGCGGCTCGCTATTGAGCCATTGCGTGATGCCTGTGAGCTCGGGTGCGGGCGAGCCGCTTTCCTGCGGCGCGGCGATGGCGACCGTACTCGTCGCGATCAACGCGCAGGCGGCAAACGCGGTGGACAGTGCGAAGGTTTTCAAGCGGGTAGTCATGTCAAAGTCCTTTGAGTGAAGGGAAAAGACCGGCGAGCCGCGCGTACAGCAGCACGTCGTACTGCAAATAGATGGCGAGGGCGGTCAGCATCACCAGTACGCCGAATACCTGTTGCAGGCGCTCCGCGTGACGTGAGACCACACGGACATGACGCGTCACGTAATGTCCGCCGTAGATGATCGCGAGCATCGGAATCGCTGCGCCGATCGCATACAGCGTGAGCAGCAGAGCCGACCAACCGAGATCCTGAGCCTTCACGACGAGCACCAGTATCGACGCGAGCACGGGGCCGGCGCAGGGCGTCCATACCGCGCCGAGCGACATGCCGAGCACGAAGCCGCCCGCGTTGCCGCTGCCGGGTTGCGTCCCTGGCGCAATGGCCGCGCCGATGCGCTCGAGCGGCCCTTGCAGTTGCGCGACGAGCCAGTCGTAAGGTCGCGGCCAGATACGCAGAAGCCCGGACAGCGCGAGCAACGCAATGCCGGTATTGCGCAGTACCTGTTGCGCGACGTGCACGGTGCTCGACACCGCGCCCAATAGCAGCGCGAAAGACGCGAAAGTCAGAATGAAGCCGGCGACGATGAACAGTGGCCGCGTGCGGCTCGGTCGTTCGACGGAAGTGCCGAGCAGGATCGGCATCACCGGCAGCACGCAGGGAGAGGCAATCGTCAGCAGCCCGGCGAGCAGGGCGAGCGGAGTTTCGAGAGTACTGTGCATGATGGGCGTTCCGTTGGCTGGGATGGCCGTATTGGAACGCCCGCACGTATCTGGTTTATGTCGGGGATCGGGCGCGCTTGCAATGTAGTGTGTCTGCGTATGGCGCGGATACATTGCGACACAAATCGGTTGAGGAACCGATGCGCGCGGGGGGCGAGGCGGCGGTAGCCGAACGCTGGCTCAGCGCGCCCTGCGCTTACGCACCGCGGTTCCCGTCGCGGCTGCGACGCTATTTGCGCTGGACGTGGAGAACATCGGCATACGCTCCTCGATCCAGCGCAGCAATTCGAGAGGTCCCGGTGCGAGCGGACGGCCGGTCTTGACGAGCACACGCGCCTGCGCGCCGGAAAACAGCGGATGCGCGATCGGTATCGTCGTCAATTCGCCGCTCGCGATTTCGCGGTAGGCAGCGAATTCGCCGATCAGCGTCATGAAGTTGTCGACCGTGACGAAGCGCTTCAATGCGCTCAGTGAGTTGCTGGTCAGCGTCGCGGGAATCGACACGTTTTCGGCGAGTTCCGTCATCTTGACGACATGACCGATCCCAAAGGTGGGTGGCATCAACGCGAGCGGCCACGCGCGCAGGTCGTCGAGCGTCGCGGGTCGCTTGCGCTTCGCGAGCGGATGGTCGCTTCTTAGCAACAACACGACCGGCTGCGGCGAACTCGCGCGATGCTCGAGGCGCGCATGAGGCGGCGGATTGTACGCAAGCCCGATATGCGCACGACTTTCGGCGACTTCTTCCTGGATCGCGTCGACCGCGAGCATATCGAGGCCGATTTCGAGTTCTGGATATTGGACGCAGAATGGCGCGAGCACATCGTCGACCAGCGTATCGACGAAGCCTTCGCTGACCGCGAGCCGGATCTGCCCTCGCTGCAAGCCTTTCAACGCATGCAATTGATCTTCGAGCTTCTCCTGCTGCGAACGGTAGCCGCGCCAGAATTCGAGCAGATGCGTGGCCGCTTCGGTCGGCCTGACTCCGCGCGGCTGCCGCTCGAACAGCACCGCGCCGAGTTCGTCCTCGAGCAGCTTGATCTGCCGCGTGATCACGGAGGGCGACGTATTGATGCTTTCGGCGGCGCCGCGGATGGTGCCGTGCGTGAGCACCTCGTTGAAGTAGCGAAGGCGTTGCTGGTTGATCTCGCGCATGTGATTTGTCGATTGCAATTAATGTGTTGCCTACAAGGCAACGATATGTGAACTTAGTTGCTCTTGCTGATGAAGGCTTGCGCTGTCACTATCTATCTCAAGCGTTGCGACAGCGGTAAGCCAGTGGTTTAGTCGTCAAGCATCTCCGGTTTCAGATTCGTTCTACCCGTCTCGTTCGATTCGTTTCAGATTGCCATTGAAGTCCGCTCTGCCTGCACGGTGCCCGCATGCGGCTGTGTGATATCGCGCGCGAGCGGACCCGATCAATTCCGTATCAAAGCCTTTGCTTGAAGGAGAACAATCATGTCGGATCAGATCAATAGTCGCCGCCGCCGCTTTCTCGGAACGGCGGTTGCCGGTATCAGCCTGCTCGAATTGGGACTGAGCGGGCTCGCGCATGCGCAATCGGCCGACGCGGCCGGCAATGCGAAAGCGGGCGCGCGCGCGGCGTCGTTCGAGAACATTCGCTCGATCAATGCGGGCACGCTGAACGTCAGCTACGCGGAAGCGGGCCCGCAGAACGGACCGGTGGTCATTCTGCTGCATGGCTGGCCTTACGACATCTACAGCTTCGCCGAAGTGACGCCGTTGCTGACGGCGGCCGGTTATCGCGTGATCGTGCCTTACCTGCGCGGCTACGGCGGCACGCGTTTTCTGTCGGCGGATACGCCGCGCAACGGTCAGCAGGCGGTGGTCGCGGTCGACATCATCAACCTGATGGACGCGCTGAAAATCGACAAGGCCGTGCTCGGCGGCTTCGACTGGGGCGCGCGCACGGTGAACATCGTCGCCGCGCTGTGGCCGCAACGCGTGAAGGCGATGGTGTCGGTGAGCGGCTATCTGATCGGCAGCCAGGACGCGAACCGCGCGCCGTTGCCGCCGAAGGCCGAGCTCGCGTGGTGGTATCAGTTCTATTTCGCAACGGAGCGCGGCCGCGCGGGCTATGAAGCGAACCGTCATGACTTCAACAAGCTGATCTGGCATACCGCCTCGCCGAAATGGAATTTCGACGACGCCACGTTCGAGCGCTCCGCCGAATCGTTCAATAACCCGGACCATGTTGCCGTGGTGATTCACAACTATCGCTGGCGTCTGGGACTCGCGCAGGGCGAGCCGCAATACGACGAACTCGAAAAGCGCCTCGCCACCGGACCGACGATCGCGGTGCCGACCATCACACTCGAAGGCGATGCGAACGGCGCCGCGCATCCCGAGCCCGCAGCATACGCGAAGAAGTTTACCGGCAAGTATCAGCACCGCAATATCAGCGGCGGCATCGGCCATAACCTGCCGCAGGAAGCGCCGAAAGCCTTTGCGGATGCGATTCTCGACGTCACCCGCCTTTGATGGAGCCGGCGCGCGCCGGCTTCTTCTGAACGGAACCCCAGCAGTCGAACGTACGGCTGCTGGGGTTTTTTCATGAGCGGGCCATTTGCAACACACCTGCAACCCGCACGACGCATGCGACGCCGGCCCTGCTCGGCATGTTCGGAAGTCGGTTTTTGTATCGCAATGTATCAACGGCATACGCAGACAAACACGCTTGCAGAAATGGGGGGTGACGAAAACATTGCAGATACGTTGGAGCGTTCTAATGTCTTCACGCAAGGTTGATTCACAACGTTGCGTGTGAATCAGGCGGGACGTCACAGTGTATCTGCGTCGATGGCTTCGCGTCTCGCTCAATCCTTATCCCTGATGGTTCGATACCCGGAGAAGACTCATGAAACTCGTTCAATCGCTGATCGTCGCCGCACTCGTTGCCGTTCCCGTCGTTTCGTTCGCGCAATCGCAACCGCAAGAGGGGCTCACGCGTGCCGAAGTCCGCGCGGAGGTGGTCCAGTTGCAGAAGGCCGGCTATAGCCCGGCCAGCGACAACGCGCAATACCCGCGGAACATCGAAGCGGCAGAAGCGCGCGTCAGCGCCGGCAATGACGCTACCGCCTACGGCGGTGTCGCGAATGGCAGCTCGGCTTCCAGCTCGCATGTGCCGATGAAGCATGCGGCCGCGAATGGCGCCAACGACGGCTCGAACGTCGTCGGCCTCGGCGCGATCTACGCGCACTCCTGATTCGTTGATCCCTGAATGTTTTGATACCCGGAGCAGACTCATGAAACTCGTTCAATCGCTGATCGTCGCCGCACTCGTCGCCGTTCCCGTCGTTTCGTTCGCGCAATCGCAACCGCAACAGGCACTCACACGTGCCGACGTCCGCGCGGAACTGGTCCAGTTGGAAAAGGCCGGCTACAACCCGGCCAGCGACAACACGCAATACCCGCAGAACATCGCAGCGGCCGAGGCGCGCATCAGTGCGGGCCATGACGCGGCCGCCTACGGTGGCGTCGCGAACGGCAGTTCCTCTTCGGGCTCGCACGTGCCGATGAAGCATGCGGCGGCGGATCGCGTGTACGACGGCTCCCACATCGTCGGCCTCGGTTCCATCTACGCGCATTCGTGATCGATGCAAATGAGCAGGCCGTCCGCGTGCATCGGCTCACGTCGACGCGCGGACTCCTTGTTTAACTCAACCTGTCGAGACAAAAACGATGACCACGCTGCTGAAAAAAATTCTGGGTTCCGTTCTGTTGCTGGGCGGACTGTTCGCGTTGCAGACCACGGAGTCCGCGCAGGCGGCGCCGTCCGATGACCTGAAGGGCAAGAACGTCGTTCTCGTACACGGCGCTTTCGCTGACGGGTCCAGCTGGGACAAAGTGATCCCATTGCTCGAAGCGCGCGGCCTGCACGTGGTGGCCGTGCAGAATCCGCTGAGCTCGCTCGCCGACGACGTGGCGGCAACCCGGCGCGTGATCGCGCAGCAGAACGGGCCTGTGATTCTGGTCGGCCATTCATGGGGCGGCGTGGTGGTCAGCGAGGCCGGCAACGACGACAAGGTGAAGAGCCTCGTGTACGTCGCGGCATTTGCGCCGGACAACAGTCAGTCCATTGCCGACATCACGAAGGACCAACCCGCGCCAGTCTGGGCGAGCGAATTGCGCAAGGACTCGGCGGGTTATCTGACGCTATCGACCCAGGCGGTGCTGGACGACTTCGCGCAGGATCTGCCGCTGTCGCAGAAGCGCCTGATCGCGGCGACCCAGCAGCCTTGGGCCGCTGGCTGTATCGACGACAAGGTGACGAACGCCGCGTGGCATGGCAAGCCGTCGTACTTCGTGGTGTCGGGCCGCGACCGCATGATCGATCCGTCCTTGCAACTGGAGATGGCGAAACACATCGACGCGAAGATCACGCGCGTCGCCACGAGCCACGTCGCGATGCTGAGCCAGCCGCAGGCCGTGGCCGACGTGATCATCGCCGCCTCGCGGGCCGCGCATTGAAGCGCGCGCAGTCTCGTCAATCAGATTGCGATTGACGCAATGTTCTTCATGCAGCGCAGCGCGAACATCGAGCGGCCATGGCGAATGCCTGCGATCTTGTAGAGCTTTTCGCGCAGGAAGCGCTCGTAGCCCGCGGTGCCGTCTACCGCGACCTTGACCAGCGGCAATCTTCCCGCACCGTCTGCGTATGGCTCTACAGCGGCCGACGCGGCTGCGCTTCGTGAACCGTCTGACGGGGAGCTTGCTGGTAGGGATGGGCACGCTGATGGCGGCGGTACGCTGACCATGAAACGATCCGCATACCGCCGCCGCGGGAACAACGTCATCCTTATCGTCTGTACCGCGCGATATCAATGGAAAATGAGGTACAGGATGATCAGTACGATCACTGGAACGCCGAGCAGCCAGCCAAGTAGGTAAGGCATGATGTCATCTCCTTTCGTATTGAAGTTCGAATACGCAGGAGTTTCAGCAGGCAGCGTGCCTGGCTCGCAGATGTCGATCTATTCGGGCAATCGAACGACGGCAACGCCGATGGTCCGCGTATCGGGCTTTAGCCATTGTTCGAAAAGCCCAGAGACATACGGCCGCGGCGTCGGCGGAATTCCTCTACCGTGGCCTGGCAGGTCAGAAACTGGCCCGTCAGATTCGTCGACAGCACGAGCTGCCAATCGTCGAGCGTCATGTCGGCGAATTTGCCGTCCTTCTGTAGCCTTGCATTCGCGACCACGATATCGATGCCATAGCCGATTCCCGAACTTGCGCCGGTAATAAGCGCGACCTGATTGGCCAGTAACTTTTCCATCGAGTGCTTCGGCAACGACGAAAAGCGAAGCCGCCACCTATCGGCACGCGACATCGCGCGGATAGACGGCGGCCCGCCTCATGTTCCAGTCCACTACGCGTGGTCTATATCACACCGGCAACCAGCAGAACGATCACCACGATCAGTACGATGCCGAGTCCACCGGTCGGACCATAGCCCCACGATCGGCTGTGTGGCCACGCCGGAAATGCGCCGATCAGCAGCAGAATCAGCACGATTAGAAGAATGGTTCCTAGCATGTTATGACCTCCGCCTGGTTGAGAGACCTGCTTTATCTACGTTGGCCACAAGGCCGCAGGGTAATCCCCAGGGAGCAAACCTTGTGCCCAAGGTCGATCCTTTAATCAGATCACCGGGACGGCGCGCGGCGCGTGCGGAGATTCTCGAGCCAATTGAAACGGCACCCGTCGCGCTCAAAACCTGAGCCGGGTGCCGTTTTTCCAATTGCGGACACGTCGCGCGTCCTATAGATAGGTTCCGCCGATGCGGCCTTCGAAGATCGCGGTGTTGATGTCCCAATCGTCGACGGTACCCGTGCCGCCACCGTCCACCTTGACGACTACCGAGCGGCCGCCACGCAGCGTCTTCATCTGTTCGGCGCTCAGCGTTTTCTCGTCGGATGGCTCGCCCGCGCCGGGCGGCAGGTCTTTGATGATCACAGTGGCTTTCATGGCATTTCTCCTTGACGTGGAAAGGCGAGCACAGTGCGGCGCCCGCATCGATTTCTGCAAGGCCTATGCCAATGTGAGGGAACGTGCGCCGCAACATGGAGCGGGGGCCGCGATGCGAAGCCTGGCAAGGATCCGCGCGATAGCTGCGTTGAATCGCAGTGAACACGATCGCGATTGCGCGTCGATGTGTTTGCGCGCGTCCCACGAGTCACGAGCGAATGGTTGGGGCGCAGCGCAGCGTCGCGCATGGCGAACTCAGGCGTCCAACACTCAATCGCAAGCGCAAACAGAAACGGCACGCGCCATATGCGCGTGCCGTGATGGTGAAACGCCCCGGCGAGCAATGCTAGCGGCGCTGGCGTCTACGCGGCGAGGCTGCTTCCGCGATACGCAGATGCGCGGCCGGAAAGCCCGGCGGGTACTCGACGACTCGCATCGCGGCCGGCACCAGCGGCGCAGCGAGACTCGAGCGCGCGCCGACACGGGCGCCGCCGACGATCGCGGCCATCGCCTCGCGGTCCAGTTCGACGCTTTCGGTCAGATCCTTGATGCTCAGCTTGGCCATGATGGCTCCAGAAAGACGCTCCGGCGGCCAGACCCGTTCGGGTGCCGGCCGCCGTGCTCGGAATGTGTTCGGCGTGTCATTCGTTGTATTGAGGTCTCAACGCACTATCAGTATAGGAAATCCATTCGCGGCGCGCATGGCCGTGGTGTTGCCGCGGCAGTGAAGGAACCCCCAGTCCCCCGCTGCTGCCCCGGCTTACACGGCGGAGTAATTGGCGCCCGACAGGATAGGGTCGACTCTCAGCTTCAGCGGCAGCACGACGCCTGGGCCGATCGAACCGATGTCATTGAGCGCTGCGACGTTGACGATTTGCTTCTGATCCAGATTCTGAATGACGTTGACGTTGACGTTGACGTTGGCGAGGCCGGCAAGGCTGCCGAGACCACCAAGGCCCGAGGGCATGGGCACGTTGCTGCCGGTGCCGCCGGCGATCCCGGACATGGCCCGGCGGTCGAGTTCGCGCGTGCCGGACAGATCGCGAATCATGAGGGATGACATGGCGTTTCTCCAAAGACGTACGGAAAATGGACATGAATGGCTCGCGGCGAAGCGGCCCGCGGCTGCGGGCGCTTCGCCGCACCACGCACTATTAGTGGTTGCTGTTGCTCGAATTGATATACGGCGAGAAGTCCGACGTGATGCCGGTGGCGAACGCAACATCGTTGCCGTTGGCGTTCTGGAAGTTCAGTTCGTTACTGATCAGTTGCGTGGTGGTGGTGTTCTTGACGCTGGTCGGCGCATAGACCGGGGCGAAGCTGTAGTACTTGCTCGGGCCGAAGCCGCCGCGTACGGCTTGCATGGCTTTGCTGTCGAGTTGTTCGGTGACGGACAGGTCTTTGATCATCAGCGTTTTCATGGTGAGTCTCCTGAGAGAAGTTTTCGCAGTGTTGCGAGTGGTTTCGAGCAATTCGTTTGCTCGGACATCACTAACGCACAGGCTGTGCCAGTATTAATCAAGGATCCTGAGGAAATCGGCGAAGCCCTGTCGTATAAGGGTTTTGCGCGTGGAGGGGCCACCGTGCCGGTCAGCTCGAAGCACGCTGACGCGCTCGGAGCGGTGGCCGCCGTCCGACATCGCGGCGGACCCTGTTGGATGGCGCACGACATTGCGCGAGCCAGCACGCGGCGCGGCGCGCGGCTCATGCCTGGTTTGCGAAAGCGCGGACCGGGAGCTAGTATCGAAACGGCACATGTAACTGGATACGACAGGTTTTCTATCGACCCGCGTGGCGTCGGTCGCATGCGACACGGTCCAGCGGCAACGGTGGTGCTTCGCACAAATGGCTAGCCTTGCGCGTGTGATTCTCGACTTCCAGAGCGGCGAGCTGTCGCGTGACGAGTTCGTCGCGCAGCTCGACAGCGCGTTGGCGACCGAGCAACTCGGTCCGACGCGGCTGCTGGAGATGCTGTACGCCGCGCATCATCGGTCGCCGTTGCCCGACGATCTCTACCTGGAAGTGCGGCGGCGCATCGAGCTGCTGCGCGTGTCGAACGTCGCGGCGGGTGGCGAGGAAACCGGCATCCAGACCACGGTCGATCTACCGTCGCTGCGTTCGTCGAGCGCTGGCAGTGCGGGCGCCGCGAGTACTGCCGGCAGCGCCGCGCACGAGACCATCAAAGGCATCGGCGATACGCTGAACAACCGCTTCGTGCTCGAGGAGTGCCTCGGCGTGGGCGGCATGGGCACCGTGTACAAGGCGCTCGATCTGCGCAAGCTCGAAGCGTCGGATCGCAAGCCCTATCTCGCGATCAAGGTGCTGAACGTCCAGTTTCGCGGCAATCCGAATTCGCTGGTCGCGCTGCAGCGCGAGGCGCGCAAGGCGCAGGTACTCGCGCATCGCAACATCATCACCGTCTACGACTTCGACCGCGACGGGCCGATCGTCTATCTGACGATGGAGTACCTGAGCGGCAAACCCTTGAGCCAGCTGCTGCGCACGCCGGGCTATCAGGGCATGCCGGTGCGGGCCGCGCTGCCGATCGTGCGCGGCATGTGCGCGGCGCTCGCGTACGCGCACGAGCGCGGCTTCGTCCATTGCGATTTCAAACCCGCGAACGTGTTTTTGACCACGAATGCCGAAGTGAAAGTGATCGACTTCGGCATCGCGCGCGTATTCCAGCGGCCTGAAGAGGAGAGCGACGCGACGGTGTTCGATCCCGGCAGTCTGGGCGCGTTGACGCCGGCCTATGCGAGCCCGGAGATGATCGAGCATCGCGAGCCGGACCCGCGCGACGATATCTACGCGCTTGGCTGCATCACGTACGAGCTGTTGACGGGACATCATCCGTTCGATCGCCTGTCGGCCACGCAGGCGCGCAATGCCGATTTCAAGCCGCAGCGTCCGGCGAATCTCGATGCGCGACAGTGGCGCGCGTTGCGTGCCGCGTTGTCGTTCGATCGCAATACACGGATGCCGAGCGTCGTGCGCTTTATCGCCGAGTTCGACAATGAAGCGCGCGCGGAGAAGTCAGGTACGCTCGCGTGGGTCGGGCTCGCTGGCCTCGCCATCGTGTGCGCGGTCACGGTGGGCGTGTTCGCTTTTCGCTCGGGGTCCAGCCGGCAGCAAGCCGCGCAAACCGAGGCGGCGCGATCGCAGGGCGATCAGGTCGATCGGGCGGCTGGGGCGTCCGCTGTCGCGCCTGCAACGAATGTCGCGCAGACAACGCCTCCTCCGGCGCCCGCGCCGAAGCCCGCGTTGACGCTCGCCGCGATCACGCCCACGCTTGCCCAGGTGCCCTGTTCGGCTTTATCGGGCGCGGTGCAGGACCACGCACTGACGGTACGCGGTTTCCTGTCGCAGCGATACGGTGCCGCGCATCTGAAGGAGACGTTGGCGGCGCTGCCTGGCGTCGATACGGTTTCGCTAGACGTGCGGCCGCTCGCCGACGATAAATGCGACTTCGTCAAAGCGCTCGCGCCGTTCCTGGTGCGTAACTGGCAGGCGGGGCGCGTGGCGTCGCTGCAGATGCGTCCGCCAAGCGGTTTTCTGACCGAGAACGACTCGCTGGTGGTCGACCTGAAAGCGCCGCCGTTCGATTCCTTTGCGACCGTCGACTACTACCAGCTAGACGGCCACGTCGTGCACATGGTGCCCAGTCGTCTGTGGCCGGACAATCAGATGCAGTCGAACGGCGGTCCGTACACGATCGGCAGCAATGCGGGCGATTGGACCGTATCGAAGCCGTTCGGCTCGGAAATGGTGGTGCTGGTGGTGACGCCGGTGCCGCTGTTCGACAAGCTGCGCCCGGAAAGCGAAGCGCGCGCCGATTATCTGCGCGCGCTCGAGACCCGGCTCAAGCAGATTGGCGGTCAATACGGGCAGGATCGCCTGTTGGCGGACTTCGCCCCGATTACGACCAGACCCGCGACGCGATGATCCGTCAGGGAGCCAATCGACACGGCTTTTAGTGCAGATCCTTGACGACGCGAAAACCGTTCTGCGATTGGCGCACGCCCGCGCTGTATTTGAAGCGCGTCGCGCTGAGCATGTAGTCGCCGCCTTCGCGCCATGAGCCGCCGCGAATCGCGCGCATCTCGCAGCCGGGCGAGTCCCACGCGTGGCCATCGACGGGCGCGCCCTGATAGGTGTTGTGCCAGCAGTCGGCGGTCCACTCCCAGACGCCGCCGTTCATGTCGTACAGACCCAGCGGATTCGCGGCGAACGTGCCGACGTTTTCCGGGCCTTCCTTGTGCCACGGGTCGCCGCAGTCCTTGCAATTGGCGTTGCCCTTGCGCATCTGCTCGCCCCACCAGTACGCGGTCGTGGTGCCGGCGCGGTCCGCGTATTCCCATTCGGCTTCGGTCGGCAGACGGTACGGTTTGCCGGTCGTTTTGGAGAGCCACTTGACGTACTGCTGCGCGTCGTCCCAACTGAGATCGCGCGCGGGTGCGGTCTTGATGCTATTGCTCTGCGGCGTCAGCTTCTGGCAGGCGCCGGCGGCGACGCACGCATTCCATTGCTCGACCGTCACGGGGAATTTACCGATCGCGAAGGGCGCGCCAATGCTCACGTGATGCACGGGCTTTTCCGACGGATCGTCGGTATTGCTGCCCATTGCGAACGAGCCGGCGGGTACCGCGACCATGACCGGACAGGCCGCGCAGTCGCGGATTTCACCGGCCGTCGGGGGATGGGCGACGGTCTTTTCGGCGAATGGCGCCGCGGCGGCCGTGGCGGGCGGCGTTGGCGATGGCGCGGCAGCGGGGCGCGGTGGCGGCGGCGGCGGCGCGGCTGCGCTGGCTTGCGTCGCGGGATGCGTGACCTGGGCAGGCGGCGTGGGTGGCGCGACGTGACCGCTCTGCGCCGCGGGGGCGGCGGGCGGCGCAGCGCTCACTGCGGGACTAGATGCCGCCGCGCGCAATCGATCGATACGCGCATGCGCGAGTGTGGCGAAGCGGCCATTCGGATAGGCCTTCAGATAAGCCTCGTAATCGGCTGGGTAGTTGCTGTCCTTGATCGAATCCCAGAACGTGATTTCGTATTGTTCGCCGCTTTCCTTGGGCATGATGCCGCGACTGCGCGGCGTGATGGCGCGACGCTCTGACGTATTCGACGACTCGATAGCGCTTTCGCCACTTGTGGGAATGGATGAGCGCGCGACAGAGAGCCACGGTTGCTGCGTTCCGCGTGTAGCGGCGCGTACTTCGGCGCCGACCTGTCGGAACAGCGCGGCGAGCGATCGAGACGATGCGTCGGCGTCGTTGAGCGCTTGCAGCAAGGCATCGGTATAGACGCCATGGCGCGGACCGTCCGCCGCGAAACCGCCCGGTGCGGTTGCATAGGCAATCACGGTGTTGGCAGCGATCCTCGGTTTATCGATCGCAACCGCGGCGGGGGCAAATGGATTGTCGAGGCACGTATCGAGAATCACGAGATTGAGCCGGCCGGCACGGGCGGATTGCATCGCATGCAAAACGGTATTCAGATCGACACCGTTATTCAGTAGCGACACCGGCGCGCGGATGTCGGCTCGCGCATCGAGTCCCGCCGGCAAAAGCAGCGTTTGTGCGCCTACCTGCATGCCGTGTCCGGCGAAATAGAACACTCCGATATCGCCTGTTCGCAATCGTCGTTGAAATTCGTCGATGGCCGCGCGCATTTGCGGCGGCGTAGCATTCGTGCGCGTGATGACTTCGAAGCCACGCGCACGGAGCGCAGCGCCGATCGATTCGGCGTCGCGCGGCGCGTTGGCGCGGATCGGGTTAGTGGCGTCACCGTACTCGCCATTTCCGATCACGAGCGCGACACGCCGCGAATGCGTGTCGTCGCGTGACGAAGCAAAGGGTGAAAGGAGCAAAGCGGTGTCCGCCGGCCGCGCCGGATGACTCGCTACCCAAGCCGGGCTCGGCTCGATGCTTTCACGTTGCGTCGCGGCACCGGCACTGTCCCACGGCGCCTGGATTGCCCCAACCATGCACACCAGCAGGAATCGTCGCCACATCTTTATATCCTGTTTGTACCGGACAGAGTTCAGGCATTCGTGCACCACGCTCGCGCTGCCCGCGCTCTTTATTAACGATAGCACGCACTTTGCGTCACAACTGTCCGGGAGTCCTTAACGCGTCATACGGTTAACGAGCATTGCGTATCTTTTTGGCAAGATACGTCCTAAGCTGATTCACAAAGTCACGTCACACGGTCGTTTTAACTAGGTGGCTGCCTGCCGGATTCAACCCGCGACGTGCCGCTCGAACACCCGGAAGGTCATCGATAGCCGGGCCCCAGCCATGACTCCTGTCCGGGAGAGTGCGCTATGCGAAGAACCCGTGTTTCCTTTCTTTTCGGCAGTCGTGATCCGGCGCAAGCGCGTCGCGGCGGATTACGCGCGGCGGTGTGCGCGACGCTCGTCGCGGTCTGCCTTGGTATCGGCACTGGCGGCGTTGCGCGCGCCGAGCGGACACCGTCTCCGCCGGGGGCCGAGGAGTACATCATCTGGCCGTCGGATGGCGCGGTGATTCACGGCGGAAAGTTGTGGGTGCGCATGGGGCTGCGCAATATGGGCGTGTGTCCGAAGGGCGTCGCGTTTCCGAATACCGGCCACCATCATCTTCTGATCGACACGGATTTGCCCGCGCTCGATCAGGAGATTCCATCGGATCGCCAGCACCTGCATTTCGGCGCGGGCGAAACCGACGCGCGCATCGAGTTGCCGCCCGGCAAGCACACGCTGCAGCTGATTCTCGGCGACCATAATCACGTGCCGCACGTACCGCCCGTGTATTCGAAGAAGATCACCATCACCGTGCTAAAGAACTAACGCGGTCCGTTCGTTCGAACTGGTCAAGCCGGAACGGAGAGTCCTGATGAAGAAGATCATTGCGGCCGCGGCATTCGTCGCAGCGGCGCTGACGGTATCGATCGCGCCGCAGGGCGCGTGGGCAGCGACGCCGTCGCCGCCCGGCGCCTACGCGTATATCGGCTATCCGAACGATGGCCAGGTGGTGCCCGCCAATAAACCGTTTCGCGTGTGGTTCGGTCTGCGTTTCATGGGGGTCGCGCCGAAAGGCGTGAAGTACCCGAACACAGGCCACCATCATCTTCTGATCGATACCGATCTGCCGCCGATGGATCAGGAGATACCCTCGGATCGCCATCATCTGCATTTCGGCGCGGGCGAAACGGAAACGATGATTTCATTGCCGCCAGGCAAGCATACGCTGCAGCTGTTGATGGGCGACGACATGCATATGCCGCACAACCCGCCGGTGTATTCGAAGAAGATCACGGTGATCGCGCGCTGACTGTCATCGAGCAGCCAACAATGTCGCGCGCGCTGTTGGCTGCGATCCACCATTCACTGGTCTCGCTCTGCCGCTCGTCAGCGTCGGGACAGCGGGTGCGATCTTCCTGGCCTTTGCTACAAGGCGTTCAGGACGCGAATGACGGAAGCAAGGCCCTCCTGGCATAGCCCATGCATCAGTAGCGCCCGAGCAGACAAGTTGCTCGAACCCCGACGCTCGATGATGCGCTTTCCCATTCCCAGGAGATTTGCCATGAACACGCTGATGATCAAGGACCTGTCCAACACCGAACAACTCGACAGCAAGGCGATGAGCGCCGTGCGCGGTGGCAACGGCTACTATTCGATGCCGTCGTACCTCAGCTACGCGCCCGTCTTTGCGCCGAGCAGCATCAAGAACGTCTCCACGACGCAGATGATCAACACGGAAATGAACATCCAGAGCGCGAACGGCAACGGCTCGGCGCTGGTCAGCGGTACGACCACCTACATCCAACCGACCATTTACTCGAGCAACGTCAACAACGGGTAGTGAGCGGCGCACACGCGGCCCGGGCGGCCGCGTGTGCGTGCCCCAACAGGCGCATCGCTCAAAAAGACCGCTAATCCAATCGTCCTTTCCACGCATCCTTCGCGTATCCGCCGCTCCCCGCATCGACTTTTCCGCCGCTTCATTGCCGAAGCCGCGCGGAAGCGGCTCGGGCTGAAAAACCGGGCATCTCGCGCGAAACAGGCGGGTGCAACTGGAGACCACCGTGTCAGCATTGCCGGAGTCATCGTTCGATTCGTCGTGTGATTCGCCGGACCTTCAGCGGGTTCCTGCTGAAGCCAGGACGCCTCGCCGCATAGCCCGTGTACTGCGCGGGATCTGCGCGGCAACGATGTGCGCTTTGGCAGTGAGCGCGTGCGTCGACGTCAGCATGCCGGCTTATCAACGCCCGGACACGCCGGCCAAGACATCGTGGTCGGATCGCAATGGCGCGCCGGTATCGGCCGCGGAGACGATCGAGCGCGACTGGTGGAAGGGCTTCCAGGACCCGTACCTCGATACGCTGATCGACAAGGCGATTGACGGCAACTTCGATATCCGGGTGCTGGCCGCACGTATCGAAGTCGCGCACACGCAGATCGGCGAGACAGGCGCGGCCGCATTGCCGACGGTGGACCTCGGTGCCGGCGCCGACTATACGAAGACGACTGGCCAGCCTTTGACGAAGACGTACAACCTCGCGCTGCAGGTGAACTGGGACATCGACATCTGGGGCAAGGTCGAAAAAGGCGTGCAGGCGCAAAAGGCCGAATTCCACGCGAGCGAGGCGGATTGGCGCGCGGGGTATCTCGAACTCGTCGCGAATGTGGCCAGTACCTATTTCCAGATCCTGCAATTCGACGACCAGATTGCACAGCAGCAAAAGACCATCGCCACGAACAAGCAAATCCTGACGATCTACGAAGGCCAGGCGCGCAATGGGCTCGTGCCGCAAACGCAGGTGTTGCGCCAGCAGGCGGAGATCAACCGGCTCACCAACGATCTCTATGATCTGCGCCGATCGCGGGCGGTCTCCGACAACGCGCTATGCACGTTGCTCGGCGTGCCGGCCGGCGAATTCCATGTGCCGCAAGGCCATTTACAGGAGCGCGTGAAATTGCCGGGCGTGCCCGATGGTTTGCCCGCGCAATTGCTGTCGCGCCGCCCCGACGTGGTGGCGGCCGAATTCAGGGTGCTCGAGGCCTATAACCTCGTCGGTCAGTCGAAGCTCGCGCAATTGCCGAGCATCGGCCTCACCGCGCAGGGCGGCACAGCAAGTTACGCGCTTAACCAGTTGCTGAAGTCGTTCACGTTCGGCCTGATGCCGAGCATCAATTTTCCGCTGTTCGATCCGGGCGTGCGCGCACATGTGAAGGTGACCGAGGCGCAATCGAAAGTCGCCGAGCAGCAATATCGCGTGGCCGTGATGGGCGCATTCGAGGAAGTGGAGAACGCGCTCGTCAATCTGAGTGCCCATAAGGCGCAGCACGCGGAATTGCTGCAGCAGGTGTCGCGCCTGCAGATCGTCGCTGATCAGATCCAGTCGCAACTGCGCCTTGGCGTCGTGTCGCAACTCGAAGTATTCGAAGACGAGCGGACCTTGCTGGAGGCGCAACAGGCGTTGCTGGAAAACCACCAATTGATTCTGTCCGACACGGTAACGCTTTATAAGGCGCTCGGCGGCGGATGGCCAGGTGTCGACGTGCAAGCGCAGGTCAAAGAGAAGTAACGAAACATTGAGCTAATCCACGAGTTGGCGTACCGCGCGGGTATTTCGTCGGCTGACGGCTTATCCGCGGTCTTCTCATCCGGCGATATCCAAATTGACACTCTCGATGCGTGACTTACAATCCTTTAGGGGTCAGCGTTTGCGTGGCTCTTCACGACAAAATCGTTGCGCCGTTGTTCTTCGTCCAGTTCGCCCCGCGTTCCCGCCGCGGCAGGTAAACGCTTAGCGATCCAGATAAAATGGCCACCGGCGAAGCTCCGATTGCTGAAATGCGCGTGACAGTGGACGCTGCCTTCGACGTGGTGTTGTCACCGGTTGCCTGCGCGCAGCGCCCCGCGCTCGACGCCATTCGCATCGTCGACAACCTGTTCGCCATCGGCCGCAGCGAAGCGCCGTTCAGCGACTATCCCGCACCATGGACCGCCGCTCTCTCGCGCCGACATGCGCGCGTTTTCATCGAGCATGGCGCGATTTATGTTGCCGATCTCGGCAGCAAGAACGGCACGACGGTCAACGGCATCGCGGTGCGACAAACCCCCGCGCGTGTACGCGCCGGCGATGAACTCTGCTTTGGCGGCGAACTGCGCTATCGCGTCGGCATCGAGCCGCGCGCGCGCGTCGTCACGTGTGGAAGCGCTTCTCCCCTCATTCATCTATTGCTGGTGCCGCAGCGCGATGACCTGGGTCTGCAGCCGGTCGACGTGCTGGCTTTTCCATTTCTGGTCAGTAAAACGGACGAGGTTTTCTCGCGCTACAAAGACCGTTATCCGCACCAGGTCAATTACATTTCCCGGCGCCATGCGCACCTGTTTCTGAAGGGCGGCGAGCTCTATGTCGAGGATCTCGGCAGCACCAACGGCACGTTCGTGAATGGACAGCGGATCGGCGAATCGGCGCTTGCACTAGCGGACGGCGACGTCGTTGCATTTGGCGGCGACCACTTCGTCTACAGGGTGTCGCTACAGAACTCCGCCGACGTCGAACCCACCGTGACCCAGCTCTCTCTTCAGCCCGCTGTCGACAGTGCCGCCGATGCCGACAAGACAACCTTCGTCGGCACTGCGCATTCGTTTCTCGACATCTTTTGCGTCGATCCGGCGCTGCAACGCGAAGACGAAGTGAATGAAGCGGCGCAGCCGGGCTCCGCACGCGCGAAGCGAGACGGAGCAGGGACGGCAAATGGCGCGCAGGGCGCCAAAGGTACGCAGGCGGGGCATCCCGCCGATACGAGAGACGGCGCGAACGAAAGAAGCGGCAAAGCTAAAAGCGCGGCAAGAGGTAAGCCGCGTCGCTGGAAGATGGTCGCCGGCGAGCTCCACAAGGCGTTAGCGGACGGCGAGCGCACCAATGTGCGGCGCGCGGCGGCATGGGGCGCAGCGGGTATCGCGATCGTGGTTGCGCTTGGCGTGGGCCTTTATCTGCACGGTTCATCGGAACGGGAGTTGAAGAGCCTGCTCGCGAGCGGTGATTACTCGAGCGCCCTCACGATGGCGCGCGGCTATCTGGCCACGCATCCGGCGGACACGAAAATCAGCGCGCTCGCGAGCGAGGCGTTGTTGAAAGCGAACTTGCCGGGCTGGATCGAAGCCGTGCAAAAAGCGCAGTTCGACCAGGCCGACACGCTGCTGAAGAACATGAGGGCGTTGAGCGGAAATGACGCCGATGCCGCGTCGCTGGTCGGCGAATTGCAATGGGTCGGCGATCTCGAACGCTTCGTCGCGGCGCGTGGCGGCGTCGACGCGCCGATCCGCATGTATACGGACGAAGCGACGATCAACGGTCTGCTGCACCGCTGGGACGACGACGCGGCGAGTCACCAGCGCGCGCTCGATCGGATTGCGAGTTACGTGCCGCCCTTCGCGGAGCCCTACGCACACACGCTCAGCCATCTGCGCAAGCTCGAAAGCGACGATTCGGTGTACGTCGCCGCGATCGATCGGCTCAATGGCGTAATTCATACCGAACTTTCGCGCGACAAACCCGACGCGCTGCCGCCGGTACTCGACGATTACGCGCAGCGTTATCCTCGGCTCGCGGGGCTCGATAGAGTGCGCGACGATTTGCGCCAATACACCGGGTTGCTGAATGCCGCGTTGAGCCGTCAATTGACGTCATTGCTGGCGATGATGAAAACGGTGCGCTTCAGCACGCCGCCTTTTCAGGCGCAATTCCAGCAGCTTGCGTCTACACGCTTGCCGTCGCCGGACATCGTTCAACGGCAGGACGCGGTCGATGCCGCGTGGCAGCGCGGCGACGCGCAGCAGGCGCTGAACGATTTGCAGTCGATGCCGGCGAGCCCGTGGTCCGATGTGCTCGCGGCCGAAGCGACGCACAAGAAGGCGTTGTCCGATCAATACAACGATCTGCGGAAAACGCGTGACGGGAAAGATTACGACCAGCGTCTGCTGTCGTTCTACGCGAGCCTCGATCCGAGGACCGACGCCTGGTTCGTGCAGGCGATCCAGAAAGACGTGGCCGCATTGCATGACAAGGCACTCGCGCATGCGCAAGATCTGCTGGTGCGCGCGCAAAGCCTGTGGAAAGAGTACCGCGCGAACGGTCCGATCGGCGGCACGCAGCGGCTCGAAGCCGGCATCTCGCCGGGCTTTCGCAACGAGGCGCGTCTGCTGAGCGAGGCGCAGACGGCGGCACGCCAGGGCATGCGCATCTATACGCAGCTGAAGGCCGATCATCCCGCCGACTTCGATCGCCTGCTCGCGGATATCGAAGCCGAAGCGAGTTTGCAGCGCCGCGCGTTGACCGAGTTGCGCATGGTGCTGGACCCTGGGCTGCTGAAAGCGAAGCTCGCGTTGATTGGAGGCGATCAGAGTGAAACGCGATCCTCACCCTAGACCGTTGTCGGAGGCGCTCGAAGATCATAGCGTCGAAGGCATTGCGATTCTGACGTCCGAGCCGGTGCGGCTTGCGCGCGCGCTGATCTGGGCGATGGTCGCGCTCGTCGTGTCGGGTTTGCTGTGGTCGTTCGTCGGCCGCGCGGATGTGATCGTCAGTGCGCCCGGCACGTTGTCGCCGGAATCGGAGGTGCGGCGCATCTATACGCCGATCGACGGCGAACTCGCGGATCTGTATATCGCCGAGGGGCAGCCGGTGTCGAAAGGCGACGTGCTCGCGCGGCTCAATGCGCGCGGCGCGATCGAGGCAGCGAGCAACGCGTTACAGGCACAAGTGAAGCTCGAAGACGCCGAACGCGAATGGAAGCAGTTCCCGGAGAAGAAGGCGTTGATGGAACGCAAGGCCGCGTCGTTGAAGGCGCAACTCGAAGTCGAGGAGCGCTTGCACGAGAATCGCGTTTCAGAAGGCACGACGAAGCTTGCCGAAGGGCAGAAGGCCGAACTCGACGAAGCGCGCAGCTCGCTCGACAACGCGCGCCGCACGCGCGAAGCGGCGAATCAGGAACTCGATCGCTATTCGCGGCTGTTCGCGCAGCCGGGCGGCGGTGGCATTGCCGAATTACAGGTCGAGCAGAAACGCACGGCCGCGCTCGAAGCGGATAACGCTTACCGTGTCGCTCAGTCGAAGCTGGCCGAGCTCGACTTTCGTCTGAGCCATGAATACGCGCAGGCCAATGCGCAACTCGCGACGAGCGGCCAGCAAAGCACCGATCTGCAGCTGCAATACGATCAGGCGGTGCGCGACATCACCGATGCGGAAGACAAACTGCGCGTGCAACTGCAAAGCGCGCGCCTCGAAGCCGATGCCGCCGCGCGCGTGCGTTTCGAGAACATCGATAAAGACAATTTCTTGCTGATTCTCGCGCCGGTTTCAGGTGTGATCACCGACGTCACGTCGACGCAGCGCGGCGACAAGATTCAGGCGAATGCACCGCTCGGCGGCATTGCGCCAAAAGACGCGCGGCCCGTGCTGAAGATCGAAATCTCCGAACACGACCGCGCCTTTCTGCACGTCGGCCTGCCTGTCAAATTGAAGTTCAACGCGTTTCCTTACCAGCGCTACGGGTTGATCAGCGGCACGCTCGCCTATATCTCGCCGGCCACGAAGCCATCCGCACAGGACAAGCAACCGGTCTACGAAGGCCGTGTCACGCTGGACAAGGACTACTACCAGGTGGCCGGCACGCGTTATCCGCTGCGTTACGGCATGACCGCCAATGCGGAAATCGTCGTGCGCGAGCGGCGCCTGATCGACCTCGGTCTCGATCCGTTCAGAGAGGTGGCGGGTTGAGCGCGCGAATCAAACATCCACGAAAGGAGCCGAGCAAATGACCGCGATAGTGCGTATCGATGACGAAGTCGTGGACGTGGACGAGTTCATTCGTCTTCTGAAACTGACCGGCCAGTTCGAGAGCCTGGTCGAGCAGATCGTGCGCGACAAGCTTACCGTCCATGCGGCGAAGAAGCAGGGCGTCGCCGTCAGCGCCGACGAAATCCAGCAGCGCGCGGATCAGTTTCGCCGCGTGCGCGGGCTGCATCGCGCGGCGGACATGAATCATTATCTCGACGCGCTGCACGTGAGCCTCGACGAATTCGAGGCGTTCATTACCGACGGGCTCTATCAGGAGAAGATGCTCGACGACATCGGTAACGACGCGGCGATCCATGATTACTTCGCGCTGAATTCACCGAAGTTCGACGCGATCGAAGTCAGCCATATCGTGCTCGATAGCGAAGGCAAGGCGAAGGAAATGATCTCGTACCTGCACGACGACCCGGACGCCTTCGGCGAGATGGCGCGCGAGCATTCGATTGCCGATACGCGCGAGTCGGGCGGCGTGATCGGCAAGGTACTGCGCGGTTCGCTGAAGCCCGATATCGAGGCGAAGATCTTCAATGCGGCGGTCGGCGATCTGCTTGGGCCGTTTCCGTCGGCCGACCGTTCGTGTTTCGAGATCTTCGCGGTCACGGCCAAATATCCGGCCACGCTCGATGCCGACGTGGCCACCGAAATCCGCCGTTTGCTGCGCGAGAGCTGGCTCATTGCCCGCGCCCAGGAACACGTGATCGAAGCGCGCTAGTGCCCGACTAGCGCCCGATAAAACGAGGCTCACCGATACATGGACGCCCTCCAGACCGCGCCATCCGCGCCTTCCACCGCCGAATTTCTCGCTTCGGTGGAGATCCTGTCGCCGTTCTCGCGCGACGAAATCGAGCGGCTTGCCGAGTACGCGCAGGCAAGGTTCTATTCGTTTGGCGAAACGGTGTGCTCGGCCGGTGAAGTGGCTGAAGGTCTCTATGTGATCCGCTCGGGCACGGTACGAATCTTCACCGAGGAGCACGGCAAGGAAACCAGCATGGGCGTGCGCAAGTCGGGCGAGATCTTTGCCGACATTGCGATGTTGCGCTCGTACGTTCACGAAGCGTCGGTACGTTCGTCGGGCAAGACCGAAGTGCTGTTCATTCCGCGCAGCGCGATCGAACCGGTGATGGCGGGCAACCCCGCTGCGTTGGCGTTCGTCGCCAGCTATGTGGCGATCAATTCGGCCGGGGGCTTCGTCGCGCAATTGTTCGATCTGCGCGGCAAGCTGAACAAGGCGGAACTCGAAGAGTACGTGCGCAGCGTCGGCGCAAAACGGGTCGCTGCCGGCAAGGAGGTTCTGAAACAGGACGGCCGCGACGACAGGCGGCTTTATGTGGTGCGGCAAGGCCAGGTGCGCATCGTGCGGCAGGAGGAGGGCCACGACTATACGCTCGCGACGCTCGGCAAAGGGGAGATATTCGGCGAGAAGGCGTGCCTGATGCGCCAGGAACAGATGGCATCGGTCGTTGCAACCACCGACACGCGGCTGCTGGTCATCCCCGAGCGCACCGTTCATTTCGTTCTCGAGCGCAATCCGAAACTGCGAGAAGTGCTCGACGAGCGCATCCGCTATGGCGACCGCGAATTGCAGCGGCAAAAGCGGCTCGAACAGCGGCGCAAGCTGCCGTTGATGCTCGACCTGCACAGCAAGCCGGAACTCGGCGAGAAGATCATCCGGCGTTTCGCGCTCGTCGAGCAGGCCGAGGAGATGGATTGCGGCGCCGCGTGTCTCGCGATGATCTGCCGCCATTACGGCATTCCGATGACGCTTGGCAAATTGCGCGAACTCGCGAATGTGACGACGCAGGGTGCGACGCTCGACAGCCTCGCGCGCGCGGGCGAGTCACTCGGCTTCACGACGCGCGGCGTGCAATGCACGTTCGATTCGCTGCGCGGCTTCGATCTGCCGTTCATCGTGCATTGGGAGGGCTATCACTATGTGGTCGTGTACGGGCTGTCGAAAGACTATGTCTGGGTGGCGGACCCGGCACTCGGTTTCAGAAAGCTGAGCGTCGAAGATTTCGAACGCGGGTGGAGCGGCACCTGCCTATTGTTTACCGGCGGATCGCAGCTGCTGCAGATGTCGGCCGAGCGCTCGCCGTGGATTCGCTTTGTCGGCTATCTGAGGCCGTACCGCAAGATACTCGGCTATCTGTTTCTGGCGACGTTCGTGATTCAGGTGCTCGGCGTGATTCCACCGCTGATCATTCAAAATATTCTGGACGGCGTGATCGTGCATCAGAACGTCAGTCTGCTGCATATGCTGATCGGCGGGCTCATCATCTCCAATGTCTTCACGCAGTTGATGTCGACGATTCGCGCGTATCTGGCGAACTTCATGGTTCGCAACATGGACTTCGCGATGATGTCGCAGTTCTTCAAGCATACGTTGTCGCTGCCGTTCTCGTTCTTCGCGAAGCGCAAGACCGGCGATATCTTCGCGCGCTTTCAGGAAAACCAGACGATCCGCGCGTTCCTGACCGAATCCACCGTGACGACCGCGCTGAATCTGCTGATGATCTTCATCTACTTCACGATCATGTTCGTGTACAACGTGAAGATGACGCTGGTGTTGATCGCGTTCGTCATTCCGATCATGGGGCTCACGGTGATCGCGACGCCGAAGATCAAGGGCTACGCACGCGAGGTGTTCACGGCGTCGACCGAGGCGAAGTCGTTCCTGATGGAAGCTCTGTCCGGCGTCGAGACCGTCAAGGGCATGGGCATCGAGCGGCCGGTACGGTTGCGCTGGGAGAAGAAATACGCAAAGGCGCTCGAATTGCAGTATCGCGCTCACGCATTCAATATTCTGGTCGGCTTTGGCAGTCAATTGCTGAATGCGGCAACGACGATTGCGATTCTTTGGGTCGGCGCGAATCTGGTACTCGCGCGTGAATTGACGATCGGTCAGCTGATCGCGTTCAATGCATTCATGGGCAGCGTATTGAGTCCGCTGATGGGTCTCGTCGGCTTGTGGAGCATGCTCAACGATGCGGGTGTCGCGATGGAACGGCTCGGCGATGTGCTCGATATCGAGCCCGAACAGAAGCCGCAGGATTTGCCCTCGCGCGTGATGCTGCCGGAGCTGCAAGGCGAAATCGGCCTGCAAGGCGTGTACTTCCGCTATGGCGAAGAGGATTCCGCTTATGTGCTGGAGAACATCAGCTTCGATATCAAGCCGGGTGAACTGGTCGCGATCGTCGGGCGCAGCGGGTCGGGCAAAACCACGCTCGCGAAGCTGCTGGTTGGCTTCTATCAGCCGAGCGAAGGGAAAATAACGATCGACGGCTATGACTCCGGCGTGATCGACAAGACTTATTTCCGCGCGCAAATCGGCTACGTGATGCAAAGCAATCTGCTGTTCTCGGGCACGATCGCCGAGAACATCGCAAGCGGCGACGACGCGCCGGAGCGCCGCCGCATCGAGGAAGTCGCGAAAATGGCCGACGCGCATGGCTTCATCAGCAAGATGCCGCTCGGTTATGAGCAGATCGTCGGCGAGCGCGGCATCGGTTTGTCGGGCGGTCAAATCCAGCGGCTTTGCATTGCGCGTGCGTTGTATCACGATCCGCGTCTGCTCGTGTTCGACGAGGCGACGTCGGCGCTCGACTCGCAATCGGAAAGCAATATTCTCGGCAATATGCACGACATCCTGAAGGGCCGCACGGCGGTGATCATCGCGCATCGGCTCAGCACGATCATGCGCGCGGACAAGATTCTCGTGCTGTATGAAGGCGCGATCGTCGAACAGGGCCGTCACGAGGAGCTGATCCAGCGCGGCGGCATGTACTATCAGCTCGTGCAGAAACAGTTGAGCGCATCATGATGAAGATACTCGACCAGATTGAAGAGGCGAGTCCCGCGATATCGTACGCGGGACTGATCGAGCGGATCGAGATCCTGCGCTCCACGTTGCGCTGGTCGTCGCGGCTCGAACGCGCCGATATCGACAAGCTGCTGAGGCAGGCCACGTCGTTGCGCGACGAAGTGATGCAGCTTTCGCACAAGGAGCGCTTCGTGCAGGCGGCCACCGCGGGCGAGCCGCAGACGAGCGCGGAGCAATCGCGCGGTGCGCGCCGCAAGGCACTGCTCGAACGCAGCTTCATTTTCGAGGGCACGTTCGGCGACAACCCGCGTTTGCTCGAATCGCTCGAAATCGCGGAAAAAGCGGCGCCAACCGATTTGCCGGTGTTGATCGATGGAGAAAGCGGCACCGGCAAGGAGCTGATGGCGAAAGTGATTCACGCGAATGGCGCGCGTGCGGACAAGCCGTTCATTTCGGTGAACTGCGGCGCGATTCCGGACAATCTGCTCGAATCCGAACTATTCGGGCATCGCAAGGGCGCATTCACCGGCGCGTCGAGCGACCGCAAGGGAAAATTCGAAAGCGCGCATACGGGCACGATCTTTCTCGACGAAATCGGCGAGTTGCCGCTCGCGGGCCAGGTCAAGCTGCTGCGTGTGCTCGAGGCGCACGAGATTCAACGCGTCGGCTCCGACGAAACGATCGCGGTCGATACGCGCATCGTCGCGGCGACCAATCGCAATCTGCGCAAGCTCAGCGAGGAAGGCCGGTTTCGCGAGGATCTGTTCTACCGGCTCAGCGTGATTCACGTGACGTTGCCGCCGCTGCGCGAACGGCGCGACGAAATTCCATTGCTGATTGCGTGGTTCGGCGACGAAGCGGCGGGCACGCTGAAACGCCGGCCAGTCAGGTTGACGCCGCGTTTGCGGGACTTTCTACTGAGCTACGCGTATCCGGGCAACATTCGCGAATTGCGCAACGTGATGTACCGCATCTCGTGTCTGGCTGCAGACATGGCCGACGTCGAGCATTTGCCGCTCGATATGCGACCCGTCGCACCCGGTTCGGCGGCGGCGCAGGCGGAGGGCGGACAGGCGAGCGGCGAGCAGCCGATCAGCGTCGCGAATCTGATGTCGTTGAGCGACGCGAAGCGGGCGGCCAGCGACGACGCCGAAAAAGCGTTCCTCGAACGCGGACTGCGTGAAGTCAGCGGGACCGTCGCCGAACTGGCGCGGCGCATCGATATGAATCGCTCGCACTTGCAGATGCTGCTGAAAAAGCACGGCCTGCACTCGAAGGATTTCCGCAATCGCAATGCGCCGTCCTCGAAGAACGGCGCGAACGAGCGCGACGAGGAAGACGACGAAGGCTGAGTGAAGGACCACTGAACGCTCGGTGAAACGCGCGCCTGAAGATCATCAAGGCGCCGGGTTCAGCAAGGTCTTGTCCGCCGCATTCGGGTCCTGCGCTTCGACGACCACTGCGGTGATGTTGTCGCGCCCGCCGCGCGCGAGCGCGAGGTCGACGAGTTCGCAACATGCGTTTTCGCGCTCCGCCGTGGTCAGCACGTCGGCGATCTCGTCGTCGCTCAGTTCGTTGCTGAGACCGTCGCTGCACAACAGGAACACGTCGCCGTCGGCGACTTCGATCGCGTCGTCGTCGAGTTCGAGCGAATCCGTTGCCCCGACCGCGCGCGTGATCATGTGCTGCGCGGGATGATGGCGCGCCTCTTCGTCGGTGATGACGCCGAGCGAGCGCAGCTCCTCGACCTGGCTGTGATCGCGCGTCAGTTGCCGCAATTGCCCCGCGCGGTACAGGTAGATGCGGCTGTCGCCGGCCCACACGTAGCCGCAGAAGCGATCGTATGCAAGCAGCACGACCACGGTGCTGCCGATGCGCTGCACCTGGCGGCGCGCGGCTTCGTCGCGCAATTGACGGTTCGCGGTTTGCAGACGCGCGCGTACATCGGCGATCAGCATTCTGAGGCCGTGCGGCGCGGCCAGTTGAGTCAACGCGTCGATCACGGTGCGGCTGGCAACGTCGCCGACCGCGTGACCGCCCATCCCATCGGCGACAGCCCAGCGTCCCGCTTCGGGCTCGTCGAGGCAGGCATCTTCGTTGATTTCGCGGACCCGTCCCGGGTCGGAACGCGCGGACGACGTCCAGCGAAATTGGCTCTCGCATGTCACAACGGCTACACCATATCGTTTCGGTTGCGTGCGTCCGGAGACACGGTGAGGTTCGCGTTCGCGCCGGTGTTGCGTACGTCGACCGACTGGAACTGGTTGATCATCTGGTTAGCATAGAAGTTGTTGGAGACCTCGTACAGATTGACCACCGGCCCAATGCTCGGCGTTTGCGGCACGTACGGCTGAATCCAGCCATAGATCCATGGCGCGCCGCCGCCACCGCGAATCGCCGCCATCGCTTTGCGATCGAGCGCGAGGTTCAGCGAGAGGTCGTGCAATTTGATGCAGGACATGTCGTTCTCCGGTTGGCCGCGTACGCAATGCGCGCGGCTGAATGGACTCTGCACCACACGGTGCAAAGGCCATGCCAATCGGGGGCGGATTCGACGCGAAGCCCGCGGCGCATTGACTGGCGCGGCTTGCGCGGCTTTACCGCGAACGCGATCGATGCGATCGGTCGGCTCGCGGCCAACAAGCCAACATTCGAACAGGTGTGAGACCCAACACATTCGGCGGGGTCCCACGGGTTCTCCATTCAGTTGAAATCAACCCGCGACAGCTCGCAAATGAGCGTCGCACACCAACAGATCAGCGCGATTTCTGTTGGTCCAGTCCTGACATCTTCCTCTTCAGAAAACCGCTCGATCGGCCGTCAACCCTGTAAACAGGGGTTTTCCGGCGCCTGGCCCGGATGATGCAAAAGCTGTCGCAACAGTGTTGGAATGCGAACGAGGCCAGCCATGAACACCCAAACGCTCGGTACACGCGACGACGACCCGCAATCCGCAGCCGCTTGCGACACCGCATCATCGACGATCGATCTGCCGATCGGCGCGCATCTGGTCACGCAACGCAACGGCTACGAACATCACGGCATCTATGTCGGCAACGGCCGCGTCGTGCACTACTCGGGCTTTGCGGCCTCCGCGCATCCCGGACCGGTGGAGGAAGTCGAACTCGCGCGCTTCGCCGCCGGCCATTCGCTATCGGTTCGCGCGACGCCGAGCGCGATCTACGTCGGCGCCGATGCGGTGCGCCGCGCGCGCTCCCGCCTCGGCGAAAACCGCTATCGCCTGCTGACCAACAACTGCGAACACTTCTGCGCGTGGTGTCTGCTCGGCGAAAGCCGCAGCGAACAGGTGCATTGCTGCTTGCGCCATCCGAGCACGGGCATGCGCGCACTGCTGTGCCTCGTGAAGGCGTTTGTCGAGAGCGGGGCGAGGAACGAACACCGCGTGGCGCAACTCGCGCAACTCGCGTGAACGCAGCGCGTCAGGAACGGGACGATTCGAGGAGAACATCATGGTAGCCGCGGAAAAAAGCTTGCACTGGGCCGTCGACAAATGGCTCGCACCCACGCCGTCGATGCCCGCGCGCGTGGTGCGGTTCTGCCATCGCGCGTCGCAACAGCAACGCTATGTATGTGTGCAGGCGTTGAAGCCGGAAGGATTGCTGTCGATTTTCTTCTTCCGCCACGGCGACGGTTCGTGGAACGTGTTCCCGCCGCAAGCCGAGCGGCCCGCGATGAACGGGTATTGCCGCACGGCCGCGTAGGAACTCATGCGTGACCCGCCGTGGCCGCTTCCTTGGCGAGCCACTGACTGAACAGCAACATCGCCGGCGTCATCGGCTTGCCCTTCAGGCAGGTCAGCCAGTAACTGCCCGCCTTGACCTCGACGTCGAACGGGCGCACCAGACGCCCGGTATTGATCTCCCGTTCGAACATCAACGCAGGCACGAGCGCGATGCCCGCGCCCTGTATCGCCGCCTCCACCATCAACCGCGACGAATCGAACACCGGTCCGCGCACCGGCCGCGGCGCGATGCCCGCGGCCGCGAACCAGTTCATCCAGTCGTCCATGCGGTACGAGCGCAGCAGCGTTTCGTTGGCGAGATCGTCGGGCCGTGCGAGGCGCGCGGCGATCTCGGGCGTGCAGAGCAGCGCGAGCGGCGCGTCGAGCAGTTTGGTGGCGAGCGAGCCGGGCCACGTGCCGTCGCCGAAACGGATCGCGAAATCGAGGCCCTCGGTCGCGAGGTCGACGAGGTTGTTATTGGTCAGCAGCCGCAGCTCGACGAACGGATGCGCGTCGCGAAACGACTTCAGGCGCGGCATCAGCCAGCCGACCGCGAACGTGCCGACCACACCGACCGTCAGCACCTCGTGAAAATGCCCGCCGTCGAACTGCTTGAGCACTGCCTCGATACGATCGAACGCGTCGGACAGCACGGGGCGCAGCGCGAGCCCTTCGTCGGTCATCGCGAGGCCGCGCGGCAAACGCTTGAATAGCGCGGTGCCGAGCCGCTCCTCCAGCGAGCGCACCTGCTGGCTGACCGCGGCTTGGGTCACGTTCAGCTCTTGCGCGGCGCGCGTGAAGCTCAGATGCCGCGCGGACGATTCGAACGCGCGCAGCGCGTTGAGCGGAAGATACGGTCTCATGGTGCAGATACAAGATTTTCTTGTGAGTGGGCTAACTTATCACCATCGGCGCACCTCGCCGACTCCCTGTCTGTTATTCGCCAGTCGAATTGTGCGACACTAGGGCCACATCGACGGGGGCAATCGCATGCGCGGCACCGCGCCAGACGCGCGGTGGCGAGTCGGCAATGAAGAGCCGGAAATTGTGAGCAACGGTGAACGGCCGCCGCGGATTGCCTCGATGTAGGTAGTGAGAAGTTGACTGTCCAGATGGAATGCTCGACATGTTCTGCCGACGTTCGTCCAGGTAAGCCGTCGGCTCGTGCAACCTTGCATCATTGCCCTCGATCGGGAGTCCGCTATGTCCGTGTATGTTCTGGCCTTGCTGATTGGCGTCGTCGCCGGCCTTCGCTCGATGATCGCCCCCGCCGCCGTCAGCTGGGCCGCGCGTCTGGGATGGCTGCCGCTGCAAGGCACGTCGCTTGCCTTCCTCGGCTTCGCGGCCACGCCGTATATCTTCACCGTGCTGGCGGTCATCGAACTGATCACGGATCAATTGCCCGAAACGCCGAGCCGCAAGGTGCCGCTGCAGTTCGGCGCGCGAATCGTGCTCGGTGCGCTGAGCGGCGCGGCGATCAGCGGCGCGCATGGCGGCCTGGCGGGCGGCACGATCGTCGGGGTGGTGGGCGCGGTGGTCGGCGCGGTAGGCGCGGTGATCGGCACGCTCGGCGGCGCGAAGGTGCGCAGTTCGCTCGCCAGCATGTTCGGGCGCGATGCGCCCGCGGCGTTGATCGAGGACGTGGTCGCGATCGTCGCGGCTGCGTTGATCGTCGTGTCGTTGCACGGGTTCTGACACGAACGCAAAAACGCGGCGGGACGCTTTGCGCGTCGCCGCCGCGTTCGGTCGCTGCCCGCAGCTTATCGAACCCGGGCGATCCGCGCGGCCGTCGTGACTTGCGTGACCGGCGCCGCCGCCGTCGAACTCGCCGCCACGGGCGGCATCAGCTTGCCTTGCACGAGCAGCTGAAGCGTCTTCACGACCAGAATCGCGATGATCGCGTTCGCCACCACGAACAGAACCGGTGCCGCGAATTCGATCGGACCCGTCGCGCCGCGTTCGACGAGACGCAGCGCCATCGTCGGCAACGCCGCTACGCCGAAGCTGAACGCCCAGTAGCCGGGCACGAATGCCTGTTGGCGGATCCACGGCAGCAAACGCAGCAGCATCAGCGCCTGATAGAGACCGTAGCCGAGCAACGCGTAGGCGAACAGATCGGGCGTGCCGCTGGTGAGGCTCAGATACGCGACACCACCGACGACTGGCGGCGCGAGTTGCACGCCGAGGGTCGGGCGCAGCGCTTCGGGCAGCGGTTCATGCACGGCGGCGCGATGCAGGATCATCGATTCGAGCGCGAGCCACGCCAGCATGCCGCCGCCGAAAAACAGCTCGCCCAGTTGATGGAAGCCGAATGCGGCCGAGCTCGCCGCCGCGACGAAGCCCGCTCCGACCGTCGGCAGATAGATCGCCGGTGTGGTCAGTTCGGGCTTGCGGCCGCCTTGCCACAGCTTGCCCTGTAGATAGACGCCGAGCCCAAGTTGCGCGATCGCCGCGATGCCGTACAGCGTCAGCGCGAGCGTATGCGCGTACGGCTGCAGCAGTTGCGCGGCAAGCAGCGTCGAGATCGGCGCGAGCGCGACGAACGAAGACTGCACCGGATGGTCCAGTTCGGCGCGTGCGTCGGCGGTCCGTGCGAACCACTTGTGCGCGTAGGCGGACAGAATGATGACCCAGACGGCGAGCGCCGCGATCGTCACCACGCTGCCGGCGACGGCCGGCAAGTGCCACAGGCGGATTGCGACGCGCCACAGGTTGGCAAGCGCCAACGAGCCCACCGCGATGCTCAAGAAGCCAGCGGGAACCGCACCACGATTGCTGTTCATGACGACCTCCGAAAGTTGCGTCGCGCTGCGGGTTGCTGGCCCTGCGCGATCGATGGCCTACTGTAAAAGGCCACGGAGAATCGCAGAACGCTGCAAACGCTCGACAAATGGCGCGAGCGTCTCAAGCTGTGTTTTAGCGGGGGAAAGGGGCAGAGAAGGCGGGGGGAGGAAGGGCGGCCGTCAACCACCCATGCGCACCAGCATCGCCAGCAGCCGGTCGAACGAAAGCGGCTTGCGCGCGTAGGCAATATGTGGATTCGGCTGCACCGGAATGTCCGATGCGGCACTGCACAGGATGATCGGAATGTCGCGCAGCTCTGGGTCCTCATACAGCGCCGCGCACAACTGGAGGCCCGACATGACCGGCATCATGCAATCGGACACGACGATACCGGGCCGGCTCGAGCGGACCAGTTCGAGCGCGGCGGCGCCGTTCGACGCCGTCCGCACCGCATAGCCGTGTCGTTCCAGCAGCAGCCGCCACACCGTGAGGATGTCGAACTCGTCGTCCACCACCAGAATGGTTTTCATGAGCGGCTAGGTTTTTCGCCGCGATTGCAGCGTGACCGACAGGCCCGGCGTCGATTGGATGCCCGCGGCGCCGGGCGAGCCGTCGATCACGTCGAGTCCTTGCGACGAAATCGACAGTTCGCGCAGTGACGTGTCGTGCGCGCTTTCGCGTTGCTTCACCACCGAAATCACGCGCCGCAGTCCGCCTTCGGTCTCGGCGTAGCGCAGCAGCACGAGGTTTTCGGTCAGCGCCGACACGCGCACGGCCCTGGCGTGACCCGGATCGCTGTACAGCGGCAGCTCCTCGGTGACGAGCGTCGTGATGGCCGCTTCGCGCAACTGATGCAGCAGTGCGTTCAGGAACAGGCCGAAGCGCTCGGTACGCAACGCCGAATCGCGAAAGCCCTCGACGCCGTCGATCACGATGCGCGTCGCGCCGGTCTGCTTGACGGTGGCGAGCGCTTTCGACGCGATTTCATCGACCGCGAGTTCGATCGCCGGCTGCCAAAGCACCATCAGACGACCGTCCTGCCACGCATCGGCAAGCGCGATCGACACCGCTTCGGCCTTGCCGATGAGTCTCTGCGGACCCTCGTAGAAGCCGAGATACACGCAACGCTCGCCGCGTGCGAGACCGGCGGCGAGGAACTGCAGGCACAGCAGCGTCTTGCCGACGCCCGACGGGCCGATCAGCGTGGTCGTCGAGCCTTGCGCGAAGCCGCCGCCGAGCAGGTTGTCCAGATGCGGCAAGCCGAAGCCCAGCCGGGCTTTCAGATCGACGGGGCCCGCTTGCTTCGTGCACTGCGCTTCGAGGCGCGGGAACATCAGCAGCCCGCTGCCGGCGATGCGGAAGAAGTGCTTGCCCATCAGATGATCGCGCGCGCGCATCTTGTGCACTTCGATTTCGCGCGCGCGCCGCATGCCGTCGTGATAGCGGTTCAGCTCGATCAGACCGTCCACCAGCGTGTGCTCGGGATGCGACTCGTTGCCCGACAGCGGCGCGAGCAGCAGTGTCGTGCAGTCCATCGCGGCGACCAGCGCGTTCAGCTCGTGGATGAACTTCGACAGCGACAGCTCGGTTTCGCTGAATTCGCGCGCGCTGCGAAAGCCGTCGATGATCATCAGGCTCGGCCGGTAGTCGTAGATGCTCGACGCGATCAGCTTCAGGAAACCGTCGAGTCCGTCCTGCATCAGCTCGTGATAGCCGGACACGAACAGCATCTGCTGCGCGACCGCGGCTTCGTCGAAAAAGCTCAGGCCTTTCAGGTGACCGAGTAGCTTGTCGTGCGATTCGGCGATCAGCGTCATGTACAGCACTTTCTCGCCTTGCCGCACCCGATGAAAACCGATCTGGCTCGACAGGATCGTCTTGCCGGCGCCGGCCATCCCCTCCAGTAGATAGACGCCACCGCTCACCAGACCGCCGCCGAGGATCTCGTCGAAACCGGGCACGCCGGTTTCGACATTGCGTCGCGCCGCGTCAGGCCGGGCCGCGTTAGGTCGCGCCGCGTCGGACGGGCGGGACGTGTTGGATGCGTCGGTAGTCATTGTCGATGTGTCGTTCAAAGTGCAAGCGACGGCCTGGTCGTAACCGTCCTGTGCTCAACCCCGTTGTGGCAGCAATCCCCATTCCCGATCGCGAGCGACAGTGTCCCGCGGCGTGAAATGCGGGGAGTCTATCCGGCAACGCGTGCCCGGCGAACGGCGTGTGCTCGACAGGGCGGCGTGAGAGGGCGAAAAAGGCCGGCGGCGAGGAGCCCGGTGCATGCGGTATGAGTGGGGAGTGAAGTGCGGTGGCCGGTCGAATTTGCAAACCGATGCAATGAAACGGAAAGGCGAGCGCTTCGCTCATACGGCGCCGCAGGATGCGCTCGAGGCTGCCGATCACATAGGTCAGGTGCAGGTTCGAACGGCGGCTGCGAGTGGCGCCGGCTTCGGCGGACGGCTTCTGATGCTGGTTCATTGGTGTACCGGGTGACGCGCCGCGCCGTATACAATTCGGCAGCGCCTGATCCCAGCGGGCTTTCACCCGCCCATTTGCCAACCGATCCAACCCATGCCGAATCCGACCCGGGCCTTTCTTCTCGGCCCGCTCCTGAAAGGCGTTTCACGCTCCTTCTATCTGACGCTGCGCGTGCTGCCCATCGGCATGCGCGATCCGATCGGCCTTGCGTATCTGCTCGCGCGCGCGGCCGATACGATTGCGGACACCTCGCTGATCGCGCCGGGCCAACGCCTCGAATTGCTGCTCGCGTTGCGCGCTCAGGTCAATGGCGTGGCCGTCGACAGCGCGCCGTTCCGGCGCATCGCCGCGGAAGTCGCGGGTCAGCAGGCGCAGTCGGATGAAAAGCTGCTGCTCGAATCGTTGAGCCCCGCGCTCGACGTGCTCGCGCAACTGAGCGAGTCCGACCGCCACGCGGTGCGCGCGATCGTCACGACGCTGACCGAGGGCATGGAATTCGATCTGCGCACGTTCCCCGACGAACGCTCCGGCCAGATCGCGGCGCTGCGCGAATACGACGAACTCGATCGCTATACGTATCTGGTCGCGGGCTGCGTCGGCGAGTTCTGGACCACGATGACTTACGCGCACATGCCGGGCACGCTGAAAGAACAGCCCGACACGATGAAGCAGCGTGGCGTGCGTTTCGGCAAGGCATTGCAGATGACCAACGTGCTGCGCGATTGCGGAAAAGATTTGCGCATCGGCCGCTGCTATCTGCCGCAGAGCATGCTCGAGCGCCACGGTCTGAGCGCGCGCGATCTGCTGCAACCGGCCAATTCGATGCGCGCGCGGCCGCTGCTCGTCGAACTGCTGCGCAAGACGCTCGATCATTTTCGCGCGGCGCTCGACTATACGCTCGCGATTCCGGCGACCGCGGTGCGCTTGCGGCTCGCCTGCCTGTGGCCGATCCTCATCGGCCTCGACACCTTACTGCTGCTCGCGGATAACGACGCGTGGCTCGATCCGGCGAAAGTGTCGAAGGTGACGCGCCATGACGTGTATCGGATCATCGCGTCATCGCTGCTGCTGGTGCCGTCGAATGCGCTGGTGCGCCATGCGATCAATAGCCGCATCGCGCGGATCGAAACTCGGCTGTAGGCGTAAACGCCTACGGTTGCGCGCACAGTCACGCGCATCGAATAAAACCGAATCGCTTCAATGCACTACGAATCGCCCGCAGTAGCCGCGATTTATTCTGGATCATTGAATCTTCAACAATCGGGAAAGCCCCAGGCCACTGCATTCGCGCTTCACGTTAGTCTCTTCGAAAAGGAGACGACCCATGCGACAAGCGTTCAATATTGCGTTGGTGCTTTTGCTTGGCTATCTGATGGCGGATCGGGCGTTGATGCGTGCGCAGGCGGGCGAGGTCGGCACGATTACGTGTCACGAGGGCGCGGCGCTCGTCAAATCGGACGCGTTGAAAAAGGGCTTTGGTGACGCTGGCGCGAGCGCGCAGAGCGAGAGCTTCCTGTCGAGTTGCCTCGTGACCGGGCGCGGCCAGGTCGGCAATCTGATCGCACGCGACTGAGCGCGGGCAGCTGAGAATTCATCGCGGCGCACGCAGAGCGTCGCGAAAAAGCGCCCAGACCGTGAAGGCCTGGGCGAAGTCATCGGGAGCCCGATGACGGAGGTAACCACATACGAACTGGCCCGCTCTCGGAGATACCCGAGTCGCGGGCCAGTTCATTTGAATCGGGGGGCGCGTCGCAAGGACGCGCTATCTGGAAGTGCTCGCGGTTCGTTGCGCCGTAGGGCTTCGTGGCCACACAGCTGCGCTTGACGAACCGCCTGCCACCTACCGCTTACTGACCGAAGTAGACCGACTTCGGGCCACTCGTCGGAGCCGCATGGCTCGTTTGCGACGTACCGCTCACCACACCACCGAAGCCGGTAGCGGCTTGACCGACGCCGTTTTGCGCGTCGACGCGGGCTTGCGCAGCCTGGATGTCAGCCGGGTAGTGCGGGTCGGCGTGACCAGGTTGATAGCCGGCCTTTTCCAATTGGATCAGCTCGGCGCGCACTTGAGCGCGGGTCACGGGCTGGTTGGCTTGCGCGAACGCGGCGACCGGAGCGGCGACAGCGACGGCGATGACAACGGCTTGAATCAGCGATTTCATGATACTTACCTCCAGTTCAGGGTTTTATCTTGCTGCGAACTTGCTTGTTCGTAGTCAGTGATTGCATTGTAATTTGGCGAATTGGACAGAGTAAGTCGTGAGATAGGTAATGTTTGTTGCGAAAATTGATATAAAGCGACGGAACTTTTAGGGTTAACGCGTAGACGTGTGTCCGGTGTCACGTGAAATGAAAACTATGCGAGATCGGTGACGTCTGAGCCGCTCCCCTCGTATCGGCGACTTCCCGTCATGCCGGCGAGATTCGGGCTCCCTTTAGTTAAAGTATCTGCGTCTGTTGCCGATATGCCGTGTGAGTGCCGACCCGTCAAGAGCTGTAAGCAGCCCTGTTTTATAAACATTCAGGTGCCGATCGATGGGCGTCGTCGATGACAAAAGATCGGCCGGCAGCGAGAAAGATTTGTGATGAAATGCGCAGCGGCATGCCGGGCTTCGTCACAACTTACCGCTGCAGGGACGCCGCCATGGTTATGCAAGTGATTCGACCGCGATGAAAGTTTCACCGGTTTGCCATCGAATGCGCCCATAGCCTCTGCCGAGGGCCGCCCAATCCATGCCGAACCTGAAAAAGTGAACCCCACGTGCGACAAACTGAGTTTGGTTCCTTGCTGTCGGTCTTGGCCTGTTTCATTCTTTTCTCGTTGTGCGGTTGCCATCAGCGAGACCACGATTCTTCGAGCACGAGCAGGCCGGCCAGTACCACCATCACCGCCTTGGTCTGGGCTCCTGACTGGCCGGAAGAAATGCTTCAGATTGCTGCCGAATTCAGCAAGCTGAATCCGGACATACACGTGGATGTGCAGTTCATGATTGGCAATTCGGTGGAAGAAAATATCAAGCCGCGGATCGCCTCCGGCAACTTGCCCGATCTGGTGAGTATCAACCCGAATGCCTACGCGGCCGACCTCGCCGATCAAGGGCTCCTCGCCGACGTTAGCAAGACATCCGCCTGGAACAACATGCTCGATCCTCTCAAAAAAGACTGGACCAGTCGCCAATCCAGGCACTTTGGAATCGCGGGGGGAATGGCTACGACTTTGATCTATTACAACCAGGACATGTTTGCGAAGGCGGGGATCAGGGAACTGCCGACCAATTTCAACGAATTCCTGGCGGTTTGCGAACAGCTCAAACGTGCGGGCTATACGCCAATAATGTGGAACGGCGGCTTCCCAAATATGCTCGGCAACGGCCCCTTCAGTTCAGGCTTTGCTAACAATGTGGTTGCGCGCGAGCCAGACTGGAAGGACAAAATCAGCGATGGCACGCTGGATTTGAACACCCCCCAGGTAGCGGATATTTTCGCCAGGATCAGGCTGATGCCGGAACGGGGTTTCGTACAGGAATCGTTCACGACAACTGGCTACGATGATGGCATACGGCTATTCAAGGAGGGCAAAGTCGCGATGGCTTTTCACGGTAGCTGGGCAGCCGGTCTGTTGCTGCACGGCAATCCCTTTGAAGTTGGCGTGCTCATCCCGCCCTGGAACGCGCCAGGCGAGCAGGTGGTGCCCGTGATCGGCAGCGAAACCGGGTTTGCGGTGTCGGAAACGCCCAACAAGGCCGCGGCAATGCGTTTTCTCGAGTTCGTCGCTGGGCAGGGGTTTTCCATCCTCCAGACTAAGCGCCAGAACATTTCCCCATTCAAGCAGTTCCCGGGGACGGTGGTGAGCGATCAGAAGATTGTCGACTATACAAACATGGTCAGTCGCTATGCTGTGACCGGCAGCCCGTACTATTCGTTTCTACCCTCCAATTCCATCGAGCGCTTGCATCGATTGATACAGGATGTGCTGTTCAGGAAAATCACGCCAATGCAGGCTGCAAAACTCCTGGACGAGTCTGTTAAGAATGAAGCGAAGATGCACTACAAATGAGCCCACTGATCGCCTGGCTGCGAAGCGCATTCGCCTACTTCTCGTTGGATCTGCTGCGCCGGGTCGAAATTCGCTACCGGCTGATAACCGCGTTTATCCTGCTTTCGCTGATACCGATACTTGTCTCCAGCTACATATCGTATGTGGAGTCAACAGCAGAGTTCAAGCACAAAGCGGAGATATTTTCCAAAGAGGTAGTCAAACAGGTATCCAAAAACATCTCGTTGCGGATGGAGCAGATCGAGACGGAGAGCAGCCTTCTGGTGCTCTCCGATCAGGTTCAAGACGCGCTGACCCGCATCGCACACGGCAATGAAAAGGAGCAGAGCGAAGCTCGCCAGGATCTGACCCGACTGCTCCTGGAGCACTACGGCGCGGTTGATTTCATCAACCAGAAATATTTGCTCGACAAGGACAACCGGATCACGGACACCCAGGCGTTCGCGCAATTGACGCGGAGTGTGGTGCATCTGGTCCAGCAGGCTCCCGATCGAAATGGCCGGCCTTACTGGGGCAGCTATGACAACGGGGCCGGTCAGCAAGATCTCGGGATGGTGCGCGCCATCATCGGCAAGAGCGACAATCGGCAGATCGGTAATCTGGTTCTAGTGATTCGCCCCGAGTATTTCTCATCGATTTTCAATGACGTCGCCGTGGGCAGTGGAACGGAGATCTATGTACTTGACGCCAGCAGCGACAAGCTGATTGTTCGTGCCGACGGCTCTTCAATGAGCACCGACGGAAAGGCTGAACCGGGTCTGCTCGAAAGAATCGCAAACGCCGATCCGCACGGCGAGCCAAATGGCTTCGTCGACTTCCATGGCAAGAATGGCGACCGATATCTCGCTGCATACACGGGTATTGCCGGCACAAAATGGTTTGTGGTCAGTACGATCCCGGAGAAGAAGTTGACGGCGGAGGCACAGTCCGTACGCGATCAGATCATACTGGTGGGCATTTCGGGGTTTCTGCTTTCGATCTTCCTCGCCAACTTCATTTCACACAGCATCTCTGTACCGCTCAAAGATCTGGTGCGAAGGATGGACGACACCGGTAGCGATGCAGGCGCAGAGGCGGAGGCATCGGTGGACGCGCGCAGTGAGATTGGCGTGAAGGATGAATTGGGCAGATTGGCGCACAGGTTCGAACGAATGAGTGCGGCGATCGGGCAGAAGATCCAGAAGATCAACGAGATCAACGCTTCCCTGGAGCAGACGGTCATCGAGCGAGCGGCCGAGCTCGTCGCCAAAGAGCAGGAGTCGCGCACGTTGATCGAGAATTCACCTGACACGATCACGCGCTACGACCGGGAGCTGCGCCGCACCTACGCCAATCCGGCTTTCTGTGTCTCGGCGGCCCGCAGCCTTCGCGAATCGCTCGGCAAACGGCCCTCAGAGATACCGGGCGGTGCTAACGCGCTGGCTTACGAGAAGAAGATCAGCGAAACCATTACAACCGGGAAAAGTCGCCAATTCGAACTGAGATGGCTCAGTAAGGACGGACAGGAACAGTGCAGCCATATCAGGCTCACTCCAGAGATCGACGCGTCGGGCGAGGTGAACTCCGTGTTGGCGGTCGGTCGTGATTTGTCGGACCGGATGGCATTCGAGGCAACGATATGGAAACAGGCTAATTACGATGCGCTGACCCATCTCCCGAACCGCCAGATGTTTCATGCCCGTCTCGAGCATGAAGCCGGCGTGTCCCATCGCTCCGGGCGGCCGATGGCCTTGATGCTGATCGATCTCGACCGCTTCAAGGAGGTCAACGACTCGCTCGGACACGATATGGGCGACATCCTGCTGATCGAGGCCGCGAGGCGCATTACCTCGTGTGTGCGTGAATTCGACACGGTCGCTCGACTTGGCGGTGACGAGTTCACGGTGATTCTGCCCGAGTTGGACGACACCGGGAGCATCGAACAGATCGCGAAGACGATCATCGCCACGCTGGCCCAACCCTTCAAGCTTGGTCCGGACGAGGCTTTCATTTCTGCGAGTGTCGGAGTCACGCTTTACCCTGACGACGGGACAGAACTGGATGTTCTCTTCAAGAATGCCGACCAGGCCATGTACGCGGCCAAAGCCGCGGGGCGCAACCGTTTCCACTACTTTACGCCCGAGTTGCAAGTGGCGGCAGAAAAGCGCCGGCGTCTCACGAGCGATCTACGTACCGCCCTGCAAGTCGAACAGTTCCGTGTTTATTACCAGCCTATCGTCAATCTGGCGACTGGCGAAATTTACAAAGCTGAAGCGCTAATTCGCTGGCTGCACCCGGTGCGCGGCACGATCAGTCCATTGGATTTCATCGCATTGGCCGAAGACACGGGGCTCATCGTTCCGATCGGCGATTGGGTGTTCAAACAGGCCGTGCGCCAGGCGCGTCAATGGCGCCGACGATTCCATCCATCGTTTCAGATCAGTGTCAACATTTCGCCGGTGCAGATTCGCCAGGACAATCTGGTGTGTATCCAATGGTCGGAATACCTCATTCGGCAAGGCCTGCCTAGACAGAGCGTGGCAATTGAAATAACCGAAGGGTTGTTACTGGACGCCGAATTGAACGAGAAGTTGCTGAGTTTCCGCGAGGCAGGAATCGGGATTTCGATCGACGACTTCGGGACCGGTTACTCGTCCTTAGCCTATCTGAAGCGCTTCGACATCGATTATCTCAAGATCGACCGTTCATTCGTACAGAACCTCGGTTTCGACGGCGGCAATCAGGCGCTCTGCGAAGCAATGGTCATGCTCGCTCACAAGTTGGGATTGCAGGTTATTGCCGAGGGGGTCGAGACGACGGATCAACGTGATTTTCTCGCCGCCGTGGGTTGTGACTTTGCGCAAGGCTTTTTGTATTCGGAGCCGGTTCCATCTGATCAATTTGAGGAGCGGGTGTGGCCGACAGCCAGGGAGGCGGCTCACCAGGAGGTGCGCGACGAATCGTGAGCTATCGCCGAACGAGTGTATGCCAGGTATCGAGAAACGAACCCCGATCACGGTAGTCTCGAACGGTCGAAAACAGTTCGACCTCAGTCCTCCGAGTTTTCGGGAGCAGCCATTGGACAGGCTGCGATCGGACGGGGCGCCAACGGCCGCAAAGGCCGGTCTCGCGACAGACGGACTCAACGCTCGAAAGTCCGTTTGCAGGCTTGAAGATACGTCTGAACGTGTATATCGAGGCATCGACCAACGGCGGCTTGTGGCCGAACCCAGTCCGACGTTCAACACGCCGGGTGAGCCGCCGTTCATCAGTCCGCGTCGGGCAAAGGTCGACCCACTGCAGCCGTTCGACCCAACGTGCGCGAGCGTCCGCTGCGAAAACATCAAGCCGACGTTCGCAAGCCCTCTGCCATGTATCGCCAGCTTTCGTGCACAAGCATCGTCGATACTGCCAGCCCAACCCAGTTGTAGGCGTCCACGGCGATCTGACCATTACCGACGAAGGTATCGACTACTGCAATTCGCTATATTCGCCGGTCGGTTTTTTCGGCGACAGCCCGCGCATTTCGCTGATCGTGGCGTTACCGTAGCCGGATGACGCAACGCTATCTGAAGGCGCGCGACGACAAGCTCCAGCAAGCGCTGGCGGTACTCGACAAGCCACGTACAGCGGCTCAGGTTGCCGAAGCGGCCTGACGTGATTCTTGCTGCACCCGGCAACAAAAAAAAGCCCGCGGACATCGCGGGCTTTTCTTCGTCTGGCGTCGGTGCAGTGCGCCTATTTCGTGGTCGTGCAGAAGGAAGACGATGCGCCGCAAAACATCGACACGCAGATGTCCAGTGTGGATATGGATATCCTCTATCCAAGGCTGTCCAACGATATGGTCGCGGCTGGTGCGGACGCCGCCTTGATTCAGATCAAGCACTGCCTGCATGCCACCAGACCTCGACCTCCAGACCCCCGAGGGTCTTCGAACGACGCACGTTGACGGTCGCTGCGTGAAGGTCGACGATTCGTTGCACGATCGACCAGCCGAGCCCACTACCGCTTTCGGCGGTACCTGGCACACGGAAGAAGCGCTCACCCAGTCGTGGGCGATCCGCATCTGCGATCCCAGGGCCGCTGTCCTCGACCGACAGGACTGCTCTGTCGTTGTCTGTCTCTGTTTTGATCAGGACCGTTGCGCCTGGCTGGCTGTAGCGGATAGCATTGTCCACGAGATTGCGCACCAGAGCCGCGAGCAATATTTCGTCGCCTGTGACGTAGCAGGGCCTTGCACCGTTGAATTCCAACGACTGTCGCTTCGTAATCGCCGTTGGCGCCAGTTCCGCTACCACCCGTTGCGCAAGCGCGCTCAGATCAACCTTCGTGAGTTCGAGAGTTGCCCCGGACTCCAGCCGTGAAAGCACCAGCAACTGGTTCACGAGACGCGTGGCACGGTCACACCCTTCCAGCGTAGCGCGCAACGCGTGCTGGCGAAGCGCGTCATCCGTTTCGGCCAGCGCGACCTGGGCCTGCGTTCGAATCGCCGCGATTGGCGTGCGCAACTCATGGGCTGCATCCGCAGTAAATCGGCGCTCCGTTTCCCATACTGTCTGAATGCGCTCGAAGAGCTGATTGAGTGCGTCGAGCACCGGAGACATTTCAGCGGGCGTTTGCGTCATAACGACAGGTGCAAGATCATCCGGACCACGCAGGGCAATCGTACGGCCCAGCCGCTTGAGCGGTGCGACGCCTTCGCGCACTGCCCACCAGGTGGCAAGCGCAAAAAGCGGCAGGGCCACTGCCATAGGCCACAGCGTGCCGCGCAACACAGCCAGCAGTATCGAGGTGCGCGAATCGATACGCTCGCCGACGTATACGCGCGCATCCTCCCTCGGGCCATGCACGGAAAACACGCGCCACGCTTCACCCTTTATTTTCACGGTTGCGAAGCCCTGGCCGATTTCACGATCAATGGGAATCATGGGCTCCGTCGGCGCGTTGGCGGAACGCACTACAGCCTGCCCCTCGTGAAAGATCTGGAAGGCAACTTTGGGCGCGTACGGGTGCGGTACGCGTAAATCGATCGCCTCATCGTCGTCGATTGATTGCGTCTGCTGGACGACCAGCAGCGCCGCTGCCTGAGCGAGATGACTGTCGAGCAGTTCGTCGAGCTCGCCGCGGGCGTCGCGCCAGATGAACAGTGCGGTAATGAGCCAGACGCCGACCACGACCCCGATCACGAGGACCAGCAGACGGCCCTGCAGTGAGCGCGGCAGGATCATCACGTGGCGGAACCCTCTCGCATCAGTACATAGCCGACGCCACGAACCGTCCTGATCAGCTCGCTGCCGAGCTTGGTACGCAGGCGATGGATGTGCACTTCCACCGCGTTGCTTTCCACTTCCTGTCCCCAGCCATATACGGCCTGCTCCAGTTGCTCACGGGACAGCACACGGCCCGCGTTCAGCATCAGGATCTGCAACAGGTCGAATTCGCGTGCGGAGAGGGTAATCGACTCCTCATGCCGATAGACGCATCGTGCCGCGGGTTCAAGCGTAATGTTTTGCACCTGCAGTGCTTCCTGCGACTGACCGTGTGCGCGACGCACCAGCGCCCGCAGTCGGGCTGCCAGTTCCTGCAGGTCGACGGGCTTGACGACATAGTCGTCAGCGCCGATGTCCAGTCCACGGACACGGTCGGAAATGGTGTCGCGCGCAGTCAGCACGAGTACAGGCACGCTCACGCCCGCGCGACGCACTGACGATAGCACTTCGATACCATCCTTGCGTGGCAACCCGAGATCGAGGACGGCTGCCGCGTAGGACCGGGTGCGCAGTTCAGTCTCGGCAGCGCTGCCGTCGCGTACCCAGTCAACCTGGAACCCTGCCTGCCGCAGGCCCGCGCGAACGCCGTCGCCAAGCAGCGGATCATCTTCGACGAGCAGGATGCGCATTCTGTGCTTTACCCATGAGTATTGTCAGTCATCGCCGTCGTGACCGGTTTGCTGCGCGGCAGCTGCATCGCTTCGGGACAGCGTAGGGGCAGGTGCTCCCTGCCATTGCCACCACCAGAATCCGAGCACAATGACCAGCATCAGCGCGGCGACGCTTCGCCATGCACGCCGGACGCCTTCGTCAGGTTGTCCGGCCTTGTGTCCGCTGACCATTGCGCCGATCAGGTTTTCCCGATGGACCCAACTGCTCACGACGACCCCCGCTATGTGTACACCGACCAGCGCCAGCATCAGATTGGCCACACCCTCGTGCAGTTCACCCAGCCACGCCCCGCCGGCATCGTTATAGGTCGCCCAACCGGTGATGGTCAAGGCACACGCCAAAGCAAGCATGGCGACGATGACGATGGCGCCGGCCGGGTTGTGACCAACATGACGTTGCGGGTGGCGGCGCAGAATGCCAAGGACATAACGCCACGCGCGTGCGGGTCCGCGAACGAAGCTGGAGAACCGCGCGTACTTCGTTCCGACCAGTCCCCACGCGAGCCGAAAGATCACGAGACCACCTGCCGTGTAGCCTAGCGTGACATGGACGAGTCGCCAATGCTCGCTTTCCGCGGTCAGCCATGCACCGGCAAAGCAGGCCGCGAACAGCCAGTGAAACAGGCGTACGGGTGCGTCCCAGACGAGGATGCGACGGTCTGCGTCGCCGTCTGCGTCGCCGTTATTGCGGTATGCGGATGAAGTGTTCACTGAAGTTTCCCTGGTCGGCACGGGTATGGCACGCGGCGCAATTTGACGCGCTCCTGATCATTGGGCGTTTCCATACAGAGGCAGGCATCTCTGCGTGCTCCTGCCGGAACCACGTCGAGCGGGTAATGCGATCCTCGGGCGGCGCAGCGCGCGCGCCTGCTTCGCCTGACGAATTGGCTGAAAGCCATGTCGAGATCTGCCCGACGGAGTCGGCGTCGAGCGAGGCATCGGTGCCAAAATGATGCGACAGGTTGCCCAGAATGCGCTGCCACGATGCGGCGGGGAGCATGCCTGGGGGATAGGCTATATGGCACGCCGCGCATTCCTGCCGATACTTCGGAAGCAGGCTGATCTGGGCGTGCGTCTCATCGGTTTCGGCCGCCGCGATAGAAGCCGCAAGCGAAGTCAGAAATGCGGCAATGCAAACTGCTGCAGAACGGCGCACAAGATCAAATGGCATAGGAAGCGGTCCTGTGGGAAAGAGCTTTCGCTCATAGAGAGTTCTCGCCTACGGCTTGAGCGTCAACAGCCACGCCAGGAGATCCGCCTTCTCAGCTGCACTGCACTCCCGTCCGACGACGTCGTTGCAATTGCGACGAAACCATTTCTCGGTCTTCGCTGCGTCGGTAAATCGCTCCGGGTTGAACGCAGGAGCAAGAGGAGCGATTGCCTTGCCCGTGGCGACATGCTTGCCCGTCTGTGTGGGCACTGCGCCATGGCACGAAGCGCAAGTCCACTCGTGACCATGCGAAGCGTTAAAGAACTGTTGCCCGCGTGAGGGGACGGATTGCGCACTGTCCGACTGCGCGCGGTACGAGCCAAGAAGCTCTGAAGGCGTGCCGGCATTGGCTGTGGCCATTGCAGTAACGGTCGGAACCAGCAGTAGCGCGCCGCGCAAACCCCGTAACGAAAGAAACGATGTGCTCACGAGATTCTCCGGTAGATATCGACCATCTTGGGCGGCCTTCCTTACCGGATTCTTAACGCTATATCCTCGCTGCAGCGCAATCCCTAATCGCAGTGCGCGAGTCCTTTGACGCGCGTCAAGGAGTGGTGCTGACCGATGCGTAGTGTTGACTTGGAAGACAGCTTCCTGATAGCTGTCACCGCCGTACCTGCGGAGACCTCCATGAAAGACCTCGTGTTTGCGATAGCAATTTGCACCGCGCTCACTTCGCCAATGCTGCTTGCTGCCTCCAAGGACACAGCTACGCCGCAAAGCGCGTCCAGGACCCAAAGCCCAGATACGGCAGCGTTCGATAAGAGTCTGGCCCAGTTCCGGGAACAAATGAAAACCATGCAGGCGCAAATGAACCAGATTCGTCAGACACAGGATCCGCAGGAACGCCAGAAGCTTCTGCAGCAACACTGGGCCACGATGCAAAGTGCAATGACCACAATGCGAGGCATGTGGGAGCCTGGGATGTTGGGCTATCGCGGAAGGGGTCCCGGGATGATGGGGCCGGGGATGATGGGCGGCGGTTGGGGGCACATGGGAGGGTACTACTCCCGTCTCACTCCAGAGCAACTGCGGCAGCGGCAGTATATGACCGACCAGTACCTGCAGATGCAACAGGAAATGATGAACAACATGATGTGGCAACAGCAGTACTGGATGGGGCCTCCTGCCTCGCCCCAGTAGAGTCTGCACGAAAGCGGATGACTGAATTGCTTCGAGTGCATTCATCTTAACGGCAGCTTGAGACCCGCGGGCAACCGGACCACATACAGGTGGCCTGGTAAATCCCCAGCAGTGGCGTCTTCTGAGTAAGTGAAGTAAACAAGTGAATTGCGTTCCGTGTCCAGTACGCGGATGATGTGGAGCGAGTCGAAACTCCCATCCACCTCGGCCGTGAAAACCTGCGCCTGTCTGGGCACAGCTTGGGTAACCGTGATGTTGCCCGTCTGCTGGCACGATGCCGTCAGGTCCGTCCCCCCGGATATGCGACCGCTTCCCAATGGGCCATCGGCGTGGGACTTCGATACGTAGCAGGTTATGCCTTTCACGATGGGATCGTCGTAAGCCGAGATGGCGACATGTGAACCGTACCGTTGAGTATGGGTTTCGATCGACGCCAATTCTCCCGCCGCAAGCCCGAAAGACGAAACCATCAGGAGTGTGCCGAGAATGCTCGCCCGCCCTGGAGAAAGGTTGATCATCATCCACCTCCTGATAATCCGCAGTCGGAACTGTTGCGGGGCAATGCAGCTGAAACAAGGAGTTTGCTGACTTCAGCCTATTTCAGCCGGTAGCCAGGTGCTTGACCTAGGTCAACACCTGACTGTTCGCATGGCGCCATTGTGAAATCTGATACGTGGCCGGAATAGGGTGCCCTTCGGTGAGATGAAATATTCCTCGCAAAGCGCTGACCAACCACAGTTTCGTTCGCCTGTGTCGCGGGCGAGTTTGCATATCGAGGACAGCCATGTCCAGAAACGCCCTCCTCCGGTGTAAGAGCTGTGCCGATCAGTAAGTCCCATGAGCGAATAGCCGCCTCGCGCGATGCGCGCACTGAGTGCCCCGAAAATGCAGTTCAATTCTATCGAGCCCATCCCGGACTTGGCCTCTGGTCCGGCCGAACCGGGCTTTCCAGAGGGACAGGCCGACAGCGAGAGCGGACTATCGAGCGCTCAGGTAGAGGTATTACGATCCCGCTTCGGACGTAATGTGGTCGATTCGACGGCACGGCGTACCTGGTGGCGAACGCTGCGCGAGGTGCTCAGTGAACCCATGTTTATTTTGCTGCTCGCGGCGAGCGGTATCTACCTGCTGCTCGGCGACGTGACGGAGGCGCTCACGCTTCTCGCCTTCGTGGCAGGCATTGTCTTTCTCACGGTTTTTCAGAGCCATCGCACCGCGCGGGTCCTCGACTCCCTACGCGAACTGTCTGCACCACGCGCACAGGTACTTCGAGACGGGCAACGACAATTCGTTTCCGCCGCTGATCTCGTGCCCGGCGACATCGTGTTCGTCGACGAAGGCGCACGCGTGCCCGCCGATGGCAGCATGACGGAGGCTCACGAGCTCAGCGTGGATGAGTCGCTACTGACAGGCGAGTCGGTTTCAGTGAACAAGGCTGTGGCGAGGCCGGATGCACGTCCGGACGAGGAGGCTCGCGCCCAGCTCTTTTTCGGCTCGATGGTGGTGCAGGGGCAGGGACGGATGATCGTGACGGCGACGGGGCCGAATACGACGCTCGGGCGCATCGGCAAGTCTCTGACGAGCATCGCTGAAGCGCGCTCACCGCTGCAACTGGAGACGAAATCCTTCGTCAACTGGTTTGCCATGGCTGCGATCGCGCTCTGTCTGCTACTCGTCGTTGCCTACCGCTGGCGATCTGGCGAATGGCTTCCGGCCGTGCTCGCAGGCATTACGCTGGCCATGGGAATTCTTCCGGAAGAGATTCCGGTGATATTGACTGTGTTCATGGCCCTGGGGGCTCGCCGCATTGCCAATGAAGGCGTGCTGACGCGCCGGATGAGCGCGATCGAGACACTCGGCCAGACATCGGTGCTGTGCGTCGATAAGACGGGGACGTTGACACAGAACCGCATGTCGGTGCAGGTGCTATGGGTGCAAGGAAGGCAGCAGGTCATCGATCAGGCGACGCAGCATATCGACGGGGCGTATCACGAGCTCATCGAATATCTGGTGCTCGCCAGCGAAATTGAACCGGTCGATCCAATGGAGCGGGCATTTCATGAAACGGGCCATTCGGGACTCGCCGGCACCGGACGCCTTCACGAGGACTGGTCACTGGTGCACGAGTACGCGCTGACCCCGGAATTGCCGGCAATGTCCCACGCATGGCACACGCCAGGCGGCGACCACGGTACCGTGGCGTGCAAGGGCGCGCCGGAAGCGGTCTGCTCCCTGTGTCGACTGGGCGAGCGGGAAACGCAGACCATCCTTGATCACGCTGCGCAGATGGCGTCGGGCGGGCTGCGGGTGCTTGGGGTGGCCAAGGCACGACACTATCAACCCGACTGGCCCAAAAAACAGCATGACTTTGAGTTCTCATTTGTCGGGCTGGTCGGGCTACTCGATCCTGTGCGGCCGGAGGTTGCGGGCGCTATCGCCGACTGCCATGCAGCGGGCGTTCGCGTGGTGATGATCACAGGCGATTATCCGTCGACGGCGCGGGCGATCGCGACCGAAGTCGGCATCAATGGCACGCGTATCGCGACCGGTCAGGAAGTGGCGTCCATGAGCGACGCGCAGCTTCGGCGTGCCATAACGGACATCGATACGTTTGCCCGCGTCAAGCCAGAGCAGAAATTGCGGATTGTCAACGCATTCAGGGAAAGCGGCCAGGTGGTCGCGATGACCGGCGACGGTGTAAACGACGCCCCCGCGCTAAAGGCGGCTCACATCGGCATTGCGATGGGCTTGCGAGGCGCCGAAGTTGCGCGCGAGGTCGCTTCGCTGGTTCTGCTACGTGATGACTTCGCGCCGATCGTGTCGGCTATCCGGCTTGGGAGGCGTATCTACGCCAATCTCGTGCAGGCGATCAGCTATACGGTGGCGGTCCATATTCCGATGATTGCGGCCACAATGATTCCGGTACTGGTCGGGTGGCCGCCGATACTCGGCCCGATTCATATTGTCTTTCTTGAACTGATCATCAACCCGGTCTGCTCGGTTGTATTCGAGAACGAACCCGCGCGTGAGGACCTGATGCGCATGCCGCCGCGCCGCACGGGCACGCGGCTACTATCGAACCGGACGCTGGCCCAGGGCGTCCTGGCGGGCTCGCTGATCGCCCTGATCGTGATGGGTCTTTACGCGGGTCTCCTGGGCCACGGCTATCCAATTCCGTTTGCGCGCACAGTCGCCTTCGTGTCACTCGTGGTGGGCAATGTGGCGTTAATCTTTGTGATCCGTATGCTGCAGCATGCAGGCAAACGTGCCCTCGCGCTGCAGCACAATCACTATCTCTGGATTGTTCTGGGCGTAACCGGGGCAGCGCTACTGCTCCTGATGACCGTTCCCGCCCTGGCAGCGCTGTTTGGGTTGATTGCGCTGCTCAGCCTGTGATACGGACGTTTCGCACGCACAGAACCGAAGCCTGGAGGGTCTTCCTGTGATGACGATGGCAGTGCTCTTCATGGCCGTTCTGGTGCTCAACCTCATTCCAGCCTTTGCGCCTCCTACCTGGATGGCGATGTCCTGGATTGGCTTCAGGCAGCCGGAACAGAACGTCTTCCTGCTCGCCGTGGTTGCAGCAAGTGCTGCGACGATGGGGCGCCTGATTCTCGCGCGATGCTCTGGATGGCTAGTGCGCGGACATCTGATGGGCGAGGCAGGCCGGGAAAATATCGACGAGGTGAAGACCTGGCTTGAGAAAAGGAAGGCGGTGACGGTGGGTGTTCTGCTGCTTTATGCGTTCAGTCCATTTCCATCAAACTACCTTTTCATTGCGTATGGGCTGACCCGATTGCGACTATGGCTCATCGGGGTGCCATTCTTCTTTGGGCGTCTCGCGAGCTATGCGGTCTGGACCCACGTCGCGCGGTTAGCGCACTCGTACCTCGACCCCGAACTGGATCTGGAGGGCGGATACCTGGGTGCCTACTTCATTGTCACTCAGTTGGTGTTGCTGGGTCTCGTATTCGTGCTGACGCGGATCGACTGGAAGCTGGCATTGAACGGGCATACTTTTCGTTTCAGGCGATCGCTGCGAGGAACCGACTCGCGAGCGTAAATGTGGCGCACAGTGGTGCCCGCTGCAGGTATTGAACCAGTTCTCCGAATTCCGCCTTTTCGTCCGTACGTCGTCAAGATGGGAGCCATCCGTGTTCCCATCTTGACGCCCCACGGTCTCACACGGTCGGCTGCGATCATGGGCGAGCAAGCAGTAACGGGGTACGGGTGATGCGCGCTGCTCGGGCCGCGACACTGCCGAGTATCCAGCGGGTGGGACCGTGGCGGCCATGAGTGCCCACGACTACCAAATCGGCGCGCCAGCGCAAGGCCTCGCGAACAATCGTATGTGACACGTCATCGCTTGTCGGCTCAGTACTGACAACTCCTGTTTCGACCGGGTTCGACAGGTCGACGAGTACTCCAGCGGCGTTGGCCAGCACTGCCTTGCCCTCTTCAACGAAGGCGTCTTCAAGAACACGGATGGGAAAAAGATCAGTCAGACGTACAGCGCGATCAATGACATAGATCGCCCGTAGATGGGTACCGGGTGAAGCAAACTGCAACCCGAATCGCATCGCATCGAGCGACGTCGGGCTTCCGTCGAGAGCGAACAGAATGCGCTGCGGTGACTCCGGTATCTCGACTTCGTAACTCGCGGGTACGACAAGGATTGAGCAGGGAGCGTTTGTAGTTGCAAACTCGGACACGGTTCCTTCGATCCAACGCAATAGGCCGTGGTGCTGACGTGCCCCGACTACGAGCAGATCCGCACGCCATTCGTCTGCAGCGTCGACCAGTGCATTCCCCGTAGAGCCACCATGGCGGGAAAGGTCGATTACGTCGGACTGGACGGCAATTTTGCTGCCGGCGAAAACGCTTTTCGCGCTCTGGAGCGCGTCAGCGGCGTCTCGATGGATCTCATCTCTCGCGTTCTGGAGTTCTGCGTCGGTCAGTGCACCGAGCGGCACAATGTTTCGCGGGTTCTCTGCCACGCAGACGAGGCGAACTTCCGCCCCGGATACAGCCATGAAGCGCACGTACTGCGCTGCTCGTGTCGACGACGCAGACGAGTCGATCGCGATGAGGAGGCGTTTGACAGCGCCGTGTGCAACGACATCTGTACTGGACCCGGTCATGATCTGATCTCCCGGCTGCTCAGATTTCCGGCAGCGCCGAGATTCATTCTCTCGCTTTTTTGCTTTGATGGGTTGATGTGCATCAAGCTGGCGATATCGAAGCTGCCCCTGTGCGGGGCAAGCGCCGTGACGATGAGCGACAAAGCGGCTCCCACCGAAAAACTGCTGGCCGACGCCAGCGCGGTCTGCAATGGATTTGCCGCGGTCGTCTCCGAAATACCCAATTCGTAGCGGGCATGTGCGCCAAGTGCGTCGTGGGGCAAGCGCCATATCGAGACCGCGCCGCACGTAAATCGCCGCCAACTCTCGATGCTCGCGCGCGCCATCCGCATCGAGCTCCGCCTGTTCTTCGGCGAGCGCTGCTGTTTAGGGATCCGCCTGCGACGAGACGGATACGTACTCGCCTGTCGCCATCGACATCGCGCCGGCTACCAATCCCGCCAGGCCGGTCAGCGCCAGTTGGCCGTGCTCGGCGCGCGCGGACGCGACGCCGATTATCAGACTTGCCGTCTAAATGATGCCGTCGTTTGCGCCAGGCACCGCGGCGCGCAGCCAGCCAATCGCCTAGTGCGATGCGGTTCTTTGTGAACCTTGGGCATTGGCAGACCTTAGCGGTCTCGAACCTGATCGCGCGACGGCCCTGCGTGGGGCAGCATCCGCTGCAACACGTGGTCTTTCAGAACAAGGTGGTGGAACAACGCTGCGACGACATGCAGACCAATCAATGTGAAGAGCACCCATGCGAGTATGCCATGCACATCCCCCATCTCGTGGCCGAAGGCCGAGCCCGGTTCGCTCAGTGCCGGATAAGGCACGACGCCCAGCAAGCGGACCGACCAGCCGCGTGAGGATGCGTTGATCCAGCCGAGCAGCGGCACCAGCACCAGGGCGGCGTAGAGCAGAACATGCGTTATGCGCGAGACGACGCTGAGTAGCGGCGGCAGCTGGCCCGGCGTGGGCCAATGCGTCAATCGCCAGATCACCCGGATTGCCATCACGGCGACGAGCGTCGCGCCCACGCCAAGATGCCAGGCGATCAGATTAACGGGCTGCGTGTCCTTGTGGACATCCGGCATTGTCCAGCCGATCACAAACTGCATACCGACCAACAGGACGGTCAGCCAGTGCAGCGTGCGCGCGACTGCATCGTATGCCGGACGCGTCATTCCGTAAGCGTTAGCCATTCCTGCTCCTCAAGTTGTCGCGAGTTGATGAATTGATGAGGCGGGCATCCTGCGAATTCAGCCCGAAAAAGCACTGCAAAAATCCGACCGATGCTAGCGACCTTACCTTAAGGAAACCTGACGCTCGGCAGGGACGATCCGGATGCTCGACTCCACTGCTGTTTCCGCATAGCCGCCAACGTTGCGTCAGCAAGACCGGGAAGCCGGGAGGCTGAGGTCTTCCGCTTGAATCACGGAGCAGTTTGCGCCTTAGCAAGCAACGTCACGGGCCGGCTTCTTGCTATTCCTCCCATGCATCACCAATCAACGCTCATCGGTCGGAACCCACATGCGCCTGCTAAATCGTCTGGCTGTTTCAATGGTCTTGCCGCTGGCCTCCTGCGCGATCGGACCATCAGGTTCAGGCGATGCGGGCTTCGGCGCGTCGCCCGCCATGCCGGCTCCGGAATCGTCGTTGATTCCGATGGTCAACATCGCGCCCGTTCAGGCGCGCCCCGACGGTTTCATGCCCACCGCTCCCGCCGGCTTTTTCGTCACCGAGTTTGCCGGTGGCCTCGCGCACCCGCGCTGGCTTTACACGCTACCCAACGGTGACGTACTGGTAGCGGAAAGCGACGCGCCAAAAGAACATGATGAAGGCAGCGGCCTGTTCGGCTGGCTCAGAAAGCAGGTCATGAAGCGCGCAGGCGCCGGTGTGCCGAGCCCCGATCGCATTGTGCTGTTGCGCGACGTGGACGGCAGCGGCGTCGCGAGAACGCAGACCGTGTTTCTGCGCCGCCTGCACTCTCCGTTCGGGATGGCGCTCATTGGCAATCAACTCTACGTTGCCGATACGGACGCTCTGCTGCGTTTCGACTATGTGACGGGCGCCACCCAGATTACAAGCCCCGGCGTCAAGGTTGCCGACTTGCCGTCGGGCCCGATCAACCATCACTGGACCAAAAATATCCTGGCCGATCGCTCCGGCAAGCATCTGTACATCACGGTGGGATCGAACAGCAACGCAGGGGAAAATGGAGTCGATGCCGAAGAAGGCCGAGCGCGAATCCTTGAGTTCGACGTGGACAATAAGAGCTTGCGGTCGTACGCGACAGGGTTGCGTAACCCCAATGGGCTCTCGTGGCAACCGGACAGCGGCGCGTTGTGGACAGCAGTCAACGAGCGGGACGATCTCGGAAACAATCTTGTCCCAGATTACATGACAGCGGTAAAAGACGGAGCGTTCTACGGCTTTCCATACAGCTATTACGGTCAGCACATCGACACCCGCGTCAAACCGCAACGCCCCGATATGGTTGCAAAGGCCATCGCGCCTGACTATGCGCTCGGCAATCACACGGCGTCGCTAGGCCTGGTGTTTTACGACCGGACGCTGTTCCCGCCTCATTATCGTGGAGGCGCATTTGTCGGCCAGCATGGTTCATGGAACCGTAAACCGCGGACCGGGTACAAAGTGGTGTTCGTGCCATTTGTCGATGGAAAACCTGCTGGCGTACCTGAGGATTTCCTGAGCGGCTTTCTGACCGCAGACGGCTACGCCGTCGGTCGCCCGGTTGGCGTCGCACTGGACGCGCACGGAGCCTTGCTCGTGGCTGACGACGTCGGTAACGCTGTATGGCGAGTAGCGCCGCGAACAACGTCAAATCCGCTGACATCGCACCGGTAGGAAAATGACACAGCCCCGGCCGCTCCGCTCCGAAGCCGGTCGGACACAAGATTATCGTGCCGATTAGAACCGCTTCATCAGTCAAAGCAGCACGCCCGTGGGGTCGCCTCGGAAAACGGGATCCGCAACTCGATCACGTTGACACTCCGCGGGTAGAGCTAGCATTGCCGTGATTCGGCAGTTTGCGGAAATTGATCGGAACATCTGCGCCGGTCGACAGCTCCGTCACCGAATTATCGAACGGCAGCTAACTGAACAATCATCGGCCGTTCGCAAAAACCCATTGACCGTCGCTTCATGGCCATTGTCCGCCGATAGCGCTTGTCGCCGGGAAAATAGCCGGCGGCGCTGCGCTGCGGCGGTCCCGAACCGAAATTCCCGGTTTCTGTGGCACGATTCACCGTCGGCTTCACTGATACCGTCACTGCCAACCGGCCACTGCGTCAAGACTATTGAAATAGTCGAAGAAATCCAAGGTCCCCGATTTCACGAACTCTGGCATCCGGCAACGTTCCGCACTACCACCGCTTTGCGGCGTGCTATTTCTCCGAGACCGGATTGACGGACGAGGCCGTTTCTTCCGCATCGTCTCGCGCGATGCCCGGCGTCGCCTCACGGACCGATTGCCGCAAGCGCGTGAACGCCTGGCTCGTGCGTGCATCGCGTTGGTCGCGTGCGTCGTAGAAGTCCTTGCTGAGCCACTGGCCGAGACTCATCATCAGCGAGCCCAACGCGCTCTTGAAGCGCACCCATGCGTTGCCGGTGCGCGCCAGTTGCGCGGCCGCCTCGACCGCCTCGGCGGCGAGCCGGTCCAGTTCCGCGTGCAGATAGTCGGCGAAATGATGCAGGCCATGCTGATTGCCATTCGACGATTTGCGCTCCAGTTCGACGTGCTGCGCAATCAGCGATTGATTGGGCACGCGAATAAACGGCGGCGTATCGGTGCGCGCGCCGCCGCCACGGCGAATCGCCACACCGAGGTTCGCGGACGCCTCGGTGCGCTTGCCGAGCGGTGGCATTTGCCACTTGTCGCACAGGTACTTCAGCAGGCTGCAATGATCGAATCGTTCGTTGCACACGCCGGCTTCGCACCACGGTGACACCAGGATGGCGGGAACACGCACGCCGAGTCGTTTGAAATCGAAACTCGCGGTGTGGTCGTCGGGTGCGACCGCGTCGGCCGGCGGCGATACGTGGTCGTAGAAACCGCCGTGCTCATCGTAGAGGACCACCAGTAACGTGCGCTCCCACAGCGCCTGATTCGAGCGCAGCGCATTGTAGGTATCCGCGATCAGCTTCTCTGCCTTCATGATGTTGTGCGGCGGATGATCGTCGTTCTGCGCTTCGCCGAAGTACTTCGGCTCGATCAGTACGAATTGCGGAAACTGACTGGCGGCTCCCGCTGCGTCCTCGAAGAATTTGTCGAAAGAGCGGTAATTCGCGAGGTTTTCCGCGCGTCGCTGGTTCTTCAGCAGCAACGAGGCGGGGAAGTCGTAGAAATAGACGCTCCATGTTTTGCGCGCGGCGTTCAGCCGATCGAAAATCGTGTCCTGATCCTGCTCGGTGTACCAGCGCGGATTGAGCCCGTCGAGTCCCGAAGGCATTCCGATCTCGCCTTTCGACGTACCCGTCAGCGCGAAAAAACGGTTGGGCCACGTCGGCCCCGGCAATGACGAGAACCACCGGTCGCACACGGTGAATTGCGAACCGAGCGTGTGCAGCGCGGGCAGAAAGCCGAGCGGGTAATAGCCCATCACGTCTTGCCGCGCGGCGAGGCTGCTCTTCGGGTAGTCGTTCACGAACGTACGCACGAAACCGCTGTTGTCGGCGGCGATCTGTTCCATCACGGCCTTGTGCTCGTGATTCGGATCTTGCTTCACCTGCCGCTCGCGCGTTTCACGCGGATAGAAGGTGTGGCCTTGACCGTCGGCGTTCGATTTGCCGGCCGCGTTGCGCACGCCGTCCAGTTCGTCGTGCACGGCGTCGAGGCAGCCGAGCATCTGGTCGAACGAGTGATTCTCCATCAACAGTAGCACGACGTGTTCGATCGGATCGTTCTGCGCGTTCTGCTCGACGTCACTCATCTTTTATCGCTCCACTCGGGACGGGATGGACTTCGCGTTGCCAACTTAGCGCAAAACGCGCGCTGGCGAAAGAGCCCTGCTTTGAGGCCGACATGCACGCGACGGTCAATGTACTTCGTCGCGTGCATGATTCGCTTAGCGTAGCATCGACTCAACTGCCGCCCGAGAAGATCGGACCTTGCCCGCCCGGCGCGAACGATGGGAAGTGGTCGCCGGACGGCGCGGCCGCCGCCGGTGCGTGCGCTCCCGACTGCGACGCCGGTTCGCGCAACGTCAACGCGCTATCGGCCGTGATCGGCACGCTCGGCTTCGCGAGCAGCTCGGTCTTGCGCATCGAGCCGACCGACGTGCCGAAGTAATAGCCGATGATGCTGATCCACGCGGTTCCCAACGCGCCGACGATCACGTTGACGAGATCCTTGTTGCTACCCGGCAAAGGCTGGAACGCCATCAGCAGCAAAATGCCGAAGAAGCCGGTGGTGACGGCCATCGCGAGCACCTTCGGGACCCAGTCGCGATTGGCGACACCCATCGCGCGTGCATTCGCGGTGTCGCTCGTGGCGATGCGGGCCATGTCGGCGTCGTGCGCGAGGCTCGACTGCGCGGCCGTCACCATCAACTGCTGCAATTGCAGCGAATTCGCGCTTTCGGCCTGGCGGAGTTTTTCGAGTGCGCCGGGGTCGTTCAACGCGGGTTCCACGAAGGCCGGGTCGCTCGGCGTGCCGAGCGCGTGCGAGATGATCGCAGCGGCAGCGGTCACGCCGAGGCCGACCGGACCACCCACGAGCCCGGCGAGAAGCGGGGCGGTGCTGTTGATATTCTTCGCTACTTTAGACCAGTCCATCATGCTGCTCCCAGGAGAAGATTGGCTGCCATGCGTTCGGTCCAGCCGCGGCTGAAATTTGGCCACGAATGCAGGTTCCGCAGGTACCGCAGACGATACGCGGCGAAGCGCATCACGAACTTCATCGGATCGGCGTTCTTGACCGCATCGAGCGTGTCGGGGCCGAACTTGCCGTCTTCCTTGGCGCCGGACGCTTTCTGCATCCACAGCACGACGAGGCCGCCGTTGTAGTTCGCATCGAAAATCTGGAAAGCCACGCGCGGATCGAGTTCGTCGAGATGCAACGGGTCCCAGTACCTGCGCTTGGCGATCTGATGGGCGGTATCGAGCGGCAGGTCTTTCATCGCGCCGTTATAGCCCTCACTGCGCGCGACGCGCGCCGTCACACCCCACATCGTTTCGCCGCCTGGATCGGCCGGATTGAAGCTGTACCCGCCTTCGTTTCCGATCAAGGCTTTGAATGCATCTTCGAAACTGTCCATCGAACTGTCTCCTGTTCGGCTGTGTTGCCAACTCAAATGGCGAATGCGCGCGGCTCAGGCCGCTCGCATCGCCCGTCCTACGGCGTCGCGTACCGTATCGAGCGATGCCCGAAGCGGGTACGACGTCATGGGATTCGAAACGGGCTTGACGCGCAGGTCAGGCCTCGATGTCCGGGTGTCGGCTTCGTCGGGCGATGCGTCCGTCGAGAGCGCCAGCTCGCGTTCGCGCGCCGACAACGTGCCAGCGTCGAGCTGCAATGCCTGTGCATACTTGCGCGCGGCCTCGCGCAGCGCGCCTTTGTGTTCCAGCGCGTGGCCCCATTCCACATAGGACGGCGCGAGATCGGGACGCAACGCGACGGCGTGCGACAGCTTGTCGATCGCTTCGTCGTCGTGGCCGGTTTTGACGAGCGCCTCGGCCCAGTCGTGCAGCGTGTCGACGGAGTCGGGGTTCATCTCGGCGGCCTGCCTGAATGCTTCGAGTGCTTCGCGATCGTGCTTGTTCGAATGCAACAGCACGTCGCCGAGCAGTCGCAGGTTTTCAGCGGTACGCGACTTTTCCTTCGCGCCGGCCCGCAGTTCCTTTAGCGCATCGTCGATGCGGTTCTGCTGTTCGAGCGCAATGCCGAGACCCGCGCGCAGCACCGCCGAGTGCTTGTATTGGGTCAATGCTTCACGGATCTGCTGCTCGGCTTCTGTCGAGCGCTGCTGACTGTCGAGCAACCACGCCTTGCCCGCGATTGCCCATTGGGCTTGCTCGGATGAGGGCAACGCGAGGACTTCGTCATAGATCCCGACGATCTCGCGATAGTCGCATTGCGCGAGCGAGCATTTGGTCTTTTGCACCTGCGTGTACAGATGACTGGCGAGGATGTTAGGTTCGGCGAGGCGCATCGCCGTGACTGCGATGTCGTGCACGAGCTTTTCGAGGTCGCGCCCTTCGAACGGCACCGTGCTTTCGCGGCCGTTGAACGGTCCGTGTTCTATCTGCACGTGCGCGACGTATGAATCCGCGCTGCTATTTGTCTTCGTGATGCCGATGTGCACGGCGACATCGTCGCGTTGGAGCACGCCTTTGATGAAGCGCACCGTCGTCGCATACGACATTTCCTGACCCGGAATCTGGATGTCCTGCTGAGCGTCGTTGCTGGTCATCGTGTCGTGCGGAATCGAATCGGCATCCTGGCCGATTTCCTTCATCGCCGACATGATCCGCTCGGCGAGAAAGTTCGCCGTATAGCCGCGCTCGGTCAGCGTTTGCGGTGTCTCCACCGGCGGTACCAGCAATTGACGCGTGAGCACGCCGCGCACGACGAGGCAGATGGAACCGATCGTCAGTAGGATGAACAACCAGGGCAAGACATACGGCCAGAGGCGTTTCGGTCCGCGGCCGATCACACCGGCGGTGTGCAAGCCGAACAGCACGAATCCGCTCGAATGATGACGATCGCGGCGATTCGCGGTGTTGGCGCGCATGAACGGGCCGCCGTACCCGTTGGTTGACCGGCGTTGACTCTGTGCACTCGACATGACTCACCTCGCTTCGATCCGCGATCGATGTTGGCAATCGCCTGACTTGCGCGGTGGGTATGCATCGAGCGTGCCATAGCGCATGGAACGGGCTCGCAGCCGGATGTTGGCTTCTGGTGGGGGGATTGAAAGAGAAAAGTGTTGCGAGGTGGCCAACGTATTGCGAAAAACAGTTTGCTGGCGGGAGACAGGATGTGCGTTAGCAAATAAAAATGCCGCTCAGTCCAGAAGACTGAGCGGCATCGGTGCAGCGAACTACTGTTTGTGGACTCTGCGCTACCGTGGCTTAAACAGAACTCGGCCGCCACTTCAACAATCGACTCTCCACCGCGGTCAGCAGGTAGTCGGCGGCAAGCGCGACCACCGCCAGCACGATCATCGCCGCGAACACGCCGGCCGCATTGAACGCGCCCTGGGCGGTGGAGATCAGCAAGCCGATGCCCTGCTTCGAGCCGAGAAACTCGCCGACCACCGCGCCGACCAGCGCAAAGCCGAAGCTCACGTGCAGGCTCGCGAGAATCCAGCTCAGCGCCGACGGAATCACGACCGAGGTCGTCACCTGACGGCGCGACGCGCCGAGAATCTGCGCATTCGCGATCATGTAGCGATCCGCTTCGCGCACGCCCTGGAACGCGTTGGCGAACACGACGAAAAACACCATCACGACCGCGAGCGCGACTTTCGATGCCATGCCGAGTCCGAGCGCGATCACGAACACCGAGCCGAGCACGACGCGCGGGATCGAGTTGGCGATCTTGATGTAGAGGCTGAACACGTCGGAGAGCAGCTTGTTGCGGCCGAGCACGATGCCGCAGAAGACGCCCCCGATCGAACCGATGATGAAGCCGAGCCCCGTTTCCTCGAGCGTGACCCACACCTGCGTGAGCAGCGGCCCTTGCGAGGTACCGTTCACGAACCAGTCGACGATCTGCGCGAAGATCTCGGTCGGCATCGAGAAGAAGAAAGGGTCGATCCACTTCAGGCGCGCGGACAGTTCCCAGCCGCCGAGCACGACCACGAGCAGGAGAATGCGCAGCGAAATCACCAGAACCTGGCGCTGGCGGATCTTCTTCTGCGCAATACGCTCGACGTGTGAGAGCGACGCGGCGTCGATGCCCGAGGGCATCATCTGTTGAGAGGGTGTAGACATGTTTGCCGTTCCTTGATTAACCGATCTGCACTTCTTCGCGCAGGTCATGCCAGATATCGCGCGAAATTTCGATGAAGCGTGAGTCGTAGCGGATCTCCGATGTGACGCGCGGTCGCGGCAGATCGATTTCGTAGACTTTCTTCAGCGTGGCGGGGCGGGCAGTTAGCACGAACACGCGGTCGGCGAGCGCAATCGCTTCTTCGAGGTCGTGCGTGACGAACACGACCGAGCCGGCGCCGCCCCACAATTGCAGCAACTCGTCCTGCATCAAGGTGCGCGTCTGCATGTCGAGCGCCGAGAACGGCTCGTCCATCAGCAGGATTTCCGGCTTGTTGATGAAGGTCTGCGCAAGCGCGACGCGCTTGCGCATGCCGCCGGACAGTTGATGCGGATAGTGCTTGCCGAACTTGTCGAGGCCCACGCGGCGCAGCCATTCGTTCGCTTCATCGTAAGCGGCCGATTTCGAGCGGCCGCGATACAGCGGACCCGCCGCGACGTTGTCGAGCACCGAGCGCCACGGAAACACCGCATCGGCCTGAAACACGAAACCGATGCGCGGATCGATGCCGTCCACCGGCGCGCCCATCACGCGCACTTCGCCGGTGGTCGGCTTCAGCAAGCCGGTGATCATGCTGAGCGTGGTGGACTTGCCGCAGCCGGTCGGGCCGACCACCGCGACGAATTCGCCGCGTGCCACCGACATGCTGAAGTCGCGCAGCGCGATCGTGGCCTTGCCGTCCGGGGAAATGAAACGGCACGACACGTTGCGCATTTCGATCGCTGGCGTCTCGCGTGACATAGGTTGATTCATCGGCGGGTGCCTCGCAGTTCTGTGAATATGAATGAAGCGTTACTTCGACGCGGTCTTGACCGGCGCCGACACGTAGTCGTTGGTGTAGGTCTTGGCGAGATCGATATGCTTGCCCTTCACCGACGGATTGAATGCGGACAGCACCTTCAGCACCGTATCCGGGCCGTCGGCGGGCATCTTGCCGTCCTTCGTGAACATCGGCAGCGACGCCTTCAGCGCGTTCACGTACAGGTCCTTGTTGTTGCCGTAGTAGTCTTTCGGCATCTGCGCGGCGATGTCCTCGGCGCTATGCGTCGCGATGTAGTTCAGCGTCTTCACGAACGCATGCGAGAGCTTCGCGGCCTCGTCCTTGTGCGCTTCGGCCCACGCGCGCTGCACGTAGAAGCTCGAAGCGGGGTAGGTGCCGCCGAGCGCGGCGCGCGTGCCGTCCACGTTGCGCATGTCGACCAGCACCTTCGCGTCGCCGGTCTTGAGCAGTTGCGAGACGGTCGGCTCGGTGGTCATGCCGGCGTCGATGCGGCCTTGCTTGACGGCGGCGATGAAGCTGTTGTCCGCGCCGACCGGCAACATCGTGTATTGCGTCGACGGCACGCCCGCGCGCTGCGCGAGGTACTGCGTGAGGAAGCTGGTCGACGAACCGAGGCCGGTCACGCCGAGCGTCTTGCCTTTGACGTCGGCCATGCTCTTCAGCGAATCGGCCGCCTTCGTCGAGACCATTTCTACTTCGCCCGGCACCTGGCCGAAGACGACGAGCGCCTGCACTTCCTTGCCCTTGCTCTGCAGGTCGATCGTATGATCGTAGAAGCCGACCACGCCTTGCACCGCGCCCGCGAGCAGTTCGTTCTCCGCATCGACGCCGGCCGGCTGCGACAGGATCTCGACGTCGAGGCCTTCGTCCTTGAAGTAACCGAGCTGCTCGGTGAGCTTGGCCGGCAGATAGATGATCTTGGTGGCGCCGCCGACCATGATCGTGATCTTCTCGGCGTGAGCGGCGGCCGATGCGGCGGCAAGGGCGAACGCAACTCCTGATACAGCGGCAATCTGGCGCAAGGTACGCATGAAGCAGTCTCCTTAGGTGGGTCGCCGCGAGCGTGGTGCGCGGCGCTTTTCTGGGTCAATGGGGGCGATTATAGAAACGCGAAACCTTCTGGCAGCTTTCGGGGTTTGGCGCAAACCATGGGTGTTAACCCGAAAATGCGCCGAAAATGCGCCGAAATTGCGCGCGGATCGGCACTGCGCTTGAACCTATGCGGCAAACCACACGGTATGCGCGCAGCCCCCTTGTTTTAAGGCACAATCGACGACCTGACTTTTGCCGTTGCCGCCATGAAGCTGCTGCTGATCGAAGACAACCCCACGCTTGCGCACTGGCTCGCGAAAATGCTGGAGCAGGAGGCCTTCGCGCTCGACGCCGTGCAGGACGGCGATGAAGCCGACCGCCTGCTGCGCACCAATCATTACGACGTGATCCTGCTCGACCTGAACCTGCCGAAGCTGTCGGGCAAGAACGTGCTGCGCCGGCTGCGTCAGCGTGGCGACGCGACGCCGGTGCTGATCCTCACCGCGAGCGGCTCGATCGACGAGAAGGTGGAGCTGCTCGGCGCCGGCGCCGACGACTATCTGGTGAAGCCGTTCGAAGTGCGCGAGCTGATCGCGCGCATCAAGGTGGCGATTCGGCGGCAGTCGCCGTCGAAAGCGGGCGAGGTGGTGTGCGGCGATCTGTCGTTCGACATCGACACGCGCCAGTTCACGCTGAAGGGCGCGTCGCTGAATGTGACGCCGCGCGAGCGTTCGGTGCTCGAAGCGCTGATCCTGCGCCTCGGCAAGACGGTGACGAAGCCGGCGCTCGTCGATGCGATCTTCACGCTCGCCGACGAGCCGAGCGAGGATGCGGTCGAAATCTACATTTCGCGTCTGCGCAAGAAGCTCGATGGCAGCTCGGCCGCGATCGTCACGCTGCGCGGGCTCGGCTATCTGCTGCGCAAGCGGGAAGACGACCAGTAACGATGGCCAATAGCCTACGCATACGCCTGCTGTGGTGGCTGCTCGTACCGCTCGCGCTTTATGTGTTCGTGACCGGCAAGACCGAGTACGACAACGCGCGGCACACCGCGAATCTGGTGCAGGACAATCAGCTGGTCGCGTCGGCGCGGATGATCGCGGGCGAGGTCGAATGGAGCGACGGCTTTCTGCGTGTCGATGTGCCGCCCGCCGCGCTCGAGATCTTCGCATCGCCATATCACGACCAGGTGTTCTATAGCGTGCGTGTCGACGATGGGCGGCTGCTCGCGGGTACGCCTGATTTCCCTCCGCGTCCGCTGCGGGCGCCCGACGTGCCGGATTCGTACTACACGCAGTTGCACGGCCAGCAGGTGCGCGCTGTCGACATCGTGCGGCTCATGTACGACAACGGCGCGACGCGTCCCGTGCGCGTGACGGTCGGCAAGACCGTGCGCTCGCGCGATGCGATGACGCAACAGCTGTGGCGGCCGCAACTCGTGCGCCAGCTCGAAATGATCGCGCTGGCGGTGGCGCTCGTTTGCATCGGGCTCACGTTCGAGTTGCGGCCGTTGATGAAGGTGAAAGACGAGGTGGCCGACCGCGATCCGATGCAGCTCGAACCGATTCGCGTCGAGCGTCTGCATACGGAACTGCGGCCCATCGTCGATGCGATCAATCAGTGCATCGCGCGGCTCGGCGTGCAGGTGGCGGCGCAGCGGCGCTTTATCGCCGACGCCGCGCATCAGTTGCGCACGCCGCTCACGCTGCTCGGCACGCAACTGCAATTCGCGCGGCAGCAGGAAGGCCTCAATCCCGCGCTCGACGAAGCGCTTGCCGCGATGCATCGCAGCAACCGTTCGATGGTCGGGCTCACCAACAAGCTGCTTTTGCTCGCGCAGGCCGAGGCCGCCGACAACTCGCAGCTCGCAATGGAACGCGTCGATCTGGTGCCGCTCGCGATGGAGGTCGTCGAAGATCTCGGCCTGCTCGCGCAGGCACGTGAAATCGATCTGGGCGCGGAATTGCACGGCGCGGCACCGGTGCTCGGACATCGCGGCTTGTTGCAGGCACTGATCGCGAATCTCGCCGAGAACGCGATTCGCTACACGGGCAGCGGTGGTCACGTGACGGTCGCCGTGAACGCTGATACCGCGGCCAATGCGGTGACGGTCAGCGTGACCGACAACGGCCCCGGCATTCCGGCCGAATCGCGCAGCCGCGTGTTCGAGCCGTTCTTTCGTGCGTCGACGGATACCGAGGGCACGGGCCTCGGTCTTGCGATCGTGCGCGAAATCGCGGACGCCCATCACGGCGAGATCACGCTGAAGGCGGGCGAGGGCGGCAAGGGTGTGCATATCGCCGTGACGTTTCCGCGCGCAACGCCGAGGTGATCGGGATAAACCCGAGGTTCGCGCAACATGCACAGCCGTGAAAAGCATCGAGAAGGGTTCGCACCTTCAAAATCACGGGCAGGCGACCCGCGCGGCGCCCAGACACAAGATAATGGAGACACCCCCAATGAAGCTTTCCTTGACGCGTTTCTCGCGCGCGGCCTATGCCGCCGTCGCGGCGTCGCTCGCGCTGTGCGCGCTCGCGAGACTCGCGACGCCTGCGCAAGCCGCCGCGCCGGAGAAACTCGCGATCATGGTGGGCGGTACCAACAAGCTCATCTATCTGCCGGCGCGTCTTGCCGAACGGCTCGGCTATTTCAAGGCCGAAGGGCTCGACGTCGAACTGCTGTCGCAGCCGACTGGAATAGACGGCGAAAACGAAATGCTCGCGGGCGCGGTGCAGGGCGTGGTCGGCTTCTACGATCACACGATCGATCTGCAGACACGCGGCAAGGAAGTGAAGACGATCGTCGTGTTCAGCCAGGTGCCCGGCGAAGTGCAACTGGTCGCCGCGAAATCGGCCGATTCGATCCGGAGCATGGCCGACGTGCGCGGAAAAACACTCGGCGTGACGGGGCTCGGCTCCTCGACGAGTTTTCTCACGCAGTACCTCGCACAGCGCGCGGGCGTGCCGTCCACGCAATACACGCTGCTGCCGGTCGGCGCGGACAGCAGTTTCATCGCGGCGATGCGGCAAGGACGCATTCACGCGGGCATGACGACCGAGCCGACCGTCACTCAACTATTGAAAGCGGGCGACGCCAAAGTACTCGTCGACATGCGCAATGTCGATGGCACGCGCGCCGCGCTCGGAGGCATGTATCCGGCGTCGAGCCTCTACGTGCAAAGCACGTGGCTCGACGCGCATGCCGACGAAGCCGCGAAACTCGCGCGCGCATTCGTCAAGACGCTGCGCTATATGCGCACCCACAGCGCGGAACAAATCGCCGCGCAGATGCCAAAAGAAGACATCGGCAACGACAGGGCGCTGTATATCAGCGCATTGCAGGCCTCGCTGCCGATGTACACCGTCGACGGCAAGATGCCAGCCGACGGTCCGCAGACGGTGCTGAGGGTACTGTCGAGCTTCAATCCGGCGGTGAAGGGGCGGTATATCGATCTGTCGCGCACGTTTACCAATCAGTTTGTCGATGACGTGAAGCCTTGAAAGCGCGCTGACCGCGGGGGTCGCTCCTGGTTCAGGACAATGCGCTGCTGTCGTCGATGCGGATCATCGGCGAGGATATCGACTGGGACAACGGCTCCGTGCGAATCGCTGCGAAAGCCACCTCACGACTTGCGCTCGCGTCCCGCACGCGTCTTGCCCGCTCCACTCCTCGCGCGGGTCTGCGCCGCGAGTTCCTCGACCATCTCCCGCGCGGCCGTCTGCAACTCGGGCACATAGCGCCGCTTCGCTTCCGCGAGCGACACCGCGCGCGACAGAAACACTACGTTCAAGCTCGCGAGCACGCGTTCCTCGAACACGATCGCGACGGCAACCGCGCCAATCTTTCCCTGATCCGCCCAGTCGCCGTGATTCGAGCCGAACCCATCCGCGCGCACGCGTCGCACGAGACTGCGAATCAACGCGTCGTTCGACGCGAGCGCCTTCTGCTCCTCGCCGCCCGCGCCCGCGCGCAGCAGATCGAGAATGTCCTCGCGCTCCTCGTCGGGGCACATCGCGAAGTACGCGCGACCCGCCGCGGTCAGCAGGATCGGCAAACGGCGGCCGACCATCGCGCGATGAAACGATAGCGGACTGAAGCGGTGCGTGGTCTCACGGACGATCATCGCGTCGCCGTCGGGCGTGGTCAGATCGGACGGCCAAGCGACGCGTTGCAGCAGACGCCCCATCACCGGCGGCGCGATCGTCGCGATACGTTCGTCGTCGGTGAAGCCTTCGCTCAGCGCGCGCACCTTCAGCGTGAGCCGGAAGCTGTCGTCCGACGCGCTGCGCCGCACGAAGCCTTCCTCCATCAACGTTTCGAGCAGCCGCCGCGCGGTGGTGCGATGCAGGCCGGTCAGCTCGCTGATCTGCTGGCTCGTCGCGCGGCCGCTGTCCATCGAGTTGAGCGCCTGCAGCACCTGCAAGCCGCGCGACAGACCTCGCACATTCGTGTATTTGGTCACTTGAAGCCTCAATCAAATCAACTATGTGCATTCTATGCACAATTTCCAGATTTTGTTGAGCGGGCAGGTGGCCGGTCCTAGACTGCCAACAAATCAACGATTTCATGGAGACGCAAGCTGTTGCCCGCAGGCGATTTTTCGCCATGGCGACAGCCGGTTCCCGCCGCCGCGCTCCGTGAATATCTCGACCCGGTCACGCTGGTCGACATACGGAGACAACATGCCCCAACCGCTCGACCCGGTGGCCGCGCAAAGCCACAGTGGACCCGTCACCACCGACGTCGCGATCATCGGCGCCGGCCCGGTCGGTTTGATGATCGCCAACTATCTCGGCCTGCAGGGCGTGCGCGTCGTGCTGATCGAAAAGCTCGATGGGATCATCGACTATCCGCGCGCAATCGGCCTCGATGACGAAGCGCTGCGCGTGTTTCAGTCCGTCGGCCTCGCCGATGCATTGCTGCCGCACACGACCCCCGATCACTGGATGCGCTTCGTCACGAGCAACGGTCACTGCTTCGCATCGATCGAGCCGCGCACCGACGAATTCGGCTGGTCGCGCCGCAACGCGTTCATTCAGCCGCTGGCCGATCGCGTGTTGTACGACGGCCTGCAACGCTTCCCGCATGTCGAGGTGCTGTTCGGCCACACGGTCGACTCGTTCACGCAGGACGGCAGCGGCGTCACGATCGAAGCGGAACACGCGCAGAGCGGCCGCCGCACGATCCGAGCGTCGTACATGGTCGGTGCGGACGGCGGCAACAGCTTCGTGCGCCGCACCCTCGACGTGCCGTTCGAGGGCCGCACGAAACCGAATCAGTGGATCGTCGTCGACGTGCGCAATGACCCGATCGGCTCGCCGCACGTGTACATGCATTGCGATCCGCGGCGCCCGTATGTGTCGGCCGCGCTGCCGCACGGGATTCGCCGCTTCGAATTCATGGTGATGCCCGGCGAGACCGAGGAAGAGCTGTCGAAGCCGGAGAACATGGCCGCGCTGATCCGCAAGGTCGTCGCCGAGCCGGAGAAGGTCGACTACATCCGCAAGCGCGTCTATACGCACAACGCGCGCCTCGCGAGCAGCTTCCGCGTGAAGCGCGTGCTGCTCGCCGGCGACGCCGCGCACATCATGCCGGTGTGGCAGGGACAGGGCTACAACAGCGGTATTCGCGACGCGAGCAACCTCGGCTGGAAACTCGCGATGGTGGTCAAGGGCGTCGCCGGCGATGCGCTGCTCGATAGCTACACCGCCGAGCGCCGTTCGCATGCGCGCTCGATGATCCACCTCTCCGAAGTCGCGGGCGACATCTTCGCGCCGACGAGCCGCTTCGGCATCAAGTTTCGCGACGCGTTCGTGCGTACGTTCAACTGGTTCCCGGCGGTCAAGCGCTACTTCGTCGAAATGCGTTTCAAGCCGATGCCACGCTATGAATGCGGCGTCGTATTGCTGGCGCGCACGCCGCGCAAGCGTGGCTGGCTCGCGCGCGTGCTCGAACGCTCGGGGCATTCGGCACCGGGCCGCCTGCTCGGTCTGATGAGCGAGAAGCGCGAGTCGCGGCTCGGCCGTCTCGTGTATGGACGCGACCCGCATTGTCATTCGCCGGTCGGCCGCATGTTCATTCAACCGCGCGTGCGCACGGAGAGCGGCGAGGTCGTGCGACTCGACGATGTGCTCGGCAACCGCTTCGCGATCGTCGGCTGGGGCGCGGAACCGACCTTCGGTTTGTCGGAGCAGGCGCGTGCGATCTGGCAGCGGCTCGGCGGCTGCTTCGTGGTCGCGAAGCCGGACACGCAGCTGTCTTTCCATGACGACGTGCCAGAAGACGTCATCGCGATCGGCGATGTGAACACGCGGCTGAAGGACTGGTTCACGCGAGTGCCGGAATCGGTCGTGCTGTTGCGTCCCGACCGTTTCGTCGCGGGCATGGGCTCGCCGCAGCAGGTGTCGCAACTCGTCGTCGAACTCGCGCAGCAGCTGCATCTCGACCTGGCGGGGCGGGCCGATGTGGCCGGTTCTGGCAACGAAGCAGCGTTCGCGCCCGATGCCGGCGCCACTTTCGCCACCGCTGCAACCGCCGGAGCCTGATATGCCGATGCTGCTCGAATGCCTTTCGCACACGCCGTTGCACGGCTATTACGATCCCGCGCCCGAAGTCGTCGCGGAAGTCGAGCGCGTGCATGCGGCGGCGCGTGCGCGCGTCGTCGAGTTCGATCCCGAACTGGTCGTCGTGTTCGCGCCCGATCATTACAACGGTTTCTTCTATGACGTGATGCCGCCGTTTTGCATCGGCGCATCGGCGAGCGCGATCGGCGACTTCAAGAGTCTCGCCGGTCCGCTGGAGGTGCCCGCCGATACCGCGCTCGACCTTGCCGAAGCGGTGCTCGCGAGCGACGTCGACGTCGCCGTCTCGTACCGCATGCAGGTCGATCACGGTTGCGCGCAAGCGCTGGAGGTTCTGACGGGCGGCCTCGATCGATATCCGGTCGTGCCGGTATTCATCAATGCGGTGGCCGCGCCGATGGCTTCATGCCGCCGCGCGCGTCTACTCGGCGATGCGTTGGGTCGAGCGCTCGCACGCTCGGAGCAACGCGTGCTCGTGATCGGCTCGGGCGGCATCTCGCACGAGCCGCCGGTGCCGGAACTCGCGGGCGCGAGCGAGGAAGTCGCCGAGCGTCTGATCGCGGGCCGCAATCCGTCGGCCGAATCGCGTGCGGCGCGTGAGGCGCGCACGATCGCGGCGGCGCGCGCGTTCGCCGCGGGCGACAGCCGTCTGCATCCGCTCAATCCGGAATGGGATCGCGCGTTCCTGAAGCTGCTCGAAGACGGCGAACTCACCGCGCTCGACGGTCTGACCAACCGCGCGATCACGCGCGAGGCCGGCAAGTCCGCGCACGAAATCCGCACGTGGATCGCCGCGTTCGGCGCACTGAACGCGAGCGGCCCGTATCGCGCGTCGCTCGATTACTACCGTCCGATCCCCGAATGGATCGCGGGCTTTGGCGCGATGCACGCGCGACCCGTGACGGCCCACGTCTAACCGAATCAGGAACCCGCTATGACCACTCAAAGCAATATAGACGCGCTCGCCCTGCGCCTGCGCGAATCGGAACGTACGCGCGCGACCATCGCGCCGTTGCGCGACGACCCGCATTTCGTCGACCTGTCGAACCCGGCCGACGCCGAGGAACTCGCGTACGCGGTGCAGCAGGCCAACGTGGCCGCGCGCAGCGCGGCGGGCGAGCGCGTCGTCGGCCGCAAGATCGGACTCACGTCGCCGGCGGTGCAGCGTCAACTCGGTGTCGACCAGCCTGACTTCGGCGCGCTGTTCGCATCGATGGCGTATGGCGACGGCCAGCCGATTCCTCTCGAGCAGTTGATCCAGCCGAAGGTCGAGGCGGAGATCGCGCTCGTGCTCGAACACGATCTGCTGCACGAGCGCCACACGTACGCCGATTTGATGCGCGCAACCGCGTATGCGGTCGCGGCGATCGAAGTGGTGGACAGCCGCATCGAAGGCTGGAACATCCGTTTCGTCGATACGGTCGCGGACAACGCGTCGAGCGCGCGCTTCGTGCTCGGCAGCCGCCCGGTCCTGCTGCGCGATATCGATCTCGCGGCCTGCGCAATGACGCTATCGAAGGATGCGGAAGTCCTGTCGCGCGGCAATGGCGCCGCGTGTCTCGGCAATCCGCTGAATGCCGCCGCCTGGCTCGCGGATCGCATGGTCCGGCTCGGCACGCCGCTGCGTGCCGGCGACGTGCTGATGACGGGCGCTTTGGGGCCGATGGTCGCCGTCAAGGAGGCGGGCACCTACTGCGCGCAGATCGAAGGTCTCGGCAGCGTCCGCGCGACTTTTTCCGCATAAAGCATGCACTCGCAAGCACTCGATTGGGAACTCATATGGCAAGCGAAAAACTGAAGGCCGCGATCATCGGCTCCGGCAACATCGGCACCGATCTGATGATCAAGATCCTGCGCCACGGCAAGCATCTCGAAGTCGCGGCGATGGTCGGCATCGATCCGAACTCCGACGGCCTCGCGCGCGCCGCGCGGCTTGGCGTCGCGACCACGCATGATGGTGTCGAAGGTCTGACTCGTCTACCCGTGTTCAACGACATCGACTTCGTGTTCGACGCGACCTCGGCCGGCGCTCACGTCAAGAACGATGCGCTGTTGCGAAAGCTGAAGCCCTCGATTCGCGTGATCGATCTGACGCCGGCGGCGATCGGCCCGTACTGCGTGCCGGTCGTCAATCTGGACACGCATCTCGACGCGCCGAACGTGAACATGGTCACGTGCGGCGGACAGGCGACCATTCCGATGGTCGCGGCCGTGTCGCGCGTCGCGAAGGTGCATTACGCGGAGATCGTCGCGTCGATCAGCAGCAAGTCAGCGGGCCCAGGCACGCGCGCGAACATCGATGAATTCACCGAGACCACGTCGAAGGCGATCGAAGTGGTCGGCGCCGCCGCGAAGGGCAAGGCGATCATCGTACTCAACCCGGCCGAGCCGCCGGTGATGATGCGCGACACGGTCTATACGCTGTCGGAGCTGGCCGACCTCGACAAGGTCGAGCAGTCGATCGAGCAGATGGCCGCCGCGGTGCAGGCGTACGTGCCGGGCTATCGCCTGAAGCAGAAGGTGCAGTTCGACGAAATCAGCGCGAGCGCGCCGCTGAACATTCCGGGCCTCGGCAAGTTCAGCGGTCTGAAGACCTCGGTCTTCATCGAGGTGGGAGGCGCCGCGCACTATCTGCCTGCGTATGCGGGCAATCTCGACATCATGACTTCGGCCGCGCTCGCGACCGCGGAGCGCATGGCGCAGGCGCTCGTGCAGGCATCAGAGGCTTAAGGAGACTTCCCGCATGGACAAGAAACTGTATATCTCCGACGTGACGCTGCGCGACGGCAGCCACGCCATTCGTCACCAGTACTCGATCCAGAACGTGCAGGACATCGCACGCGCATTGGACCGCGCAAAGGTGGACAGCATCGAGGTAGCCCACGGCGATGGCCTGCAGGGTTCGAGCTTCAACTACGGCTTCGGCGCGCACAGCGACCTCGAATGGATCGAAGCGGTGGCTGACGTGGTCGAGCACGCTCAGATCGCGACCCTGCTGCTGCCCGGCATCGGCACGATCCACGACCTGAAGGCCGCCTACAACGCGGGCGCGCGCGTGGTGCGTATCGCCACGCATTGCACGGAAGCGGACATCTCGAAGCAACACATCGAATACGCCCGCGAACTCGGCATGGACACCGTCGGCTTCCTGATGATGAGCCACATGACCACGCCGGAGAGCCTCGCCATCGAAGCGAAGAAGATGGAGAGCTACGGCGCGACCTGCATCTATGTGGTCGACTCGGGCGGCGCGCTGACGATGAACGACGTGCGCGACCGCTTCCGCGCGGTGAAGGCGGTGCTGAAACCCGAAACGCAGACGGGCATGCACGCGCACCACAACCTGTCGCTCGGCGTGGCCAACTCGATGGTCGCGGTCGAAGAGGGCTGCGACCGTATCGATGCATCGCTCGCGGGCATGGGCGCCGGCGCGGGCAATGCGCCGCTCGAGGTGTTCGTCGCGGCGGCCGAGCGCATGGGCTGGAATCACGGCACCGACCTCTACACGCTGATGGACGCCGCCGACGACATCGTGCGTCCGCTGCAGGACCGGCCGGTGCGCGTCGATCGCGAAACGCTCGCGCTCGGCTATGCGGGGGTGTATTCGAGCTTCCTGCGCCACTCGGAAGTGGCCGCGAAGAAATACGGCCTGAAGACCGTGGACATTCTCGTCGAGCTGGGCAAACGCCGCATGGTCGGCGGCCAGGAAGACATGATCGTCGACGTCGCACTGGATCTGAAGCGCGCGCACGCAACCGACGCAGTGGCTTCATGACCCGGACGCTGCGCGACGGCGCCGCATGCCGCGCGCGCAGCGTTCATTTCATCCAGCAAGGTCGCCGCAAGAGCGACGCTGACTCAACATTGGAGACTTTTATGCGGCAGTCAACGCAAGCAACGCAAACAACACAGTCGACGAAACCTCTTGCCGGCGGCGCGCTGACGATCGGGCTCTGCCTGATCGTCGCGCTGCTCGAAGGCGTGGACCTGCAATCGACCGGCCTCGCGGCACCGCGCATGGCGCGCGAATTTCATCTCGCGGTCGCGCAGATGGGCTGGGCGTTCAGCATCGGCGCGTTCGGGCTGCTGCCAGGAGCCGCGATCGGCGGACGTCTCGCCGACCGGCTCGGGCGCAAGCGCGTGCTGATGTGGTCGGTCGCGCTATTCGGCATCTTCTCGCTCGCGACCGCGCAGGTGTGGGACCTGAACAGCCTGCTCGCCGCGCGCTTTCTGACCGGCCTCGGTCTTGGCGCAGCGATGCCGAATCTGATCGCGCTGTGCTCGGAAGCGGCGCCGCCCCATCAGCGCAACACCGCGGTCGGCGCCATGTATTGCGGCATGCCGTTCGGCGCGGCGCTCGCGGCGGTGGTCGGCATCATCAGTCCGGGCGACGCGGGCTGGCGGCATATCTTCTACGTCGGCGGCTTCGGGCCGTTGCTGGTGCTGCCGCTGCTTGCGCTGTTCCTTCGTGAGTCGGCGCAGTTCGTCGCGGCGCGTGCAACCAAAGGCGCGCGACGCGATGCGTCGGCTAGCGTGACGCACGCGCTGTGGCAGGAAGGGCGCGCGGGCACGACGATCGCGTTGTGGATCAGCTATCTCGGCACGCTGATCGTGCTGTATTTCCTGATCAACTGGCTGCCGTCGCTCGTCTTGACGCGCGGTCTGACGCGCGTGCAGTCCGGCGTCGTACAGATGATGTTCAACATCGGCGGCGGCATCGGCGCGATCGTGATCGCCGGCATGATGGACCGGATGGGCCGGCGCCGCACGGTCGCGGGCATGTATGTCGGCATCGTCGTTGCGCTTGGCGCGTTGCTGAGCGCGAATGGCGGCACGTCGATGGCGTGGGGCGGTCTGCTCGCGGGGCTGTTCCTGGTCGGCGGGCAGTCGGTGTTGTATGCGCTGGCGAGCAGCCTGTACCCGACCGAAGTGCGTGGCACCGGCGTCGGCGCGGCCGTGGCGGTGGGCCGTCTCGGCTCGATCCTCGGACCGTTGATCGCGGGGCAACTGCTCGCGATCGGTCAGGGTGCGAGCGTGCTGCTCGGCGCGAGCATTCCGCTGATCGCGGTCGCCGCGATTGGCGCGTGGCTCGTCGTGAATCGCTCGACACTTCGATATACCCCGGTGGCCGCGCAATAGCTTTGCAGCCCGAAATACCGCGCGGGTCCGCCGTCAACGGCGACTCGCGGTCACTTAATCCGTGAAACAAAGGAATTCGACATGAGCAACACCAACACGCAAGCAGCGGCGATCACCGAGGAAGCGACCAGCCGATTCGTGCGCGTCACCGAAGACGGCCGCGAGATGCAGCTCCACTACAACGAAGTGGGGCAGGGTGCGGAAACGGTCGTGATGCTGCACGGCTCGGGACCGGGCGCGACCGGCTGGGCCAACTTCAATCGGAACGTCGAGCCGCTCGTCGCGGCGGGCTATCGCGTGATCCTGATGGACTGCCTCGGTTGGGGCAAGAGCGACCCGATCGTCTGCAAGGGCTCGCGCTCGGAACTGAACGCGCGCTGCCTGAAGGCGCTGCTCGTTGCGCTCGATATCGAACGCGCGCATATCATCGGCAACTCGATGGGTGGGCATAGCGCGGTCGCGTTCGCGCTCGCCGAGCCGCAACGCGTCGGCAAGCTCGTGCTGATGGGCGGCGGCACCGGCGGCCCGAGCCAGTTCGTGCCGATGCCGACCGAAGGCATCAAGCTGCTGCAAGGCCTGTACCGCAACCCGACCATCGAGAACCTGCAGCGCATGATGAGCGTCTTCGTGTTCGACACGAAGGCGTTGACCGAAGACCTGATGCAAGCGCGCCTCGCGAACATGCTGGCGCGCCGCGATCACCTCGAGAACTTCGTCGCCAGCCTCGCCGCGAATCCGAAGCAGTTCAACGACTACGGGCCGCGCCTTGGCGAAGTAACCGCGCCGACGCTCGTGATCTGGGGTCGCGACGATCGTTTCGTGCCGATGGACATCGGCCTGCGGCTCGTTGCCGGGATGCCGAACGCCGATCTGCATGTGTTCGGCCGCTGCGGGCATTGGGCGCAGTGGGAGCATGCGGACAAGTTCAACCGGATGGTGGGGGAGTTCCTGGGACGCGGGCATTAAGCAGGGTTGTCGTTGTGGGCGACTGGTGCGTCGTTGCGGCGGCGGGCTGGTTGCCTCGTTTAGGTTTGGGTTCTTTTCTTCGCCGACTAATAGGCGATTTCAAGATCCAAATGTAGAGTCAATGTAGATACGGGCGACTTGCTGTTTTCGCTGTGAGTATCTACAATGGATATACATTTGGAGCTGGAATATGGAACTCAAGATTCAGAAGTGGGGCAACAGCGCTGCAGTACGGTTGCCGACCGTGTTGTTGGAGCAAATTCATGCGTCGGTGGGCAGTTCGCTGAACGCGGACGTGCGCCCCGAGGGGGTGTTGCTTACGCCTGCGCGTCGCAAGTATTCACTGGATGAACTCGTCGCGCAGTGCGATCCGAAGGCGCCACCGCCAGCCGATCTCGACGTCTGGAGTGAAGTCAAGCCGGCGGGGCGCGAAGCATGGTAAGGCGCATCAAGTTTGAGCGCGGCGATATCGTGCGCGTGAGCCTGAATCCGACGCTTGGCAAGGAGCAGCAAGGCGATTTCCGTCCCGCGCTGGTTTTGTCGCCTGCCGCATTCAATGCTCTTGGGGTCGCGCTCGTTGCGCCGATCACGCAGGGGGGGGAGTTCGCTCGATACGCTGGATTCGCGGTACCGCTCTCGGGTTCGGGAACTGAGACTCAGGGGGTGGCTCTGGTGAATATGGTGCGCACTCTGGACCTCGAGGCCCGCGGCGCACGCAAAGTCGAGCGCGCTCCGGCCGAGGTAGTCGAGGACGCGCTCGCCCGACTTCAAACGATTCTGGAATGACGGGAAAGACGATACGAACTGAACCAGCCCGCGGCGAGCGACCCCATCACTCCGCCGCCGGCATCCGAGTCACACTCTTCGGCACCCGCCCATCACTACCCGCGGCGGCGTCCGCTGGAGGACAGCAGTCACGGCTCGGTGGCGGCATTTGCGGCTCGTCAATGCGACCAATTCGCATTCATCCAAAAATAATATTCCGCAAGTCATCTATAAGATATCTGTCTTAAGACCGGGGTGATCGGCCGCAAACCCTTGCCAGTCATGACTCGACCCCTTTGGGTAGGGTCTCGCGACCTGTTTGTTTAGTCACATTTAGTGGAAAACGCGCATATACTCTCGGTCGTATCGCAAAACGAAGGTCGCGGGGTTGCGTCGTGCCGAACTGAGCCGTCAGCCGTCGCGCCACGATTTGCGCTGGCTTCGACTGCCAACGCTCTGTCTATCACTTCCTAGCAAAGCATTAATCATGTCCACACCGCCGAAGATCATCTACACCCTGACCGACGAAGCGCCCGCACTGGCGACGTACTCGCTGCTGCCGATCGTCAAGGCGTTCACGCGCTCGTCCGACGTGCTCGTCGAAACGCGTGACATCTCGCTCGCCGGCCGGATCATTGCCGCATTTCCGGACTACCTGAGCGCGGAGCAGAAGGCTTCCGACGATCTGGCGGAGCTCGGTGGACTCACCATGCGCCCGGAAGCGAACATCATCAAGCTGCCGAACATCAGCGCGTCGGTGCCGCAGTTGAAGGCCGCGATCGCCGAGCTGCGCGACCAGGGCTATAAGCTGCCGTCGTACCCGGACGTCGCGACGACCGACGCCGAGAAAGACGTCAAGGCCCGCTACGACAAGATCAAGGGCAGCGCGGTGAACCCGGTGCTGCGCGAAGGCAATTCGGACCGCCGCGCGCCGTTGTCGGTGAAGAACTACGCGCGCAAGCATCCGCACAAGATGGGCGCATGGAGCGCGGACTCGAAGTCGCACGTCTCGCACATGAGCGATGGCGATTTCTACGGCAGCGAGAAGTCGGCGCTGGTCGCGCAGGCCGGTAGCGTGAAGATCGAACTGGCCGCCGCCGACGGCACGATCACGGTCCTGAAGGCGAAGACGCCGGTGCAGGCAGGCGAAATCATCGACGCGTCGGTGCTGAGCAAGAACGCGCTGCGCAGCTTCATAGAAGCGCAGATCGCCGAGGCGAAGGCGAACGGCGTGCTGTTCTCGGTGCACCTGAAGGCCACGATGATGAAGGTCTCGGACCCGATCATCTTCGGTCACGTGGTGTCGGTGTTCTACAAGGACGTGCTCGCGAAGCATGCGGAAGCACTGGCCAAGGTCGGCTTCAACCCGAACAACGGTATCGGCGACCTGTACGCGCGTCTGAAGGATCTGCCGGCTGAAACGGCCGCGGCGATCGAAGCCGACATCGAGGCGCAGTACGAACAGCGTCCGCCGCTCGCGATGGTCAACTCGGACAAGGGCATCACGAGCCTGCACGTGCCGAGCGACGTGATCGTCGACGCATCGATGCCGGCGATGATCCGCGAGTCGGGCAAGATGTGGGGCGCCGATGGCGCGCTGCACGACGCGAAGGCGGTGATTCCGGACCGTTGCTACGCCGGTGTGTACCAGGCGGTGATCGAAGACTGCAAGAAGCACGGTGCGTTCGACCCGGTCACGATGGGCACGGTGCCGAACGTCGGGCTGATGGCACAAGCCGCCGAAGAATACGGTTCACACGACAAGACGTTCCAGATCCCGGCGAACGGCGTGGTCCGCGTCACTGACGAAGCCGGCGCGGTGCTGCTCGAGCAGCCGGTGGAACAGGGCGACATCTTCCGCATGTGCCAGACCAAGGACGCGCCGGTCCGCGACTGGGTCAAACTCGCGGTGAACCGCGCCCGCGCTTCCAACACGCCGGCCGTATTCTGGCTCGACGCGGCGCGCGCGCACGATGCGCAGATCATCAGGAAGGTCGAGCAGTACCTGAAGGATCACGACACGAACGGTCTCGACATCCGCGTGATGACGCCGGTCGAAGCGACGAAGTTCTCGGTCGAGCGCATCCGCGCCGGCAAGGACACGATCTCGGTCACCGGCAACGTGCTGCGCGACTACCTGACCGACCTGTTCCCGATCATGGAACTGGGCACCAGCGCGAAGATGCTGTCGATCGTTCCGCTGATGGCCGGTGGCGGGATGTTCGAAACCGGCGCGGGCGGTTCGGCGCCGAAGCACGTGCAGCAGCTGGTCGAGGAAGGCTTCCTGCGCTGGGATTCGCTCGGTGAATTCCTCGCGCTGGCGGCATCGCTCGAGCATCTGGGCACCGCGTATCACAACCCGAAGGCGCAGATTCTTGCGAAGACGCTCGATCAGGCGACTGGCAAGTTCCTCGACAACGACAAGTCGCCGGCGCGCAAGGTCGGCGGTATCGACAATCGCGGCAGCCACTTCTACCTCGCGATGTACTGGGCCGAAGCACTGGCCGCGCAAACCGACGATGCCGCGCTGCAGGCGCAGTTCGCGGGCGTCGCGAAGGCGATGGCCGACAACGAGGCGAAGATCGTCGCGGAACTCGGCGCGGCGCAGGGCAAGCCGGTGGATATCGGCGGCTACTACCGTCCGAACGTCGAGCTGACTAGCAAGGCGATGCGCCCGAGCGCGACGCTGAACGCAATCGTCGATTCGGTGGCTTGAGCTCGCGCGGGCGACTGATGCGGTAAGCACGCAGCACAACCGCGGACAAAGCCGCAAGCAGGACCGCAAATACGACAATGGCGCCTTCGGGCGCCATTGTCGTTTCTACTGTCACTGCTACGTCGCCGTCGGTCATGCCCGTCCTTATACGTGAACGATTTCCCAATCGGCGAGCTTCTCCGGAATTTCGAGCGTCGACGTGTCGAGCTCCGACAGATGCTCGCAGCTCAGACCGCGCGCGAGGTCGTCGGCGGCCTGTTGCGGGCTCGAGAATTCTCCGAGCGTTTCGTTGCCGTAGGTGGCTTCCCAGCCGTCCTGACCCGGCAGAATGTAGAACGCTCCCTGCGTCGAACCAAAGCGAAAGCCTTTCATTTTTAGTCTCCCAGTTGCCAATAAAAAAGCCGCGATTCGTGACGGCTTCTTCGCAATTTGCGGGATTTGGGTGGCCGTGTCGTGAGGCCCCTCGAATCCGACTGCGTGAAGCGCGTGCTCTTGTGAAAGAGTCTACGTCAGCGAATCGGCGGGCAATTGGGCGTCGAACCGGTCTTTATACTAAAAATATTCGTGTAAAAACAAAGGTTTGTGAGATCCGTTTTGCGATGTGCAACGCCGCCGGGCATCGTGAAATGGCCGCTTTGTGCCCCGCAACATGATTTTTTACGACGCGCGGCATCTTTTCGTATCGTGAAAATTAGGGCTGCGCGCGACGCGCAAAACCACGCTGTGCGGCCCTATGACGCGCCGAGCCGTTCGATCAGCATCGCGACGAAAGTCTCGGTCACCGGCGGCAAGGTTCGGCCGCGCTTTTTGATCAGCGCGATGCGCCGCGTGAACGCGGCTTCGTTGATCGGTCGCGCGACCAGCTCGGGCTCCGCGCGCACCTCGCGCGCCGACGCCGGCAGGATCGTGATGCCGAGCCCGGCGCGCGCCATCGCGACCGCGCTCATCATGTAGGTCGGTTCGCAGGCGATGCGCGGCTCACATTGCGCGTCGGCGAACGCGCTGTCGACGACCGCTCGCACGCTCGTGCCCTGCGCGGTCAGCACGAGCGGCTCGCTGGCGAGATCGGCGAGCGTGACGGGCCGGCGCCGTCGCGCGAGCGCGTGCTGCTTCGGCAGCACGGCGACGAGCCGGTCGATGCCCGCATGCAGTACCTCGAGCCCGCTGTCGTTCAGCTCGCCGCCCGTCAGTCCGATATCCGCTTCCTCGTTGCGCACCAACGTGTTGACCATGCTCGCGACGACATCGCGCACCTCGAAGCCGACGCGCGGCACGGCTTTTCTCAGCGCCTGCACGAGTTCGGGCAGCACGCTCGCCGCGAAGGTCGGCAGACACGCGATGCGCACCGTGCCGCTCCCGCCTTCGCCGAGCGCGCGCGCATCGAGCAGCACGTGCTCCATGTCGTGCAGCGATTTCTGCAGCACGGGCAGCAGCTCGCGGCCGGTCGGCGTCAGGGCGACGTTGCGGCTGTTGCGATCGAACAGGCGCAGGCCGACCGTTTCCTCGAGCCGGCGAATCTGCACCGTCAACGCCGGTTGCGACAGATGCAGCCGCGCGGCCGCACGCGTGAAGCTGCCCGTTTGCGCGACCGCGATAAACGCGCGGATGTCGCGGAGATTCAGATCCATGATGATTTGTGATTGCTGCAATCAATTCATTTCAATTGCATTATTGGTGCCCCGAACTTACGCTCGATCACACTAAAAAACAACCTGGAGACAAGCTCATGCTGCCATTGCTGGGGCTGGCTACCATCGTCGTGCTGCTCGGCGCGATCCTGTCCAAACGCATGTCGCCGCTCGTCGCGCTGATCATCGTGCCGCTCGCGGCCTCGCTGCTCGGCGGCTTCGGCTTGCAGACGAGCAAGTTCGTCGTCGATGGCCTCAAGAGCCTCGCGCCCGTCGTCTGCATGTTCGTCTTCGCGATCCTGTACTTCGGCACGATCACCGACGCCGGTACGCTCGACCCGATCATCGAGCGCATCCTGCGCGCGGTCGGCACACGGCCCACGCGCATCGTGATGGGCACCACGCTGCTCGCGCTGCTGATCCACCTCGACGGCTCCGGCGCCGTCTGCTTCCTCGTCACCATTCCGGCGATGCTGCCGCTCTACGACCGCCTGAAGATGGACCGGCGCGTGCTCGCCGCGGCGGTATCGATGGCGGCCGGCATCAATTTCCTGCCATGGACGGGGCCGATGATTCGCGCGTCCGCGTCGCTGCATCTGCCGATCTCGGCGTTGTTCAATCCGCTTATTCCGGTGCAGGCGATCGGCCTAGTATTTGTGTTCTCGATGGCGTACTGGCTCGGGCGGCGCGAGGAAAAGCGCCTCGGTCTCAACGCTGCGAGCGGTTCCGTGCCGATGCCCCAACGCGAACTGACGCCGGAACAACAGGCGCTGCGCCGCCCGCAAAACTTCTGGTTCAACATCGTGCTGACGCTCGTCGTGCTCGGTACGATGGTCGTGATGGGCGAGAAGATTCCGCCGGCGATCATGTTCATGGTGGGCCTGTGCATCGCATTGATGGTCAACTATCCGAATGTGGACATGCAGCGCAAACGGATCGACGCGCATGCGCGCGCCGCGCTGATGATGGCCGGCATCCTGCTCGCGGCCGGCGTGTTCACCGGCGTGATGCAGGGCAGCGGCATGCTGAAGGCGATGGCGCAGGCGGCCGTCGGCTTCGTGCCGCCGGCGATGGCGAGTCATATTCCGATCGTGCTCGGCCTGCTGTCGATGCCGCTCAGCATGCTGTTCGATCCCGATTCGTTTTATTTCGGTGTACTGCCGGTGATCGCGGAAGTGGCGGGCCAGCTCGGCGTGCCGGCGGTGCACGTCGGTCAGGCCGCGTTGCTTGGACAGATGACCACCGGTTTTCCGGTCAGTCCGCTCACGCCCGCGACGTTCCTCGTGGTCGGGCTGTGCGGTATCGATCTGGCCGATCATCAACGATTCACGTTTCCCCTGCTGTTCGGCGCGTCGGTCGTGATGACGATCGCGTGCGTCGTGCTCGGGATTTTTCCACTGTGAGCTTCACTGAAGGAACGGGAGCACCATGACAGCCACTGAACCTCGACGCGTCGTGCGCATCGGCGCGGGCGCGGGCTATTCGGGCGACCGCATCGAACCCGCGCTCGAACTCGCGGAACACGGCCAGCTCGACTATCTCGTGTTCGAATGCCTCGCCGAACGCACGATCGCGATCGCGCAGCAGGCGCGCAGCAAGGACCCGGAGCTCGGCTACGACCCGCTGCTCGAAGCGCGCATGCGCGCGGTGCTGCCCGTCGCGGCGCGCAACGGCGTGCGTATCGTGTCGAACATGGGCGCGGCCAATCCGCTCGCGGCAGCGCGCCGGACCGCGCAGATCGCGCGCGAGTTGGGTCTCGGCGCCCTGAGGATTGCCGCAGTCACCGGCGACGACGTGCTCGACGTCGTGCGCGCGGGCGACTTCCATTTCGTCGAATCGGGCGAGGCGGTGGCCGCGTACGCGGACCGGCTGATATCGGCCAATGCGTACCTCGGCGCGAGCGGCATCGTCGAGGCGCTCTCGGCCGGCGCGCAGATCGTGCTGACCGGGCGCGTCGCCGATCCGTCGCTGTTCGTCGCGCCGCTGATCCACGAATTCGGCTGGCGCATGGACGACTGGCCGATGCTCGGCCAGGCGACGGTAATCGGCCATCTGCTCGAATGCGCGGGGCAGATCACCGGCGGCTATTTCGCGGACCCCGGTTTCAAGGACGTGCCGAATCTCGCACGGCTCGGCTTTCCGATCGCCGAAGTTGCGCGGGACGGTTCAGTGGTGATCACGAAGCTCGCGCAAAGTGGCGGGCTCGTGACCGAGGCGACCTGCAAGGAGCAGTTGCTCTACGAGATCCACGATCCGCGTCGTTATCTGCAGCCCGACGTGGTCGCCGATTTCTCGCAGGTGCGCGTCGAGCAGGAAGCCGTGGACCGTGTGCGCGTCACCGGCGGTGGCGGCACGGAGCGCACCGCGACGTTGAAAGTGTCGGTTGCGTATTTCGACGGCTATATCGGCGAGGGGCAGATTTCGTACGGCGGACCCGGCGCGCTTGCGCGGGCGCGGCTGGCGCTCGATATCGTGCGCGAGCGTCTCGCGCTGACCGGCGTGCAGACGCGCGAGTTGCGCTTCGATCTGATCGGCGTGAACGCACTGCATGGTGACGCGGTGGCGGCCGGTCATGGCGAGCCGTACGAAGTGCGCGCCCGGGTGGCGGGACGCACGGCGTCGCTTGCGCAGGCGCTGCGCATCGGCAACGAGGTCGAGACGCTGTACACGAACGGACCGGCGGGCGGCGGCGGCGTGACGAAGGCGGCGCGCGAGGTGGTCGCGGTGCAGTCGGTGCTGCTGCCGCGCGAGCATGCGGCGCCGGCTTTCTCGCTGATGGAGGCTTGAGATGAAACTACGGGAACTGGCCCACTCGCGCACCGGCGACAAGGGCAATACGCTCAATATCTCGGTGATCTGCTACGACGCGCTGCATTACGAGCGGTTGCGCGATGTGCTGACGCCCGAGCGCGTCAAGACGCATCTGCGCGATGTGGTGCGCGGCGATGTGGTGCGCCATGAGTTGCCGGGCCTTGCCGCATTCAACTTCGTGCTCGGCGACGCGCTCGGCGGCGGCGTTACGCGTTCGCTCGCGCTCGACGCGCATGGCAAATCGCTGAGCTCGGCGTTAATGGATCTCGACGTGGGGTAGTGAGGGCGTTGCCGGCGGCGTGTCGTGTTGCGGAGCGGCCGCTCAGCCCCGCATGTGATCACACGCCAGCCTTCGTCAGGTCATGCGCGCGGCGCAGTCGCTCGCGGCTGTTGCTCAGATGCATGCGCATCGCGGCGCGCGCGTCGTCGGCATCCTGACGCTCGATCGCGCGATAGATCATCAGATGCTCGCCGAGCACGCTGCGCAACACCTCGATATGGTCTAGCTCCGCGATCTCGGCCGAACCGAGCCGGGTGCGCGGGCTGACCGAGCGGCCGAGCTGGCTCAGCACGTCGAAGAAATAGCGGTTGCCGCTCGCGCGCGCGATCTGCAGATGGAACTCGATGTCGTGTGCGAGCGTGTCGGTGCTGCCGCGCTCGAGTTCCGACTCGAATCGATCGAGCGCAGTGCGGATCTGCTTCAGGTTCTGCTCGGTGCGCCGCGATGCCGCGAGCGCGGCCGCGGCCGCTTCGACGTCGATCCGGAACTCGATGATCGCCATCACGTCGAGCATGCTGGTGAGATCGGCGGCCGGAAGCTGCATCGGCTTTTCGGCGGCGGGCGCGAGCACGAACGTGCCAATGCCATGGCGCGTCTCGACGATCCTCTCTGCCTGCAGACGCGAAATCGCCTCGCGGACCACGGAGCGGCTCACGGACAGCTGCTTCATCATCGCGACTTCGGTGGGGATGCGGTCGCCTGGCCTCAGCGCTCCGCGGCGAATCTCATCGGAAAGGGTGGCCACCACCTTTTCAGTTAGGCTGCTCATTTTTGTGGCTGGTTGACTGATCCTGCAAAGTATCGCACAGGACTGTACTCGATTCTGCCGCGTTCGGCGGCATCGGCGCGGGCTATTTTTTGCGTGCGGATGCGCGGTTGGGGGCGGGGATGAGGCGGACATTTGCGCAAACGCATGGGCTGCTGACGACAGTCTGCCAATTGTAGACATCAGACGTCTTAGTTCGAGGCGGATTCCGGGTTGGTCAACGGGGTCTGTCAAGGCAGTCACTCTGGAACCACAGGGTAAACACCCCATTGGATTTGACAAAATTAACGCGGTAGACTGTCGTCAGACAACATATCAGGCGTAGAGCAGGGTCTTGCACCCACCGGGTGCGCCGCGCTGCGTTCCACCAGGCCTCGTGGCCGACAGGAGACACAACTTGACATCAGTTCTGACCACCGCGCTCGACCCGCTGGAATCGGCGGTCGCGAAGGTGAAGCGCAACGTGTTGCCGCTTTTCCTGATCATGTTCATCGCGAACTATATCGACCGCGTGAATATCGGCTTCGTCAACGCGCACATGAAGGCCGATCTCGGCATCGGCGCGGCCGCCTACGGGCTCGGCAGCGGGCTGTTCTTCATCGGCTACGCGCTGTTCGAAGTGCCGTCGAACGTGCTGATGCAGAAGTTCGGCGCGCGCGCCTGGCTCACGCGCATCATGGGCACTTGGGGGCTGGTGGCGGGCGCAATGGCGTTCGTCTGGAACGACACGTCGTTTTACGTGCTGCGGTTCCTGCTCGGCGTCGCCGAGGCGGGCTTCTTTCCCGGCGTCGTCTTTTACTTCACGCAGTGGCTGCCGCAAAAGGAACGCGGCAAGGCGATGGCGATCTTTCTGTCGGGCTCGGCGCTCGCGTCGGTGCTGTCCGGTCCCATCACCGGCTCGCTGCTGTCGATTCGCGGCCTCGGCCTGCAAGGCTGGCAGTGGATGTTCCTGATCGAAGGCGCGTTCTCGATCGCGCTGTGCGTCGTCAGCTGGTTGCTGTTGAAGTCGCGCATCCGCGACGCGCATTGGCTCACGGCCGAAGAACAGCGTGTGCTCGAACAATCGATCGCGGCCGAACAGGGCGAGCGCGAAGCGCAAGGCGGCGCGCATCTGCCGACGGTGAAGCTGCTGAAGGATCCGCAAATCGCGCTGTTCTGCTTCCTGTACTTCGCGATCCAGCTGACCATCTACGCGGCCACTTTCTGGCTGCCGACCATCATCCGCAAGATGGGCGGCCTTTCCGACTTCGAGGTCGGCATGTTCAACTCGATTCCGTGGCTGATCTCGATCGTCGCGATGTACGGGTTCGCGGTCGTATCGGCGAAATGGCGTCATCAGCAGGGCTGGCTCGCGGTCGCGCTCGTCATCGCGGCAGTCGGTCTGTTCGCGTCGACGTCGGGCAACCCGGTGTTCTCGTTCGTCGCGATCTGCTTCTCGGCGATCGGCTTCAAGGCGGCGGCGTCGCTGTTCTGGCCGATTCCGCAGGGCTACCTCGATGCGCGCGTCGTCGCCGGCGTGCTCGCGCTGATCAATTCGCTCGGCAACCTCGGCGGCTTCTTCGCGCCGGCCACCTTCGGCTATCTGCAGCAACACACGGGCTCGATCACGGGCGGGCTATACGGTCTCGGCGTCGCGTCGCTGCTCGCGGCGGCGGCCGGCTTCCTGACGCGCAACAAGCCCGGCAATCGCGAGCCGTTGCCCGATTCGTTGCGCGGCAACGCGCATTGACTACACTGACGGCTCGCATGCGGCCGTCGATTTTTCTGTATTCGAGTTCTCATCCGGTCCGGTCGAACACGCACGCAGCGCGCGGCGGCTTCCGCCGGCCGGCCTACTTCATCACACAGGTGCTTTTCCCATGTCCACCAAACCTACCGAATCGAACGCCACGCCGGTCGTCACCGAACTGCGCGTCGTGCCCGTCGCCGGTCGCGACAGCATGCTGATGAATCTGAGCGGCGCGCATGGTCCGTTCTTCACGCGCAACATCGTGATTCTGCGCGACAGCGCGGGCCATACCGGCGTGGGCGAAGTGCCGGGCGGCGAGAACATCCGCAAGACGATCGACGACGCGCGGCCGTTCGTGGTCGGTCAGTCGATCGGCAATCTGCAGGCGATCCTGAACAAGGTGCGCACGCAGTTCGCCGATCGCGACGCTGGGGGGCGTGGCCTGCAGACCTTCGACCTGCGCACGACGATTCACGCGGTGACCGCGCTCGAAGCCGCGCTGCTCGACCTGCTCGGGCAGCATCTCGGCGTGCCGGTCGCGGCACTGCTCGGCGAAGGCCAGCAGCGCGACGAAGTGGAAATGCTCGGCTACCTGTTCTATATCGGCGATCGCAACAAGACCGATCTGCCGTACGCGAACAACGCCGGCGCGCGTGACGACTGGGAGCGCGTGCGCACCGAGAAAGCGCTGACGCCGGAGACGGTCGTGCGTCTTGCCGAGGCCGCGAAGGCGCGCTATGGCTTCAACGACTTCAAGCTGAAGGGCGGCGTGCTGCCAGGCGACGCCGAGATCGAAGCGGTCACGGCACTCGCCGAGCGCTTCCCCGAAGCGCGCGTGACGCTCGACCCGAACGGCGCATGGTCGCTCGCGGAAGCGGTGCGCCTGTGCCGTGACAAGCACGATGTTCTCGCCTACGCGGAAGATCCATGCGGCGCGGAGAACGGCTATTCGGGCCGCGAAGTGATGGCCGAGTTCCGGCGCGCAACCGGCCTGCCGACGGCGACCAACATGATCGCGACCGACTGGCGTCAGATGGGTCACGCCATCCAGCTGCAATCGGTCGATATTCCGCTCGCCGATCCGCATTTCTGGACCATGCAGGGCTCGGTGCGCGTCGCGCAGATGTGCAACGACTGGGGCCTCACGTGGGGTTCGCATTCGAACAACCACTTCGACATTTCGCTCGCGATGTTCACGCACGTCGCGGCAGCGGCGCCGGGCAAGATCACCGCGATCGATACGCACTGGATCTGGCAGGATGGTCAGTTCCTGACGCAAGATCCGCTGCAGATCGTCGGCGGTAAGGTCAAGGTGCCGCAGAAGCCGGGGCTCGGCATCGAACTCGATATGGATGCGCTCGAGAAGGCCCACGCGCTGTATCAGCAGCACGGCCTCGGCGCGCGCGACGACGGCATTGCCATGCAATATCTGATTCCGAACTGGAAGTTCGACAACAAGCGGCCGTGTCTCGTGCGTTAAGGACGATTTAACTCAATCAAAAAGCCTGGCGGGCTGCACGAAAGATGCGGTTCACCAGGCTTTTTTGTTTCCTTTTGCATTGCACGGTGCGAGCTAGCCGCACCGCGGATATCGGCGGCCATCATCGGGCCACTTGTCAGCTCTTGCGAAACACCACATGCGAAATCCGCTGCACCAGCAGCGCGGCCGCGAGCGATGCCACCGCCGTCAGCCACACACCGATATGAATCGACTGCACGAGCGCGTCGCGTGCGCTATCGATCAGCGCGAGCGTATCGAGTCCCGACTTCTTCATATCCGCAATCAGCTGCGTGCGTGACGCGTCGTCGATCAGGATGCGCAGATCGACGAAACGCGGCCGCCATTGCGATGCGGCCGGCTCTCCGAGCACGCTCATCGTGCGCGTGACGACGTTGCGATAGTGATGCTGCACGACAGTCGCGACGATGCTGGTGCCGAGCATGCCGCCGACCATGCGCGTCGATTGCAATAGCGCGGTCGTGATGCCGAAGCGCTCGCGTCCGGCGATCTCCTGGCCGAACACGTTCAGGTTGTTCAGGATGAAGCCGAGGCCGATGCCGACCGCGCCCATCGGCAGCACGATGCGCCAGCGCGGCGTGTCCGGATTGGCGAACGCGAGCGCGATCGACGCGAACATCAGCAGCCCGAAACCGATCGTCAGAATGCGCGTGGGCTTCTTCATGTGAATCACGATGCGCGTGTTCACCACACTGCCGAGCGCGATGCACGCGGCGATCGGCGTCGCGAGCAGGCCGGCCTGCTGCGGCGAAAGACCGAAGCCGCCTTGCAGCAGCAAAGGCGCGAAGAAGATCAGCGAGAACATCACGAACCCGGACAGCATGCCGAGCGTGAATAGCGTGACGAGCTGCGCGTCCTTGAACAGATCGAGCGGAACGATCGGATGCGTGGCGCGCTTTTCGCACGTGAAGAGTGCGATAGCGCCGGCGATCACGCACGCGCCGAGCACGAGATTGCCCACGGTGAGGCCGTGCTTCGGCACCGCTTCGATAAACGCCTGCAAGCCGCCGAGCACGCCCGCGACGAGCCCCGCGCCGAGCCAGTCGATCTTTACTTCGCCGTCATGCGGCCGCCGGAAATTCGGCAGATGCATCCAGATGAAATAGAGCGCCGCCGCGCCCACCGGCAGATTGACGAGAAACGTCGAGCGCCAGCCGAGGTGCTCGCTCATCCAGCCGCCGAGCGACGGGCCGGCCGCCGTGCCGATGCCGTAGGCCGCGGCCAGCACGACCTGCCAGCGCACGCGGGTGCGCGGGTCGGGGAACAGATCGGGAATCGACGCGAACGCGGTGCCGACCATCATGCCGCCGCCAATGCCTTGCAGTCCGCGCGCGATCGCGAGAAACAGCATGCTGTTGGCGAGGCCGCACAACACGGACGCGACCGTGAACGTGATCACCGCAGCGATCACGAAGCGCTTGCGGCCGAAGTAGTCGCCGAGCCGCCCGAACACCGGCACCGTGACGACCGAGGCGAGCAGGTACGCGCTTGCGATCCACGCAAAATATTCGAAGCCGTGCAGCTCGGCGACGATCGACGGCAGCGCGGTGCTGACGACGGTCTGGTCGAGCGCGACCAGCATGTTGACGAGGCCGATGCCGAGCATCGCGTAAAGCGCGTGACGAAACGGCAGGGCGGGGGCGGCGGCGGCGGCGGAACTGGCGGGGGCGGTGGAATTCACGGATCGGGCAGAAGGCGGTTCGGGGTGGACGCTGCACGGCGGATCGCGGTCAGGCTGCCGGCGATTGCACGCAAGTTGTCTGACGTCTTGAGGATTATACGGGTTTCCCCTTGGTCAAAATCATTCGTCGCACGAAAAACCACACGGCGCGGGAAAAAACGTGGTGCCCCTGGCACGGCGTCGCACACGGGCCGCGGCGACTCCTGCATCGCCGTCCTCAAGTCGCGGACGCTGGCGCGCGCTTGCATCGTTGGGATGTGCGCGAGCGTACTGGATGGCCCGCACGGGTACGCCCGAACGTGGTAAGTTCGCTCGCGGTATATCCGATCGATGTGTTCGAGGAGGAACTCATCCTGCGTCACGCCATGGCTTGCCTGCTGAACACAGTCCGCGAAGCCTTGACGATCAGCGTCGGCGTGAGAGCGGCTTGGGGAGGTGGCGCGCTTCTGCTCTATGCGCACGGCGCAGCCGCCGTCACCGACATCGATACCGGCACCGGCGCCGCCTCAGGAATCAACACCGGCTTCGTCTCGCTGTATGGCGTGATCGATACGAGCGTCGAAATCACCGACCCCGGTTCGGGCTGGGTCGCGCGCATGGACTCCGGCGCGTATCGCGGCTCGCGGGTCGGGCTGCATGGCGCGCAGCCGCTCGGGGGCGGCAACGCGATCGTGTTCACGCTCGAAAACGGCTTCAGCTCGACCGACGGCAGCTTGCAGGTGCCCGGCTCGATCTTCAATCGTCAGGCATGGATCGGCGCGAGCGGCAGCTGGGGCGAACTGCGCGTCGGCCGTCAGTATTCGCCGATCTATATCCCGTTCAAGGGCGATCTCGACGCGTTCGGCGCCGGCACGATCGCCTCGGGGCTCAACAATCTGTCGAAGATCACGCCGTATGCGAACAACGCGGTTGCGTATCTGTCGCCGCGCATCGCCGGCTTCAGTGCGACGCTGATGATGGCGATGCGCGATCCGTCCGAGAGCGACGGCAACGGCATCGACGGTTATTACGTGACCGCGTCGTATCGGCTCGACCACCTGCATCTGCTGTACGCGCGCCAGCAGACGCACGGTGCCGGCGCGCTGCGCGCGAACCTCGGCGGCGCGAACTACGCCTTCGGCAAGCTGCGCGTGTGGCTGTCCTTTTTCAACGGCGATGGCGGCACACCGGTCTATCACGGCGCGGGCGGCTCACTGTCGGCGCAGTACAGTTTTTCGACCAATGCGCGTGCCTCGCTCGGCTATGCGCACGTGCGCGACTACACGACGCCTGGCGGCAGCGCGGACCAGTTCAGCGCGGCATTCGAATACAGCATGTCGCCGACGCTGCTGCTGTATTTCAGCGCCGCCTATCTCGCGAATCACGACGACTCGCGCTTCACGCTGCGCGGCGTCAACGTGACCGGGCTGCCCGTTGCCTATCCGGGCGCGCCGGTCGCGGGCGTCCAATTCGGTGTGATAGAGCGGTTCTAGCGCGCATCGCAGTACGTCAAGCTCTCAGTCGAGTCATTCACCCATTGGATAAAAGCGCTTGAATGCGTGCGCGAAATCACATGTCGCGCGGGGCCTGATTATTCTTATGCTGATCCTCATATCGTTCGATTCACATAACCCGCAGATTCCGCGGGATCACGCTCGCGCGTTGGCACGGTTCCGATTGAACAGAAAACAGGGTAGTGGCGCTATGCTAGCGGTTTCGTCTACTCGAGGAGCGACCGATGACCCAACACGCAGGTTCGATGATCACGTTCAACCGTCCCGACGGCAAGCAGCTACAGGGCTATCTCGCGAAGCCTGAAAAAACCGCGGGCGCGCCCGCGGTCGTCGTGATCCAGGAATGGTGGGGCTTGAACGACCAGATTCGCGGCGTCGCCGATCGCCTCGCGAAAGCCGGCTACTTCGCGCTGGTGCCCGATCTGTATCGCGGCAAGTCGACGGTCGAAGAGGATGAGGCGCACCACTTGATGAGCGGCCTCGATTTCGGCGATGCCGCAACGCAGGACGTGCGCGGCGCGGTCCAGTATCTGCAGCAGCACGCGGCGAAGGTTGGCTTGACCGGCTATTGCATGGGCGGCGCGCTGACGTTCCTCGCGCTGTGCAACGTGCCTGAAGTGGCGGCTGGCGTCGTCTGGTATGGCTTCCCGCCGCTCGACTATATCGACGCGTCGAAGATCAAGGTTCCGGTGATGGGCCACTGGGGTCTGCAGGACGACTTCTTCGCCGCCGACACCGTCGACGCGCTCGAAAAGAAACTCACCGACGCGAAAGTCGACGTCGAGTTTCATCGCTATCTGGCGCATCACGCGTTCGCGAACGAAACGGCGGTCGGGTCGGGCCGCATCGCGAGGACGCAATACGACCCGGTCTGGGCGCAACAGGCGTGGGATCGTACGTTGACGTTCTTTGGCCGCACGCTGTGGAAATGAGTTGGTGAATGGCGGAAGCGGATGGTTAGTCCGCTTCGTGAGAGTGCCCGCGGTCGTGGCGCTTTCTTATGCAGCCCGTTCCGGGTTTACGCGGCGCGCTTCGTTGCTCGCGAACGGCAGCTCACAGCTTCGAAGCGCCATCGACATGCAGCGTCTCGACGGTGATCCAGCGCGCGGCGTCCGAAGCCCATGACGTTTTCGCCGACCACGGCTATCATGCAGGCGCACACGACAAAACCGGCGGGGACACCTTGACGACCGATCAGGCAGCCAACCGCACCGCAACCGCGGCCGCAGCAATGCCAGCGGCTTTCGACTACACCCACTTCGACACCTTCGGCACTGTGCCGCGCGAGCAGCTGCCTGTGTGGCGCGAGCGCGTCGGCCATTTTCTCGATGTGCCGATTTCGCGCCGGCAACTCGCCGACGGCTTTCGCGGCACCATCGATACCTATCGCGCCGGCGGCATGGCCTTTACGGGTTGCCGCACCGATCCGGTCGCGCAATCGCGGTCGGTCGCGCGCATTTCGACCGACAACGTGCGCCAGATCGTGTTTCATATAGCCGTCGAAGGGACCTTCGAAACGACCACGGGCCTCTATCCGAAGCGCGTCGCGCTGCAAACGCGGCCGGGCATTCTCGCGCTCGACATGAACCAGCCGATGCGGATGACGCGCGGCCCGTGTCGTCTGCTCGCGCTGTTCCTGCCGCGCGCCATCATCGATCCGGTGCTGCCGGAGGCGGAGTCCATACATGGCCGCGTAATCGAATATCAGACGCCGCTGGCGCGGCTGATTCCCGCGCAGCTGTCCGAACTGTGCCGCACGTTGCCCACGATGGACGCGTCCGCGGCTCAGGAAGCGCTCCACACCTGCGCGCTGTTGATGGCGGCGGCGTTCGGCAAGGAAACAGGCTTGACCGGCAGTGCGCGGGCGGTGGCACGCACCGCGATGTTCACGGCAGCGCGCCGCTATATCGACGCAAATCTCGGCCAACCTGATCTGACGGTCGACAGCGTGCTGGCCATGTCGCCGCTGTCGCGGCCCACGCTGTATCGATTGTTCGAGCCGGAGGGTGGGCTTCACGCGTATATCCGCAACCGGCGCCTGCGCGAAGCGGCCGATGAACTGCATCGCCACCCGCGCAGGCCAGTGATCGAGGTCGCGTACGGCTGGGGCTTCAATAGCGCGTCGGATTTCAATCGCGCGTTCAAGCGTGCCTACGATATGTCGCCGGGTGATTTTCGCGCGGCGGCATCCGCAATCAATGCATGGAGATGACAACGTGGTGAAGATCGATCCTGACCGGCTGATGGCCGACCTCAAACGGCTGCGCGGTTTCGGCGCGACCGGTCCCGGCGTGGTCCGGCTCGCGCTGTCGCCGGTCGATCTGGCGGCACGCGAATGGCTGGTCGGCAGGATGACTGAGGCGGGGCTCGACGCGCGCATCGACGGCGTCGGCACCGTGTTCGGACGCTCGCGCAAGAGCGGTCCCGCGCTCGTGATCGGCTCGCATACCGACACGCAGCCGACCGGCGGCTGGCTCGATGGCGCAATGGGCGTGATGTACGGGCTCGAAATCGCCCGCGCGCTAGCGGAGCATGCCGCGACGCGGCACCTCGCCGTCGACGTCGCGTCGTGGATCGACGAGGAGGGCACGTTCTCGGGCCTGCTCGGCAGCCGCAGCTTCGTCGGCGAGGCGGTCGACGACTCGATTCGCGGCGCGACGAACCGGCAGGGCGAACGCCTCGCCGACGTACTCGAGACCGCCGGACTGGCGGGCCGGCCGCGTGCACGTTTCGAGGCAGGGCGCCAGGTCGCGTATCTGGAGCCGCATATCGAGCAGGGCGGACGTCTCGAAGCGATCGGCAAAGCGATCGGCGTCGTCACGACGATCGTCGGGCTGCGCGAATCGCGGCTGCGCTTCACGGGTCAGCGCAATCACGCGGGCACGACGCCAATGGCGATTCGCCGCGACGCGGGCGCGGCGCTCGTCGCGTTCATCGCGCGGATGAACGACGCGTTTGGGCAACTGGCGGACGCGGATACCGTCTGGACCGTGGGCCGCATCGATCTCGATCCGGGCTCGATGAGCGTCGTGCCCGGCGCGGCCGACATGTACCTGCAATTCCGCGATGCCAACCCCGCACGGCTTCAGGCCATGGAACGCGCGCTCGCGGAACTGGTGCGCGATTTCAACGCGCACGACGCGGTGAGCGTCGAATTGCAGACGCTCGACGAGCCGATCGAACCCGTCAGCATGGACGCCACGCTCGCGGAGCACATCGCGCGAGCCGCCGAAGCACTCGCGCCGGGCCAGTGGCTGCGCATGCCGAGCGGCGCCGCGCACGACGCGCAGGTGATCGCGCGTTGCATGCCGGCGTGCATGATGTTCGTGCCGAGCATCGGCGGCGTGAGTCACGACTTTATCGAGGACACGGTCGAGGCGCATATCGTGCTCGGCTGCCAGGTCGCGGCGACGGCCGCGGCTTCGATGCTGCTGCAGCTATCGGCTGGGCATTCCTGAGGGCCGCGCTACTTCCACTTGTCGCCGAGCGCGTCGAGCCCGGCTTTCATCAGATCCTCGGGCAGCATCGCGATGCGCAGCTCGCAGTCGGCGTCGAGCGTCAGGAACCACGGTTCGGCAAGCGCGGGGATCGCCGATGCATCGGCGACCTCGACGACCGCCACCGCGCCGCGTTTGCCCTGCTGCTCGGTGAAGTAGATGGCTTCTGGTTTCATGTCCTCGAGGATCTTTCTCATCAGGTCGCCGATTCGGCCTTCGCGCACGAGTGTGCTGAACGGTTCGTTCGGTATTTGTATGTTGAGAAGCATGCGCATGTCATCCTCCTGTTCGATACCCCAAAGGGCATCTTAAGGAGAGGTGTTGCATGCGCGGGCGATGGTGCTGATCGCGGACGAAGCATCGGCGATTACGGCCGGTGGGTGGCGCATCGTGCCGGGTGTGCGCTGCTTTAGCTACCGAACAGCGAACCCTGCGTTGCCCGGCTCGGCTGACGATGCGCCGGTTTCGCGGGCGCATCGTCCTTGAGCGGGTGCGCCGCGTTTCCCTTCGGCGCCAGCCGATGCGCGTCATCCGCCGCTGCTTCGAGCGAGGTCTGCCCCGCCTCCAGCGAAAGCAGCAGCATCTTGTTGGCGAGGCCGCCGGCGAATCCCGTCAGCTCGCCCGACGCGCCGATCACGCGATGACACGGCGCGACGATCGAAATCGGATTCCGGCCGTTTGCCGCGCCCACCGCGCGCACCGCATTGACGTTGCCGATCTGCTGCGCGATCTCCGAGTAGCTGCGCGTCTGGCCGAACGGAATGGTCAGCAGCGCGCGCCAGACCTGCTTCTGGAACTCGGTGCCGTGAAAGTCGAGCGGCAGATCGAAGGCCTGGCGCGTGCCCGCGAAGTACTCGTGCAATTGCCGCTCGGTTTCGACGAGCACCGCGAGTTCGTTCGCTTCGCTCATTTCGCCGAGTCGCACGCGGTCAGGCTTGTCGTGCTCCCACAGAATCGCGGCGAGGCATTCGCCTTTCGCCACCAGCTTCAACTGACCGACCGGCGAATCGATCAACTTGTATGCATACGTCACTTTCTCAGGCTCCTGACAGGGTGGCGGCGCAAGGACTTGCGAGGCGGCGGCGTTCGACGACCGGACGCGCAAAACTGTATGAAGGCTGCGCCGTTATCCGATAGTGTGTCGCTTGCATGGCCCGAACGCGCTCCAGATATTGCTGTCTCATCGCATTCGACATGGCCGCGACGGCCGTGACCCCCGCGACGCTCGCATCACTGTACCGCAGAGAACCCCAGATGACCTTCGACTCAGTAAAATCGACAGCTTCGGTACGACGCGCTGCGGGCGCTACCCGATCTTCTTTCCCACGACTGTGACCACGACTTTAGAACAACTGCGGGCCGGGCGACTGGCGGGTGCGCGCGAACTCAAACTCGCGTGCGGCCTGAGCGAATTTCCGCGCGAGATTTTCGATCTCGCCGATACGCTCGAAGTGCTCGACCTGTCGAACAACGCATTGACGACGCTGCCGGACGATCTGCCGCGTCTGCGCAAACTGCGCATCCTGTTCGCGTCCAACAACCCGTTCACCGAATTGCCCGGCGTGCTCGGCGAATGCGCGCAACTGAGCATGATCGGCTTCAAGTCGAATCGCATCCGCGAGGTGCCGGCGCGCGCGCTGCCGCCGCTGCTGCGTTGGCTGATTCTGACCGACAACGATCTCGAACGCTTGCCCGCGGAGCTCGGCCGCTGCACGCAACTGCAGAAGCTGATGCTTGCCGGCAACCGGCTGCGCGCGCTGCCCGAGGAGTTGCTCGCATGCACGCGGCTCGAACTGCTGAGGGTCGCGGCGAATCGTTTCGATGCATTGCCGCGTTGGTTGCTGCGTCTGCCGCGGCTTGCGTGGCTCGCGTATGCGGGCAATCCGTTCAACGCGGCGCTCGAACAGGCGGCGCTCATCGACACACCCATCAGCGGCATTCGTTGGGATGCGTTGCGGCTCGAACGGCCGTTGGGCGAGGGCGCATCGGGCGTCATCTATCGCGCGGCGCTGCACGCGGACAACGAGCCCGCGCCGCGTGCGGTCGCCGTCAAGCTGTTCAAGGGCGCGGTGACGAGCGACGGTTTGCCCGACTGCGAGATGGCTGCTTGCATGCGCGGCGGCGAACATGCGAACCTGATCCCCGTGCTCGGCAAGGTGATCGGGCATCCGTCGGATACGCATGGCCTCGTGATGGGATTGATCGATACGCGCTTCGCCAATCTCGCCGGCCCGCCGAGCCTCGCATCGTGTACGCGCGACATCTATCGCGACGACGCGCGCTTCGACCTTGCGACGGTGCTCGGTATCGCGAGCGGCATCGCGAAGGTCGCGAGTCATCTGCATCGGGGCGGCGTGATGCATGGCGATCTGTACGCGCACAATATCCTGCACGGCGGCGCGGGGCGCGCGCTGCTCGGCGATTTCGGGGCGGCGTCGTTTTTTGACGCCGGCGATCGCGAGCTCGCTATCGCGTTGCAGCGGCTCGAAGTGAGGGCGTACGGCTGTCTGCTCGAAGAACTGCTCGAGCGTTGCGACGTATCCGGTGGACTCGCCGCGCAACTCGCCGCCTTGAAGACGCGTTGTCTGAGCGAAGATATCGACAGCCGGCCGCTCTTCGACGAAATTGCCGCCAGCGTCGCGTCGTTCGATCGGCACCTCCGCAACCGGCACCTCCGCAACCGGCACCTCCGCGAAGGAGTCAAGCCATGACGCAGAACATGCGCCGCCGCCTGCTGCTCGCGGGCGCGCTGGCCGCAACCGGTCTCACTGGCATCGCGCTGTTCGCGGACGATGCCGGCGCCGAAGTGCTGCCCGGCACGAAGCCGAAGATCGCGCTCGTACTCAAATCGATGTCTGACCCGTTCACGGTCGCGATGGTCGACGCTGCGCGCAATTACCAGGACCACTTCTCGTCGCAATTCAGCCTGACGATTCGCGGCACGGCCAAACAGACCGACACCGCCGCGCAGATCCGCATGGTCGACGAGGCGATCAGGGCGAAGGTGAACGCGATCGTGATCGCGCCGACCGACTCGAAGGCGCTGATCCCGGTGATCGCGCGCGCGATCAAGGCCGGCATCATCACGATCACGATCGACAACCCGCTCGACGATGCGGCGCAAGCGGCCGCCGGCATCTCGGTGCCGTTCGTCGGGCCGAACAATCGCAACGGCGCGAAGCAGGTCGGCCAATATCTGGCCGAGCGGCTGAAGCCCGGCGATCAGGTTGGCATCATCGAAGGCATTTCGGTGAGCAGCAATGCGCAGCAGCGCACGGCCGGCAGCCGCGATGCGATGGATGCCGCGAGCGTGCAGGTCGTCGCGGTCGAGTCGGGTGACTGGGAGTACGGCAAGGCCCGCGACGTGGCCGCGAAAATGCTGGCCGAGCACCCGCAGCTGCGCGCGCTGTTATGCGGCAACGACAACATGGCGATGGGCGCGGTCGACGCGGTTCGCGACGCGGGTCGCGGCGGCGGCGTCTATGTCACCGGCTACGACGCGATCGATGCGATCAAGCCGCTACTCGCCGACGGCCGCGTGCTCGCGACGATGAACCAGTTCGCCGGCCGCCAGACCGTGTTCGGCATCGACTTCGCGTTGAAGGCGGTGACCGAGCGGCGCAAGCAGCGGGAGTTGTCGAAGGTGATCGAGACGCCGCTGCAACTGGTGACGGCCTCGATACGTTGAGGCGGCGTAGCGATTAGCGCGCAGCGACGGCGGCAGCGATTTTTTCCGTGGCATGATGATGTCCGGTGTATTGGTATTCAACCACAACGAACCGCTGGGCCTGCCATGTCCTTCCATACCTGGTTGCTTTTCGCCGGTGCCTATCTGCTCACCACCATTTCGCCGGGACCGAACGTTCTGCTCGTGATCCGCAATTCGGTCCGCTATGGAAACCGCGGCGCGGCAACGAGCGTCGCCGGTAATCTGCTCGCGCAAGGCGTCGTCGTCGCGCTCGTGGCGCTAGGTGTCGGCGCGGTATTGACGACGCTGCCGCCGCTCTTCGTCGCGATGAAAGTGCTCGGCGCGGGTTATTTGATGTATCTCGGCATCAGGCAACTGCGCGGCGGCAACAAAGAGGCATCGCGGGCCGCGCAGCCGGCGGGCGTCGCATCGTCCGCTTATACGTTCGAGCGCAAGAAGGTATTCCGCGAAGCCTTGCTCGTGTCGGGCAGCAATCCGAAGACGATGATCTTTCTATCGGCGTTCATGCCGCAATTCATCGACCACGAGCGCGGCCTGGCGGAGCAGTTCATCGTGATGTATCTGACGATCGCGGTCACCGTCGCGCTCGTGCACACCATTTATTCGCTCGGCGTGCGCGGTATCCATACGCGCGTCGGAGCCAGCCGGTGGGTCGCGGCCATCAAACGCGGCAGCGGGCTCGTCTTCGTCGCGCTCGGCATCAAGCTGCTGACCGCGCAACGTGGCTAGTCCGTCATGATGCCGGCAAGAAAATGAGCCGAATGCAAAGCATCGTCGATGTGAACGTGCTGTTCCTGAATGGGCAGGGCGAGTGCCTTTTCATCCGGCGCGCGAATACCGGTTTCAGGGACGGCCAGTACGCGTTGATTGCCGGCCATCTCGAACCGGGCGAATCGATCGAGGCATGCGCGATTCGCGAATCGAAAGAAGAAGCGGGTGTGACGATCGCGCCCGGCGCGCTCGAATTCAAACTCGTGATGCGGCGCGACTCGGACACGAACCGCATCAGCTTCTTTCTCGTGTGCCGTTCATGGCAGGGCGAACTGGCGAACATGGAGCCGCACAAGTGCTCGGGCTTCGTGTGGGCGAAGCCCGACCATCCACCGGCACCGGTCGTCGACTACGTGGCGGCCGCTCTCGCGCATATCCGCGACGGTGTGATGCTGGCCGATTTCAAGCCGTGATTCGCAGAGTTCCTGCTTATCTCGTCACTTTTGCTGACGATTTCCTGAACGAATCAAACCCGCAAAATCCCGCTGAATCGAGCGACGAAACGACCGCCCAATTGACGCGGCTCCAATCGCGACGTTCGACGTGAAGGGCGACCTTCAGCACGGCGTGATCTCGCTGTACGACTAAGAAGACGCTGCCGGACGTCGTCAAGATGTAACAGCGAGCGGTACGCCGCAAAAGCACAAAGGGCCGATCAAGCATTGCTTCATCGGCCCTTTGTTTTGACGGTAGCGAGATCGTTCGATCTCAGGTCATTGTAGTTACGGCACGAGCCACAACGCCACCGCGTAAATCACCAGCGACACCGCGAACGTCACCGCCGTATAGCCCATGACGCGCTGAATCCGGATACCCGCGATCGCGACGATCGGCACGGCCCAGAACGGCTGCAGCATGTTCGATACATTCTCGGCCATCGCGACGCCCATTGCGGTGCGCGGCACCGACGCATGCAGGCTGAGCGCCGCGGGCAGCACGAACGGACCCTGCACCGCCCAGTGGCCACCGGCGCTCGGCACCAGCAGCGTGATGATCAGCGAGCTCAGATAGCTCCACAGCGGCAGCGTGACCGGTGACGCGATCGTCACGAACGCTTTCGCGATCATCGACGCGAGACCCGTGCCCTTCATGATGCCCATGATCCCGCCGTACATCGGATATTGCAGCAGCATCGAGCCGGTCTGACGCGCGGCGCGGCGAATCGAATTCGCGTACGCGATCGGCGTGCGTTGCAGCGCGAGACCGATCATCAGGAAGATCAGGATCGTGTTGTTGATGTCGAGATCGAATCCTTCCTTGTGCCACGTCATCGCCAGATAGCCGATGCCGAGCGCGAGCATCAGCAGTGTGCCGAGCATCGACTGTTCGAGGCGCGCCGCGAGCGATGTCTCGCTGCTCGCGCGGGCATGCGGGTCGTCGCTCGGCGCGTCGGCGGCTGCTTCACCGCTCTGACGAAACGCGACGACGTTCTCCGCCTTCGGATGCATCTTGATGAAGATCGCGGTCATCACGACGACGACCAGCACGGTCGGAATGAACACGAACGGCGCGAAGATGGTTTCGCTGAGCGGCACCACGTGGCCGGTCGCTTTCTCGACGAGATTCAGCGCATTGCCGTGCGATGCCTGTGATAGCGCGATCGAACTTGACAGCCCGCTGTTGCAGATCGACCAGGCCGAATAGCTGCCCGCGACGAGCCATGCGAAGTCGACGTCGACGCGCCGCGCGATTTCCCGCGACAGCAACGCGCCGACGATGAGCCCGAGCCCCCAATTGAGCCACGCGGCAACCGCGACGACCGGAAACACGAGCAGCGCGGCACGCGTCGGCGAGTTCGCATGCGACGCGAGCGCGCGCAGACCGCGTTGCACGATCGGCGCTTCCGCGATCGCGTAGCCGGTCGCGAGGATCAGGATCATCTGCAGCGCGAAGCCCAGAATGCCGAACGTGCCGGTGTACCAGGAATCGAGCAGCGTCGGCAGTGTGCCGGTCGGTGCGATCAGCATCGCCAGCACGGCGACGAAGAACGTCAGGCAGATCGACAGGACGAACGGGTCGGGCATGACCTGCTCGAAAACATAAACCAGCCCTTCGACGATGCCGCGCGAAGCGGCCGGTCGGCCGGCGGCGTGAGGGGGAGTGTCTCGCTTCATGTGTGTGACTCTGTGTAGTGCCGGGCCCTGTGCTGGGCGGACGGGCGGGTACGGCGCGCCGGCGCGGGGTGCTGGCGCGTATTGGCGGCAAACTTGCCTTACCTGATCTTGATCACAGCGGACAGATTGGCGCGAATCCAGGAGGGTGGGCCCAGGCTTGGGCGCGCTTGGCCTCGCACCCGGTGTTGCGCTCGAAAAGACCTCTGTTTCCGTTTCAATGTTCTTATGGTGAACACGGTTTCGTTAAACGAACGCTGCATTATTCGCGGTGGGAGCGGGCAATGTCAAGAAAAGGTGAAATCGGTTGAGCGGTCCCGACATCGATTAATATCTTTCGCGACCTAATTACGCAGAAAAAATATATTGGACGTCTTACTGGCGTTCTTGCACTATTCGTTCCCAGCGCAAAGTCCGCGCTGCGATCCCCACGCCCGCGCGGGCGCTCATCAAAACCGATAACAGCAATACCTGAGGATACCGATGCCTAACTATCGCTCACGCACTTCGACTCATGGCCGCAACATGGCCGGCGCCCGCGCGCTGTGGCGCGCCACCGGCATGAAGGACGACGATTTCGGCAAGCCGATCATCGCGGTCGTGAATTCGTTTACGCAGTTCGTGCCGGGCCACGTGCATCTGCGCGACCTGGGCGCGCTGGTCGCGAAGCAGATCGAAGCGGCCGGCGGCGTGGCGAAGGAATTCAACACGATCGCCGTCGACGACGGCATCGCAATGGGCCACGGCGGCATGCTGTATTCGCTGCCGTCGCGCGAACTGATCGCGGACTCGGTCGAGTACATGGTCAACGCGCACTGCGCGGACGCGATGGTCTGCATCTCGAACTGCGACAAGATCACCCCGGGCATGCTGATGGCCGCGATGCGCCTGAACATTCCGGTCGTGTTCGTGTCGGGCGGTCCGATGGAAGCGGGCAAGGTCAAGTCGCCGACCGACGGCCAGGTGATCGCGAAGATCGACCTGATCGACGCGATGATCAAGGCCGCCGATCCGAAGATCAGCGACGCCGAAGTCGCCGAAGTCGAGCGCAGCGCGTGCCCGACCTGCGGTTCGTGCTCGGGCATGTTCACCGCGAACTCGATGAACTGCCTGACCGAGGCGATCGGCCTCGCGTTGCCGGGCAACGGCACCATCGTCGCGACGCACGCATGGCGCAAGGGCCTGTTCGAGCAGGCGGGCAGCCTGGTCGTCGATCTGTGCCGCCGCTACTATCAGGAAGAGGACGCCTCGGTCCTGCCGCGCAGCATCGCCACCAAGCAGGCGTTCGAAAACGCGATGACGCTCGACGTCGCGATGGGCGGCTCGACCAACACCGTGCTGCACCTGCTGGCCGCCGCGCAGGAAGCGGGCGTCGATTTCACGATGTCGGACATCGACCGTATCTCGCGCAAGGTGCCGTGCCTGTGCAAGGCCGCGCCCATGACCGACAAGTACCACATCGAGGACGTGCATCGCGCGGGCGGCATCATCGGTATTCTCGGTGAACTCGCGCGCGCGGAGCTGCTCGATCTGTCGTGCGGCAACGTGCATAGCGGCACCCTCGGCAACGCGATCGCGAAGTGGGACATTGCCGGCGGCGCGGGCGAGGAAGCGCAGAAATTCTTCCGCGCGGCGCCGGGCGGCATTCCGACCACGGTCGCCTTCAGCCAGGAAGCGACCTACGCGACGCTCGACACGGACCGCAAGAGCGGCTGTATCCGCAGCAAGGAGAACGCGTACTCGAAGGACGGCGGCCTCGCGGTGCTGTACGGCAATCTCGCGGAGAAGGGCTGTATCGTAAAGACCGCGGGTGTCGACGAATCGCAGTGGCTGTTCTCGGGTCGCGCGCGCGTGTTCGAAAGCCAGGACGACGCGGTCGACGCGATTCTCGGTGACAAGGTCGTGCCGGGCGACGTCGTGGTGATCCGCTATGAAGGTCCGAAGGGCGGTCCGGGCATGCAGGAAATGCTGTACCCGACTTCGTATCTGAAGTCGAAGGGCCTCGGCAAGAGCTGTGCGCTGTTTACCGATGGCCGTTTCTCGGGCGGCTCGTCGGGCCTCGTGATCGGCCATGCGTCGCCGGAAGCGGCGGAGGGCGGCACGATCGGTCTGGTCGAAGACGGCGACGTGATCGAGATCGACATTCCGCAGCGCAAGATGCATCTCGCGGTGTCGAACGAAGAGCTCGCACGCCGTCGCGCGGCGATGGAAGCGCGCGGCGACGACGCATGGCAGCCGACCAATCGCGAGCGTGTCGTGTCGCAGGCATTGCAGGCGTACGCGGCGCTCGCGACCTCGGCCGATCGCGGCGCGGTGCGCGATATTTCGCAATTGAAGCGCAAATAAAGCGCGGACTGGCGCCGATCGGCGCGGCGGCCCTTTTCGCGGTGACGCGACCGGCCCCAATCGAGACCGGTATGCGGGCGACTGCATGCCGGTTTTTTTTGCAGTGGCAGTGCGAATGGACGATCGATCAGGCGTCTCCTGCGCAGCCCTCCGCGGAGCCTTTCCTAAGCCGGAAAACTGGAAACGATGTCATCGGCACGCTGCGACGACCCCGCCAGCATCACGCAGTTTCTGCCATTGGCTTTCGCGGCATAGAGCGCTGTATCGGCTCTCGCCATCACCGAGGCAACGGTATCGCCGTCACCGAATTCGTCGACGCCAGCGCTGAGTGTGCATGCGACGTCGCCGGTCGGAGCGCGCGCAACAGACGCCGCGACGAGTGCGCGCAACATGGCAGCGTAACAATGGGTGTGATCCATGAAGGCTCCTGGCGCAACACCAGGTCGCGCCAGTTACATCCGCTGCCTTCACGCAAAGCGCATATCGTACCGGAAGAATTTTTCGCGCCAGATCAAATCTCAACGATTTTCGCCCGACGGTTTCCTTTTGAATCGCTGGACAGACTCATCTGGCGTCGACGTGACGGGACGGTCGCCACGCATAGCCGGATTTCGGCCTCACGCAACCTTCGCGTTACGGCCTGCTTGCGTCTATGCTTGACTCACTTGTTTGGCTGCCAGCAACGCCGACGAGGTCTTCTGCAGTCTTCAATAATCGCCCGCTCACCAAGGGCAAACCCAACAGGAGAAAACCAGATGTCACGATCCATCACGCGGCGCGCTTTCATGGTGTTCGGTGGTTTGGCCTTCGCGGGTACGCTGACCTTGGCGCAAGCGGCGCCCATCTCGTTCGAGGTGCCTTTGACGGGCGCCCAACAGGTTCCGCCGGTGCAGACGCCGGGCAGCGGCAGCGCCAAGCTCACGTACGACCCCAGCACGCGGGTCGTCACCTGGAATATCAGCTTCAGCGGATTGACGAGTCCGACCACAATGGCGCATTTCCACGGACCCGCCCCGGCCGGTAAAAACGCTGACGTAAAGGTCTGGCTGTCGCAGAAGGGCAACATGGAGGTGACGAGCCCGATGACCGGTCAGGCCACGCTATCTCCGGACAACGCCAAGATGTTCGAAGCCGGTGACATGTACATCAACGTTCACACGAAGAAAAATCCGGATGGCGAGATTCGCGGCCAGGTGATGCCGCCGAAGGGCAACTGAAGCAGGCACGGTAGCCGCGCCCGGAGAGCGGGTTTGCGGCAGGCTCACAGATAAGCCGCGAGCAGCATCACCACGGCAACGCCGACGCCGAATGGCAGCAGCGCCAGCAGCGCTGGCGCCTGCCGCGGGGCGTCCACGGACGAGGGCAGTAGTTTGTAGCCGGTCAGCATCGGGCGCAGCAGGTTGTGTCCCTTCGCTACCGCGTAGAGGGCGATCACGAGCACGTGCAGCACCACCGCGGCGAGCAGCACGTACCAGACAAGGCCGTGCAAATCCGAGATTGCGTTGGCGAGCCACACGGGCACCAGTTCGCTAAACGGCCCTGCGTCGGCGATGTCGTTGTTGACGTAAAGCCCGCTCAGCGTCTCGGTCAGCAGCAAGACGAGCAGAAATAGAACCATCCAGCCGCCGGCCGCATTGTGACCGACCTGCACATCGGGCTCGCGATGAAACAGGCGGCGCAAATGATGAAGCGCGGCCGCGGGTGATGCCACGAAACTGCGAAAGCGGGCGGTCTCACTGCCAAAGCAGCCCCATAGCAGCCGGAAGATAACAAGGGCGAGCAGCGTCTCGCCGACGCGCACGTGCCAGTCGATCCAGTTCAGCTTCAACGTGACATACGCGGCCGTGACCAGCACGACCACCAGCCAGTGAAACAACCGCACCGGTGCGTCCCAGACGAGGACAGGGCGGGTTACGGGCTGGGTCGGTCGTGTGTCGGGATCGTGAGCATCCATGTATCGTACCTGCGTGCGCGATCGCGCTCGGACGAAAATCCGCGTGGCTCCTCGGTCACGCCGAAAATCGACGGAGCCGTGCTGGCCAACGAATTCAGTGTTTCGAGCGGAACCGGAAATTTCCCCACACTCTATCTGGCGGGAGCTTAAATCCGATTGCCACTCGAAGAGCCGCTGGCGGCGGCGAGCGCGGCCGTTGGCGTCTGTTCAAGCCGATTGCCGCCCAGCGACTTGGCTCGATACAACGCCTGGTCGGCGGCTGAGAGCAGGTCGGTGAGGGAAGCCGTTTCGCGACTCGACTCGGCGAGTCCAATGCTGACGGTGGCGCGAATCCGCTCGCCGTCGGCGCCATGGGACATTGCGGCGAACCGGCTGAGAACGTTCTCGCCTAGCTTTTTTGCGCGGTCGCTGTCGTAGCCCGGCAGCAGGGCGGCAAATTCTTCGCCGCCGATGCGTGCAAGAATCGCGTCCGTACCCGTCACGGCTCGAACGGTTTCCGCGAATGACCTCAAAACTTCGTCGCCGGTCTTGTGCCCAAAGTGGTCGTTGATTCTCTTGAAGTGATCGAGGTCGAACGCGAGAAGTGTGACGGGTAGTCGATTTATGCCGTGGTCGCTGATAACCCGCTCCCCCTCTTCGAAAAACAACTTTCGATTCCCGAGGCGAGTCAGGTAATCCGTGCGGGACTCCTGCAAAAGCTCACCATGAATTTCTTCCCGGGTCAGCCGGAGCAAGGTCATCGGCAAAATGACCGAGTAGAGAACTCCTTCGTACATCGTGATTTCGCTGGAGACAGCCAGCACGCGCGGCCCGAAGATCGGCACCAGCCATGGCAGCACGAAAGCCCGGGCGACGTAAAACAGCGCGTGGATACCCGTTACCGCCACGGCGACGCGCCGGGATTGAACCGCCGGCATGCCGTCGCCTCGCAGCAGTTCGAGCGACGTCATGGCGGAAGCCAGCGCGATCGGGATGGCGCTGACGTACATCCAGACGGCAGCCTGCCAACGCACGCCAGCCACGGCCCACGTGAGCCCCATCAGCAGAAGCAAGCCGATCGAGCTCGCGAGATATCGCCGGCCGTTGAACATTGCCACACCGTCCAGGACGAGCAGATAGCCGGTGAGAATCACGAGATTACTCACTGCGGGGCCAGCTGCACCGAGCAGTTGAACCCGGAATGCAGCCGCCGCGCAACCGATTCCGAGGGTCGCATAGCCGGCCGCCAGCATTCGTAATTCCTTGCCGCGCTTGGGATGGGACAGGTGTTCCCAATACATCATGGCGGAACTGGCAAACAAGGTTCCGATCACAAGAAGGTAAAGCGTGGCTAGATCGACTTTCATCGCTGACTTCAGAGCGCGTCACCGCTGCAACGGGGAAAAGGTTAGAGACTACATACGTGATAACGGCAAATGCCGCGCATCCTTGCGAAATGATATCGGAATGGGTCGTGGGGAGACGCGAAGCCGGGCGGGTGGGCCTACGGTCGACCGAAAGACTACACAGTGAACGCAGAAATTTCGCCGGTTGGCATCTTCTGCGCAACGCGCCATGTCGGCGCAAAGCCAATACAAATCGTCGCGAAAGGTTGAGTTCATCGCGAGGCGCAGCAGCGCCAAATTGCTATTCTTCATAGACATAGACCGGCTCTTCAAGCGCACTCCCATGCGTGCCCGCGCGGAAAGGGGGATGTATGACGCGTCCTGCACTATCGCTGCTTTTCCTGTGCATTTCCGTTGCCGGTCTGTCTCTGATGCACCTTGCGTGCGCAGCAGGCGTTCTTCCGCAGGGCGGCCAATACGTTGCCGGGGCCGGCACCATCTCGAGCCATGGCAATGCGCTGCTGGTCACGCAGCCGGGTTCGACGCGCGGCGTGATCGATTGGAACAGCTTCTCTGTCGGAGCCCACAACCGCGTGACGTTCGACAACGGCTCCGGCGCGACCTTGAATAGGGTCACGGGCGGCTCGCCGTCGGCAATCCTCGGCAGACTCAGCGCAACGGGCAGCGTGTATGTGATCAATCCGCAGGGCATTGTCGTGGGCCCCTCTGGCGTCGTGACAACGGGTGGACGTTTCGTCGCGTCTACGCTCGATGTCTGCAACTGTGCTTTCATTAAAGGCGACGCACTCACGCTGTCGGGCGAGTCAAATGCGAGCGTGATCAACCTCGGCAAAATCAGTTCGAGCGGCGCCGATGTCTTCCTGATCGCGCGAAACGCGGTCGTCAATGCGGGCACGATCAAAGCGCCAGGCGGCACGGCCGAACTGGCCGTGGGCGAACAGGTGCTGTTACAGGACTCGGCCAGCAGCAAACAGGTTTTCGTGCAGACGGGGAGCGTTGGTACGGTCGTCAACAGTGGACGCATCGCAGCCGCGCAGATCAGCCTGCAGGCCGCCGATGGCAACGTGTTTGCGCTCGCCGGCGGTGGCACGCGCATTCGGGCGACGGGCACGGCGAACCGCGACGGACATGTGTGGCTCGTCGCCGACAGCGGTCGTGTCGAGCAGTTGGGCACGATCACCGCCAGCAACGCGGACGGCAGCGGCGGGACAGTCGATACTGGCGCGGCGCAACTGGCGTTCGGCGCAAAGGCAGCCGTTCATGCGGGCGAATGGAATCTTTCGACGCCCGCATTCACGATCGATAATTCCGCTGCTCGCGCATTGCGCCGCAGCCTGAATTCGGGCACTTCTGTCGATGTCACCACGACAGGCGCGATGGGCGCGACGGGCGATCTGGACGTCGCATCGACCCTGCGCTGGTCTGGTCCCGCTTCGCTGACGCTCGCCGCGTACCGCGACGTGTCGGTCGCGAGCGGCGCGACGATTGCGAACAAAGGCGCGGGCAATCTGAGCTTGCGCGCCGACGCAACCGGAAGCGACAACGGCGGCAGCGTCGTGAATCACGGCACGCTCGACTGGTCGAAAAGCACCGGCGCGCTGAGCGCTTTCTATGACATGAACGGCACATACGTTGCCGGTACCCAACTGAGCAACCCGGCGTGGACGCCCCCCGCATTCAGCGGTCTGGTTACGCAGATCACCGCGTACAAGCTGGTGAACTCGCTGACCGATCTGTCGAATGTCGCCAACGACCTCACCGGTAACTACGCGCTCGGCAAGAATATCGATGCGAGCGCGACGAGCAACACCGCCTTCGTTCCAATCGGCAGCGTCGACACACCATTCACGGGGCAGTTCGACGGACAAGGCAATACGATCAGTTCGCTAACGGTCGCGCAGTTGGCGCCTTCCCAGTTCGTACGATTGATGGGTATGTTCGGCGTGATCGGCGCCCAGGGCGTCGTGCGCAACGTCGACATTTCGGGCACGGCGAGCACGGCTCCCAACCAGATGGCCAGCGTCTACATGGGCTTGCTGGCCGGCATGAACAACGGCACGGTCCTGCGGGTGAATACGTCCGGCACGGTTCTTAGCGGTGGACCTGGCGCATTCGCTTTGCTCGACTTTTCGATAGCCGGTGGGCTCGTGGGCGCTAACGCCGGCTCGATCCAGCGTTCTTCGAGCAGCGCCGCCGTGACCGCGGGGAATGTGCTCGGTGGTCTGGTGGGCGCGAATAGCGGCCTGATCGACCAGTCGTTCGCCACGGGTCCGGTCGTTTCGCTGAGTTATATCAATGAGGGCGGCGGCGGCCTTGTCGGCGATAACAGCGGCACGATCAACCAGTCTTATGCAACCGGCTCGACAACGCTTCTGGGCTATTGCCGAGGCGCTGCCGGTACGCCATGCGGCGGCGCCGGCCTTGTCGTCATAAACTCGGGAACGATCACCCAGTCATTCGCAACCGGTCTCGTGACTCAGCCGTCCTATCAGCCGATCGGCATCGCGCGGGCCAATACCGGCACGATCGGGAACGATGTGTACTGGGACACCGACACCACGACCGCGACAGTCGGCGTCGTGTACGGCACGCCGATTCCCGCGGCGAACGGGCTGACCACCGCGCAGATGAGCACACCGGCATCATTCGTCGGTTATGACTTCAGTCCGACGGGGGTGTGGGCGATGCCTGCCGGCGCGACGCATCCGGTGCTGCGCTGGCAGCTGGCGCAATGACGCGTGACTAATCAAGCGGAAGTTGGAAAAAAAATTCTAGCTTCCGCTGATTAGTTACCCCCTGACAAATGAAGCAAAAGGCGGTCAAATTATCGCGGCCAGCGCACGAGTTGGCCAGTTGAGTCAGGCCCGCCCACTCAACCCTCGCATCCGCCGGGCGAAATGGGCGCGCTCCGCATCGTCCATCAGCATGAGGAACTGATCCGCATCCATATGAATCAGTTCTTCGTGATCGCCCGCCTCGAAGTAGACGTCGGGCTGGCCTGCCAGGCTGGATTCCAGGTAGGTTTTCATGCCATACGCCATACAAATTGGCGGCAGCGCTCCCACATCGCAGTCCTTGAATAATTCGCGCAGTTCGACTTCCGTGGCCAAGGCGAGCCGGCGCCCTGTCTTGCTCCAGAGTTCGGAGAGCTGCACGGCGTAAGTTGACGGCAGCACGGCGGCCACGTAGCCGTGTTCGTCTTCGAGGAGCACGGTCTTGGCGAGGCGGTCGCCCGGAATGTGCGCCGCAGCAGCCGTTTCGATACTCGAGTGGCTGTATGGGTGACGCACGACTTCGTAGCGGGAACCCTTGCTGCGTAGGCAGTCCTGCAAGGTTGGCGACATCGACATGGCACACCTCCTGTCGAATACCTGAAAAGGAATGAACAATTGCGATCTTTTCAGAATAGTTCACGCACCGGCAATACGCACGCCAACTGAACGATTCCATCGAGCGATCGCATCCACCGGTTGAATCCGCCGTTCCTCAGCTGACGTTGGTCGGCCGGTCCAGCGAACGACACCTTTGGTCCGTGCGAGGCATGGCGCCGCCGCGGACCGAAAAAGTTCGCAAGCTGTTGATCGTTAAGGAACTGCGTTCTACCGTTCTCGCAGGTGCAGCCGATTTACAGGTAGCCAGCATTCGTCAACTTGACAACGCCCATCGTGAACCTCGAACGCAGCCATACCTTCTCCTTTAGCCCCGACGGCGAACATTTCCTGCTCGACGGCCTGCCGTTCCAGATTCGCAGCGGCGAGATGCATCCAGCCCGCATCCCGCGCGAGTACTGGCGACACCGGATCCGCATGGCAAGGGCGATGGGGATGAACTGCATCGCGTTGTACATCATGTGGAATTACCACGAGACGCATAGAGGCGTGTTCGACTTCCGCAGCGGGAATCGCGATATCGAGGCCTTCATCCGCCTATGCCACGCCGAGCAGATGTGGGTGCTGTTGCGCCCCGGACCTTACGTGTGCGCGGAGTGGGATCTGGGCGGTCTCCCTTCCTGGCTGTTGCGCAATCCGGACATCCAGTTGCGGACCGACTCGGCCACCGATCCTCGCTACATGGCGGCGGTGGCTCGCTATATCGACGAACTGGTTCCACGTATCAAGCCATTGATGAGCGAGCACGGCGGACCGATCCTGATGATCCAGATCGAGAACGAATTCGGTTCGTATGCGAGCAATCCGGCTTACCTCGAAGAGCTCAGGCAGCTTTGGCTAGCAGGAGGCATAACCGGGCCGTTCTACACCGAAGACGGTCTGCCGCAACTCGAACGCAATCGCACCACGGTAACGGGCGGCGCGATCGCGCTGAGCAACGGCGACGCAGCGCAGATCGCAACCGTGCGCCGCGAATTCCCCTCGGTGCCCGCGATGGCTGGCGAGGTGTACCCAGGGTGGCTCACGCATTGGGGCGAAGCGGGGTTCGCGGGCGTGGACTACGACCTCTCCAGTACCTTGGCCACGTTCATGCAGGCGCGACTGTCGTTCAACCTGTATGTCATTCACGGCGGCACGAGCTTTGGCTTTTTTGCCGGCGCGAACGTGGACGGTTCAGGGAACTATCAGCCCGACATCACGAGCTACGACTACTGCGCGCCGATCAGCGAGCAAGGCATGGCGACGCCGAAGTACATCAAGTATCGAGACCTGATCGCCAGCTATCTGCCCGAACCCTTGCCAGCCATACCCGACGTCATCGCCACGCTTGACTGCGCAGGCGCTGAGGCCTTGATGCCAACGCTCTGCGCCTCGATCTGGGACAACCTGCCCGCGGCACTGCCACGCGAGCATGGCGTCGAGCCGCAGCCGTTTGAACGCTACGGTCAGGCGTTTGGCTTCGTGCTGTATCGCAAGTCTTTGCCGGAGCACGCGCGCGGTGTGCTGGATATCAGCGCCGTTCACGACTACGCAACGGTTTTCCTTGGTGAACGGTACGCGGGCGGCGTATCGAGAGCGCAACTGCCGCAGAAGTACGCGCAGTCGCTCCACATGATGCATCGCGCGCCGCTTGCCCTGCCTTCGGCGCGGCACAACCACGGGTCGAGCCCGGACGGCCAGGTAGCGCTGGAGATACTCGTCGAGGCCATGGGGCGCGTCAACTTCGGACCCGCGATCGTTGACCGTAAAGGTCTGCTCGAGCCGGTCACGATGAAACACGTCGACGGCTCGCTCGCGTTGCTCGAGGAATGGGACATCTACCTGCTGCCGATGGATGAAACGTTTATCGCCAACCTCAACGAAGACTGCACGAACCCACGAAAACCCGGTCTCTTTTATAAGGCGAGCGTGCTGCTGACTGAAGTCGGCGACACCTGGCTCGACATGAGCAACTGGACCAAGGGTATCGTCTGGGTCAATGGCCACAATCTCGGACGCTACTGGAACATCGGCCCGCAAAGGCGCCTGTATTGTCCCGCGCCGTGGCTCGTGCAAGGTAACAACGAGGTGCTGGTCTTCGACCTCCATCAGATCGAGGCAAAGCCGATTCAACTGGCCGACAGGTTGTACTAGCGCCTACACCTCGTCCCCCCTTCACCGCTTCGCGGCGGCAACCGGCAGCAGTTCGAGCGTGAGCACTTCGAACGGCGCCAGTTGCACTGCTTGCGACAGATCAGCGTCCAGTTGAGCAGGAATACCGGAATCCCCCGCACGCCCAACGCTGCGCGATTCGAATCGAGCCGCCGCGTTATCCGGCAGTTCCAGTTGGCGTCGCAGGTCGAGTGTGAAGCGTTGCGTGCGACTGTGAGGATTGCGCAGCGTCACGATCGCCTTGTGCGGCGCCCACGCTGCCCAACCATAGGCCGCCTGTTCGTCCGGCGCTCCGCCGATCCAATGACTGTCGCGAAGTATGTCGCCGTTTTCGCGCGCCCATTGGGCGGCGCGCGCAAGCACATCCCAGTCGTGCTCGCCCAGCAGCGCCGGCGTAATGTAGAGCTCCTGCAATTGCGTGCCGGTCCCGAAGTACGACCACACTTCGTTGGAGAATGCGTCGCCCGCCGACGCATTGAGGCGTGGATTGCACTGCGCGTAGAGGATGCCGTGCAGCATCAGCGAATTGAGTGGAAAGAGCGGACTGCGCTCCACGACGTTGTGATACGTCTGCGTGTCGCGGTATGTGATCCAGCGCTCGCGGTTCGTGCCGCTGCCCGCCAGGCCATCGTCGCTGCCGCCGCGCCAGATGGAGTCGACGTGGCGCAGCCAGAACGGCGACGGATGCGTACCTGTCGTGAGATTGATGAAAATTTCGGGCTTGGCCGCGCGGATGTCCTCGATCAGTTGAATCGCCGCGTCCCAATCGCTGTCGAACAGGCTGCCGGGGAACACCCTGTCGGCATTGCCTGTGCCGTCGAACTTGAAATGGTTGACGCCGCCCTTGTCGAGCAAGTCCATCACGACTTCATGAAAGCGCCGGTAATACGTCGGCCCCGATAATGCGAGACCGTTGTCGATGACCTCATAACCAGCGGCACGTCCTCGCGTCACGCGTTCCTGTTTCGGCATACCGTAGCCGCCCCACGGGGAAAGCCATATGCCGGGAGCGGCGCCGAATCGCGCGGCAGCGTCGCGCAGCGGAGCGAAGCCATGTGGAAATGCCTTGCTGAATTGCCAGCCGCCGCCAAGGTCGTCCCAGCCATCGTCGAACAGAAGCGAATCGATCTGCACCCCGCGCGCTGTGTGCAACTCGTGGCCGATTGTTGCGATGCGCTCGAGCGCCTGCTCCTGCGTGTACGGCGTGAGGTAGCCGATGTCGCCCCAACTGTTGTAGTGTAGAAACGGGCGATACGGGCGAGCCCGTTCCCGCTCCAGATAGATGCCGAAGTCGCGCCGAACCTGGCCGTCGCTGGCTACACCTGCCACAGCGGAGTAGACCAGCGTCCTGTTTTTCTCCAGCGGCAACGCGCGATGCAGCATGAAGCTGAGGCTGTCGCCCTTCACCTGACTTGTCGCCAGCGGGTGCTCGAAGCCCAGATAGAAGTTGCCCGCAATGACCGGCGTGCCCTTGCGCTCACTACTGGCCCTGGCGCCTGGAGCGCGCGTCTTCAGCAATGAGACGGCAGCGATCTCTTCGCCCTGAAGAAGCGCCGTAATCGCCAGCCGGACGCGCAGATATCGTGACCCTTCGCGCTGCTCCACGCTCCATTGCGCCTTTAGGCGTCCATGTGTATCTACCAGGGAGACGCTCGCGCGTCGCCCTGCGATTCGTTCGCTCAAGCGGGACGCATGCGGGTTGGGTTCGAGCGCAGCGTCGCTCACGGGCGCAACGACCCTCAGCTCGGCCAGGCCCATGGTGGTTCCGTCAGCGAGCGTGAGCGTGAGCGGCGCGACGATGCGCAACGTGCGTTTGCGCTCGCAATCGATCAGCGAGAAACCGGCGAGACGTTCGTCCTCGTTCGTCCAGCGCAATGCAATCGCGTCGTTGCCGAACGAGGAGATATGGCCCGTCGTCTGGAGCACGGGCATGCCAGTTTGCGTAGGCGAAGCATGGTTGGCGCGCATGGAGAAACCTGTCTCGGGCCAGAGGAAGAGATTTTCGCCGCCCCCGCGAATGGCGTCAGATAACGAACTGCGCCGTGGTGGAGGGCGCGAACAGTTCGTCGATAGTCGTTAGCCGTTCGGAAAGCCCCTGCGTATGGTGGTAGCGCAAGAACGCGTTGAGCACCGCTTCGTTGCCGGGCACACCGTAGCGCTCGCCCGAGGCGGCTCCGGAGCGGCGACTTTCAAATCCGCCAACGCGTACTTACGACCCCGGAACGGCCAGTCAGGTTTGCCGGAAGCGGACCCTCATGAAGGTGGTAACGTGCGCTCTTTGTGACCGGAACTTAGAGGCAATTGGTCGGGTACTCGGGAGATGCCCGCCCCTCGTTACGATTGAGCACACAGCTGGCTTCGCGCGTTACTCCAAGCGGGATGTCGCCCGGGCAATGGTACGCCGCACCGCTGGCCTCGTGGCTAGTTCATCCAGCGTGATGAAGAATTCGAAGCCCTTGTCGTTCTCACGTGTCACCCGAAATCCAAGCTTGCGATGGAAAGCGATAGACAAACGGTTGGTCCTATAGACATGGCTTCGTAGCTCGCCGATCCCTCGTTCGGTCGCCAGAGTCGCGATTTCCCCGAACAATTCATTTACCACCGTGTACGTTCGATGCAAGGGATGCGTACCAAAAGCGCCAACGAACCAGCACGCTTCTGCTTCCGGTCGAAGCATTGCATAAGCCACGAGTTTGCCGTCCCGTCGCACGGAGCACACTTCATTAATCTCTAAGGACTCGCACAGTTTCGCCCGGTGCTCGTATACGTCGAAGGCGTCGCCAGCTCGCTCAGTGTGCTCACGTAATGTAAGGACATCAAGCGCGAGAAGTTCATCAACAGAAGGGGACATAGGGAGAAATCAGGATGATGGAAAGGCACGCTGCAAGAGTATTTCGGATAAAAAATATCGCCAGTTCATGTCGACTCACTGGCTGATCGCTTCTAGTCGAACCCGGATCTCGCCTCGCGGCTATCTTGGCTCGCGCGGCATCACTACCTGGAGGTCACGTTTCATATAACGAACCCATCCGATCCGTCCTTTGTCGCGCAGCCCAAGGTCCGACCAACCGGCTTTCGAATATGAGCGCAGGCCGGGCTCGTTTTCTTCGTCGACCGAGAGCATGATGCAGCTCGTTTCAGGCCAGTATCTCGACATCCATTCGGGAAGAAGTCGCAACGCAGCTGTCCCTATACCAAGCCCTTGAAAGCGCAAATCGACGCGTAGCGCCGAGATAACCGCCGATCCCGTAAGCGCCCAAGCTGGAGCGGCCGTGCCACGCTTCAACAACAGGAACCCTGTCACGACGTCCGCGCGCAAGATGGCCGCGCCTAGCACATCGCCAGATTTATCTAAGGAGCACGCCGTGACGGCCCGGTGAGTCGGCCCGGCGTATTCCATCTGACGTTCGGATATCTCCAAATTTGAGACTCCGTGTCTTTGTGCGGAAGTGAGTTCACTCCAGCATGCGAATTGGATTCTGGGGCCCATAGGAGGCGTCGCGCCGAGGGCGCCATCATTATTGTTCGGGATGTATTGCACTTAATCCGGTTAAGCGACCAATAGGAATTCAAGCAAACGGTGATCTCCTTCTCACCCGGCGTCAGGCTGGCCATCCAGCCCTCTGTAGAACGATCCGGTAGCCGTCGGGATCTTCGTATGTTCGCCCTGATACGTCCCAATAGGGATTGAACGAGGCCACGTGAGCGAATCCGTTCTGGATGAGACGCTCACATGTTGACCGCCACTCCGTTTGATCCGGAGCGTAAAACACCGTCAAATCCTCGTTGGTCGGCGTAGGCGCTATCGGGTGTTCCCGACAGCGCGTGAACTCGAAGTGATAATCCATGCCGGGTCGTCCGAGCATCACTCCATCGAACCCCTGATGATCCTCGAATCTCGCGAGCACCATCAGGTCAAGCGCTTTGCAATACATGCTTTCTGCTCGGGAAAGATCGCTAACCGGCCTAGCTATTCTGAGATGTGCTTGCATCGAATTGAGCGCTGTCCGTTGTTGGAGGGGGCTGTACATCCAAACGTTTAGGATACGTCGGACGAAAATCGTCGACAATCTGTGGTGCTCTCGCCAGTGACTGCTAGTGGCCGAGAGCACCAGTTCGACAAACATACTCCCGAGCTGACGTTGGAGCCTTCAATGGCAGCTTCCCGGCGAGGTAGACGAACGCATACTGCCGTCAAGAATGGAATGAACGTCCCCCACCCGCCAGTGGGATGACACAGGTAGCGAATCCGCGCAGGCCGACGGTGCCAGAGATACCCAACCGGGAGAAGATGACACCTTCCCGCGGCAAACCGGAGGATCCGAGATGAGCTATACAACGGTCGGAGTAGATATCGCGAAGAATGTGATGCAGATGCACTGGGTCGAATCAGAAACCGGTGAAGTCATCAACAGGTCGATCAAACGGGCCGCATTCCTCGAACACTTCGCGAACCGCGCACCGTGTTTGATCGGGATGGAGGCATGCGGCGGCTCACAGCATTGGGCTCGGCGGCTGATTGAAATGGGACACCAGGTGAAGTTGGTGCCGGCTAAGTTCGCCAAGGCTTTCAATATCGGAAACAAGAATGACGCGGCGGACGCACGTGCCATCTGGATGGCCATCCAGATGCCCAGCAAGCGCGTCGCCGTAAAGACCGAAGCGCAGCAGGCAGTACTGGCGCTGCATCGGATTCGGCGCCAGAAACTCAAGTCTCGCACGATGCAGATCAACAGCCTGCGCGGCTTGTTGACCGAATACGGTGAAGTGATGGGCAAGAGCCGCGCCGCGCTGGACAAAGCGGTTCCACATGTGTTGGCCAGGCTTGCCGACCGGCTGCCGGCGATGCTGGTCGAATCCCTGCGCGATCAGTGGAACGATCTCGAGAACCTGGACCGACAGATCGCCGACATCGAACGCCGTTTGCTGAACTGGATGAAAGAGAACAATGCCTGCAAGGCGATTGCAGAGATTCCCGGCGTTGGTCTGCTGACAGCAATCGCGGCGGTCGCGACAATGGGAGATGCAAAGTCGTTCAGATCAGGGCGGGAGTTCGCGGCATGGCTCGGGCTCGTACCCGCGCAAACGGGCACTGGCGGAAAAGTCCAACTGTTGGGAATAAGTAAGCGAGGGGATCCGTATTTGCGCACTCTGCTGATCCACGGGGCGCGCAGTGTGCTGCATCACACGAAGGAGCCAGGTAATTGGCTCCGGCAAATCAGCCTCCGCAGTCCCTCGAATGTTGTGGCGGTCGCGCTAGCGAACAAGATGGCGCGAACGATCTGGGCGATGCTGGCGCATGATCGCCCATATGAACGTGCGCACATCAGCGTCAAGCCTGCTTGATTGCCAGGCCTTGCCCTCACGTGGGGAGTCAATTTTATAAGCAAGTGAAACGTCAAAGTTGCGCTGGCAAACGTAAGTGATGACGACACAGGTCGGACCGGGACCCGCGAAACCTGGGAATAACCAAGAGCTTCGAGCTCGCGTTAAGAATGAGGAGCGAGTCAGCGGAATTCATAGGGGCCAGCGGCCGGTCAGGCTGCACAAAAGGCTCGGATATAGAGCTGCAACCCTCCTGTCAGTCAGAACGAACGCAAAAAGCCGGTGCAATCTGGGGGACGTTCATATAGGGTTATTCGACGCCTGCCCACGCGCGCCGAAGCACACTCACCGCCATGTGAATGAGGGCAGACGTCGAATAACCTTTAGCGCGTGCAGCCAACCGACGTCAGGCACAGGTCGTTGCAAACCGGCCAGTTCTCGACGGAGAAGGATCGTTAAATTCGGTGCCCGCATTGGTCGAATGCTGTTTTTTTGAGGATACTGCGCCGACACTTTTTATCTGGATCGTGCGGACCGCCATCACCTACATCGACTGCATTTCGCTGGGGCCTGGGGCCTGGGACCTGGGGCCTCAATCAGCATCAGGTCGAAATCGGCTCACCTAATCCTGGCCCGCTTGCAAGTGTCGAGCGAGTGCATGCGAGCAGCTCGCCGTTGCAGTTCGAGCCGGATCGATACTTTGGGAGACGGTGCGGAAGCAGGAAGGATATCGTCCCTTGATATCAACTCCATATGGTCTATATACAAGCAGAGTGATTGTTGAAACCGGCAAGGAATTGGGAATGGACGACGCTACTTTCGGGGAGCAATTAGCTCCAAATGGAGACGCCGGGCTGCCTTGGTCAAGCAGCATCACGGTGGCGATGCGTGTGAACGGCCAGCCGCGGGCCGCTACGGTGAACCCGCGCGTCACGCTGCTGGACTGGTTGCGCGAAGACTCGGGTCTCAGCGGCGCCAAGAAGGGCTGTAATGAAGGCGCATGCGGCACCTGCACCGTGCTGGTCGACGGCAAGCGGATGAACAGCTGTCTGACGCTCGTCGTGCAATGTGACGGCTGCGAGGTCACGACTGTCGAAGGTCTGGCCGCCGCCGACGGGACGCTGCATCCGGTACAGCAGGCATTTATCGAGCACGATGCCTTTCAGTGCGGCTATTGCACGCCCGGGCAAATCGTCTCGGCGGTCGCCTGCATCGCTGAAGGGCACGCGACCGATGAGGCGAGCGTTCGCGAATGGATGAGCGGCAATCTGTGCCGCTGCTCTTGCTATCCGCAGATCGCGGCGGCCGTGCTCGATGCCGCCGGCGCGGCCGGGCACGAACGATGAAAAACTTCGAATACGCGCGTGGCGCAACCGCGCAACAGGTAGTCGCGTCGTTGGCGGCGGGCAACGTGGCGATCATCGCGGGCGGTACGGAGCTGCTCAACTGGATGCGGCTCGGCATCGCAGCGCCCGATCGCGTCATCGATGTCGGTGGACTCACAGGTCTCGTTCGTATTGTGCGCGAGCGTGACAATCTGGTGATCGGCGCGCTGACGGACCTGAACGTGCTCGGTGAAGACGCGCTCGTCGGCGCCCACGCGAGCGCGCTGGCTCAAGCCTGTCTGCTCGCCGCCTCGGCGCAGGTGCGCAACCGCGCGACGCTCGGCGGCAATGTGATGCAAAAGACGCGATGCGCTTATTTTCGTTCGGAAGCGCCGTTGCCATGGGGCTGCAACAAGCGCAATCCCGGGTCGGGCTGCCCCGCGCGCAATGGCATCAACGAACGGCATGCAATTTTTGGCTGGACCGATGCATGCGTCGCGGTTCAACCGTCCGATCCGGCTGTGGCACTGGCTTGTCTGGATGCGACAGCTGAGGTCATCGGGCCGAACGGCGGTCGAATGATCAAGATGACGGAGTTCCACCTGACGCAGCAGGAAGCAGCCGGCATGGGCGGCGATGCCGCCCGGCTCGAGACGAGACTGGCTGCCGACGAAGTGATCGTCTCCTTTCACATACCCATCCGCGCGGACGCACGATCGGCCTACGTAAAAGTCCGCGAGCGCGCCAGCTACGAATATGCGCTGGTCTCGGCAGCCGCATCCGTGGAGCTCGATCGGGATCGCATTGTGTCGGCGCGCATTGCACTTGGCTCGGTGGCGCAACGTCCGTGGCGCCTTCCAGCCGCGGAGGTGTCGCTGGCCGGGCAGGCGCCGACCAGGGAAGTGGTCACGCCGATTGTCGACGCGGCAATGAGCGACGCCCGGCCGCTCGCTCACAATGGCTACAAGGTGACGATGGCGCGCAATGCCGCGGTGCGTGCGTTACTGACGGCAGCAGGGCGATCATGAGCATCGGCACGGCGGTCTCCCGCGTGGAAGGCCAGGCGAAGGTCACGGGACAGGCGAAATTCGCGGCTGACAATACGCCGCCCGGCACGCTTCATGCGGTGTTGGTCGGCGCGCCCGTCGCGTCGGGCCGGCTGATCGACGTGGATGCCACCGCGGCACTTACCTTACCGGGTGTGGTGCGGGTGCTTACCGCGCACGATATGCCGCGATTCGGTGCGGTTCAGCCGCCGGCGGCGGTGCTCGCACTGCCGTTGCAAAACGACGCGATTCGGTACGAAGGCGAGCCGGTCGCAATCGTGCTTGCGGAATCCATCGAGGCGGCGGAAGCCGGCCGCGATGCCGTGCTTGTCCGTTGCGAGCGCGACGACCCCGTCCTTCCCGGCGCCGCGACGCGCGAGCCGCCGCCCGAGCCACGCATGCTCGGCGACGATCTGGAGATGGGCGACGTCGATGCGATTTTCGGAACCGCACACGCAAGCGTGGCGGCGACGTATATTCAAGCCGCGCGTCACCACAATGCGATGGAGACATCGGGCACCGTTGCGCGATTCGAGCACGGCAAGCTCACGCTGTGGGATGCGGTTCAGGCGAGCGAGAATGTGCCGCTTGTCGTAGCCGCGGCACTCGGCATGAGGCCGGACGACATTCACGTGATCGCACCGCACACGGGCGGCGGGTTCGGCTCGAAGGGATATGTGTGGCCGCACCAGATTCTTGCCGCCGCCGCGGCACGCGTCGCGGGGCGGCCCGTGAAGCTTCATCTGCGGCGTCACGATCAGTTCGTCTGCGTCGGCTATCAGCCGTGGGTGAAACAGGACATCAAGCTTGCGGCAACGGCGGACGGCCGGCTCAGCGCCATCGATCACGAAGTCGTCAATTCGAGCGCGATTGCGGACACGCATCTGGAGCCCGCAAGCGAAGCAAGCAAGACGCTTTATGCGTCGACCGCCATTCGCACCAAGCAGTGGCTGGAGCGGCGCAACATCAACGTGCCCACGCCAATGCGCGCGCCGGTGGAAGGTCCGGGGCTATGGGCGCTCGAAAGCGCGATGGACGAACTCGCCGTGGCGCTGAAGATCGATCCGCTCGATCTACGACTGGCGAACTACGCCGAGGTCGATCCGCATACGAACAAGCCCTGGTCGTCAAAAAAGCTTCGCGAGGCGTATGAGGAAGGCGCGCGGCTTTATGGCTGGCGCACGCGCGGCGAGACGCCACGACGAGACGGAGCGTGGCGCATCGGACATGGGATGGCGACGAGCTCGATGGGCAATTTCCGCTTTCCCGGTGGGGCGCGCGTGCGCCTGAGGTCCGACGGCACGGCGCTGATCGAGGCGAACACGCACGATATCGGCACCGGCACGCAGACGGTCTTTTGCCAGATCGCGGCCGAAGAGCTGGGCTTGCCGATCGAGAACGTGTCGATTGTGTGGGGCGATACCAACCTTCACCCGGCGAGTCCCGTCTATGGATCGAGCGCCACGGGCAGCACGGGAAGCGCGATCGCACTGGCTTGTCGGGAAATCAACGCGAAGCTCGATGCGCTCGGCGGGAAAGACGTTCGCGCGAGCCTGCGGCGGGCTAATCTACCGGAGATGGTCGCGGACGGTGCGTTCACGCTTCCGGGTGGCGCCAGCTTCAGCGCGGACGGCGACGGTACGCCATACGCGATGCGGACGTGGGGTGCGATCTTTGTCGAAGTAGGCGTCGATCCCGAGCTTGGCCTCGTGCGCTTGCGCCGGGCGGTGGGTGCCTATTCCGCGGGCCGGATTATCAATCCGAAAACGGCGCGAAGCCAGATGACGGGCGCGATCATCTGGGGTTGGGGCAAGGCGACGATGGAAGAAAGCGTGCAGGAGCCCAATACCGGTGGCTGGCTCGCGAAGAATCTGTCGAACGTGTCGGTCCCGGTGAATGCGGACATTCCGCTCGATATCAAGATCCACTTCGTCAGTGAGTATGATCCGCATGCAAGTGCGATCGGTACCCGCGGCATCGGAGAACTCGGCGCGACCGGCGTGGATGCCGCAGTGGCCGCAGCCGTCTACGACGCCATTGGCTTGCGTGTGCGCGACCTGCCCATTTTGCCGGGCAAGATACTGGCAGGCCTTTCGAGTCAGCACGCCGCTGCGGGATAGCAATGCGGCTCGGTCGTGAGTTGAGTGCTCAGGACGGACGGCGCCGCAGTTTTGCGCGGATATTTTCAGTTAAGCGAAAGATGATCATCGAGTCATTTTTTGCTTAACTTGTCACAACCCCGCACACACCGAAACCCCGCATACACATACTGGTAATGCGGCTGAAACCAGTTGCGAAATTCCGGCCGCAGCATGCACAGCGCGGTACGCGCCGAGCCGCCCTTCAGCACGTAGTGCTGCCCATCGAAAAAGTTGGCCGAATAGCCGGGATAGAACGGAAACGCTTCGAAGCCCGGCAGCGCTTCGAAAAGCGTCGAGGTCCATTCCCAGCCGTTGCCGAACTGACCTTCCACGCCGAACGTGCTGACGTTGTCCGGATGCGCGTCGACGGGCCGTGGATCCCAACTGCGGAAATCGAAGTTCCCCGATGCCGCTTGCGGCGCACCGTGCGCCGCGCGTTGCCATTGCGCCTCGGTCGGCAGGGTTTTGCCGGCCCAGCGCGCGTAGGCGCTCGCTTCGGCGTGGCTCACGTAGACGGGCCAGTCGAGCGGCAAGGGCACGTCGTCGAACATCGTGCGCAGCGTCCATGCGGGGCGACCGTCTTGCGCCGTGCGTTGCGACCAGCCAGCGGGATGCTCGATGCGCTCCGCTTCCCTCCATGCCCAGTCCTTCGGCGACCACCACTTCGGCTCGCGATAACCGCCGTCTTCGATGAACTCGAGGAACGCACCGTTCGTGACCATGTATCGATCGATCTCGAACGCGGGCACGTCCACGCCCATTTCGCCGAACTCATTATCCCAGCCGAAGCGGCCGGCCTCGCGCGGCATGCCGAGCACGGCCGTGCCGGCCGGCACGCTGACCATCGACGACAACGCGTCGCGCTGCTCATCGCTCGTTACCACCGGCTCGCGCAACGCGGTGTTCTTCTGCGCGAGAGGCAACTGATGGAGCATGTACGCGAGCGTTTCCGCATGCATCAACCGATGCTCGATCGCGACGTTCAGCAGCTGCACGGCCGCCTCGTCGTGCGCCGCGCTGCCGAGTTCGTCGAGCGCGGTGTCGATCTGCCGGCGCGCGCGCGTCGCATACTCGCGCACGGCGGCGAGCGACGGCCAATCGCCGGGTTGATCGGTGGGAAAGCCGCCGTCTACCGGATCGATGCCGAAGGCGAACAACTGGTCGAGTTCCGGCGCGAAAGCCGGCAGATCGAACAGACGCTGGTCGAGCAGATTGCGATCGAACGCTTCGAGATGGCCGATGTAGAACACGACGCGGTGACGCTCGCGGATCGGCCGTTCATAGAGGTAGTCGGGTTTGACGATCGCAAACAGGTCGTCGGTGACTTGACGCGCGTCGAGCAGGCGCTGCACGAGCGGATGATGCGGGACAGGGTCGCGATTCATTGGGGCCGGGTCTCCATGCAACACGGTTGCCGTGGGGGGGTCTGAAAACTCTACCCGCTCGCAGGCGGCGTGCCAAGACTAACAGCGCGACCGTCCAGGCCACTCTGGCCGCTAGATCTGCCGCAAGCCTTCGAGATCGACGATGTGAATGTGCTTGCCCCGCGTGTCGATCAGGCCGCGTTTTTGAAATCTTGACAGGGTGCGGCTGACCGTTTCGAGCGTCATGCCGAGGTAGCTGCCCATGTCCTCGCGCGTCATTCGCAGATTGAATTCCGACCACGAGTAGCCGCGCTGCGCATTGCGCTGTGACACGTCCAGCAGGAAGGCGGCGACGCGCTCGTCGGCGGACAGCGAGCCGAGCACCATCATCTGCGCGGCTTCGCTGACGATCTGCGCGCCCAGTAGCTTGTGCATGCGCTCCTGGATCGAACTGATTTCGCGACACAGCAGCTTCAGCGCGCTATATGGAACGATGCACACCGTGCTGTCTTCCAGCGCGACGGCGCTGCACGCATGGAGGTCCGCGCTGATGCCGTCGAGCCCGAGCGGCTCGCCGGCCAGACGCAGCCCGGTGACCTGCTCGCGGCCGTCGCGGTGGACCATCACAGTCTTCATCGAGCCGGAGCGCACCGCGTAGATATTGTCGAAGCGGTCGCCGCTGCGATACAGCGCTTCGCCGCGCGGCACCGAGCGCGCCGAACAGATCAGCGTTTCGAGCTTCGGCAGTTCCTCCGCCGACAGCCCCTGCGGCATGCAGATCTCACGCATCGAACAGCTGGAGCAGCGCGCGGCGGTACGTGCGGCTGCGCGTGCCGCCACGGCCTCGCGGTTGCCGGCGGAGCGGGTCGAGGAACGGGTCACAGCAGTAGGATTCAGCATGTTCGATTATTGGTAGTGGTGAAATTGTCCCACCCGCTATGACCCGCAACTGGCGGCAAAGTGACGCGTTCGCTGGTCGGCAGTCCGAGCAACGGCGGTGCTCTGACGAAGGTGAGAAGGTGAGAAGGTGAGTCGCCGCGGCCTATATCGACGTCGCCCGTCGACGGGTAGCGTGGCTCGATTCCGGCAAGGCAGGGCGTGGCGTGCCGCCCTGCGCCTGATGAAAGAGTCAGGCGGGTTCCTTGTCGGTGCCCGCGGCGGACGGTACCAGCAGAACCGGAAGAGTGGCCTGGCGCACGCAGCGTTCAGCGACGCTGCCGAGAATCAGCCGCTGAAAGCCACGCCGGCCGTGCGTGCCCATCACGAGCAGGTCGGCGTTGAATTCGGCGGCGGCCTGCAGCACGATCTCGGCGACATCGCCGAGCGACGAAGCCTCGGAGACCGCCGGGTCGCCCTTCACACCTTGCTCGGCCATCACTTTCGAAAACTCGGCACGCAGTTCCTGGCCTTCCTCGATCAGGCGGTTGCGCAGGATCGACGGGTCGTAGCCGGGCGCCTCGAAGTACATCGGCGTGTTTTCGACGACATAAAATGGCCGCAACACCGCGCCATTCGATTTGGCGAGATCGAGCGCCGCTTCGAACGCACGGCGTGAGGTATTGCTGCCGTCGACCGCTACAAGGATGCGTGTGTACATATCGGCTCCGAGTCAAAAATGCGTCTGCCAGATTGCTAGCTGCGGCAGGTTTATTGATCTTTTATACCAATGAAGCTTAGATGATCGCCGGAAAAGATGCACCGGACCAGGATGTAAATCAAACATTTGCCAAATATTCCGGCGCGGCGCGGACAAAATGGCGGGCGCGGCGGCGTGCGCGAAGCGGCCTGGCATGCTTACAACCCGTAAAACTTTGCTGAAGCCGAAACAGGGTTGGCCTTACAATCAAGCCATATTCAGACAAGCTGGCCAGTCCGCTGATGAACGATCGAAAAACCAAGGGCTTACCCGACCAGATCTACGGCGACATTCTCAACCGCATCCTCGAAGGCGAGTACAAGGAAGGCGAGCGATTGCCGACCGAGCACGCGCTGGCGGAGCGTTTCGCCACGTCCCGACCGACCGTGCGCGAAGCGCTCGCGCGATTGCGGGCCGACGGCATCATCTCGACGCGGCACGGCTCTGGCACGACCGTCGCGCGGCGCCCCGATCCGGACGTACGCCGCTTCGCGCCGCTCGAAACGCTGTCCGATATCCGCCGCTGCTATGAGTTTCGCATCGTGACCGAGGCGGGCGCGGCCGCGCAGGCAGCGCTGAAGGCCGACGCCGACGACATCGCCGCGATCCAGCACGCGTGGGAAGAGCTCGAGCGCATCATCGAGGCGCAGGGGATCGGCGCGAAGGATGACTTCCTGTTTCATCAGGCGGTCGCGCGCGCGTCGAAGAATCCGTTTTTCATCACGGTGATGTCGTTCATCGAGGAACAGATCCTGTTCAGCATGAACCTGTCGCGCAATCTGTCGCTCGTCAAGACGGTGGAGCGGCAGCGGCTGGTGCAGGCCGAACACATGGCGGTGCTCGACGCAATCCGCCGCAAGGACGCGGCGGGCGCGGGGGCCGCAATGCGCGCGCATCTCGAGAACGCGCTGGAACGGATGTTCGGTTCCTGAGTCCGCGCGCGGGTGAAGGCGTTGCGACTTTTGTCAGGCCGCGCTTCGGCGCGGCTCAAGCAGCGACGGCGACCGGCCCGAACAGCGAGGTCAGCGTTTTCGCGCTCACCGCGACGTCGAGCGCGACGGCCCGCTCGATGCCAATCTGCCGCGGCGGCCCGAGCCGGCTGATGTCGAGGCCGGCACGGCGCAGCATGCGCTCAATCGGCGTGGTGGTCACCGTGACGTAATGCGTGATGCCCATGCGCTGCGCGAAGCGCATTACTTCCTGAATTGCGCGGATTGTCATATCCGTGAAACCAAACGACTGTTCCTCACCGCCGGTTTCGATCGCCCAGCGGCTCAGTTCCCAGATATGTCGCCCGACCGGCGCGGCCGCGCCATGCAGTAGCTGCGGGAAGGTGTCTTTCAGCATGTTCGGACCTTCGGTCGGCATCAGGCGCCAACAGCCGCGCAACCGTTCGTCTTCGCCCTGAATCAGCATGTAGTACGGCCCGAGCGCGTCGTAGCCGTCTATCTCCATTCCCGCGATGGTCGGAATTTCCCAGCCGAGCCGGCCGTGAAAGACACGGGCGCGCAAGCGGTACATCTCGTTGATCAGTTCGTTGTCGAATTCCTGCCGGAGTCCAATTCGGATCGTGGTTTGCATGACGTTCTCCTGTACGCGTTGGGGGGCTGCCAGATACGCAGGAAAACTTATGCATTCTGAATCTTTACGCCACCTACCTACCTGGATAGGTGTGGATGCTTATCGGGTATATCAGAATTCAGACTCGTCTCCGCCCCCAACCTACAAGGGTCCAAAATGGAACTCCTCGACAATCACTGGCAACCGCAAACCCACCTCCAGGCGCGTCCTTCGGAGGTCTCTTCGGCAGTGGATCGGGTTCTGATCATTGCCTATCGGAAGAAGAAAAAAGAGAGCCAGCGCCGTTTCTGGGCTCGCTTCGGCGTCACGCAATCGCGCGGCAGCCGCTTCGAGTCGGGCGCGGAGATCCCGGCGCCGGTGTCGATCCTGCTGGGTCTGTACTTCATGAAGACCGTGTCGGACGCCGATCTGGGTCGCGCCGAGCGTGTGATGTACAGCCGCGACGCGGCCGCGCTGCTCAACCCGGGTCAATAAGCCCAAGCTGCGCCGCGATCACGGCTGCCGCACGCCGCGAATTCACGCCGAATTTCGCCCTGATGTTTTTCATATGGAAGTTCACCACCGCTTCCGAGCAACTCAGGATGTGAGATATCTCCCACGTGGATTTGCCGCGTGCGGTCCATTTCAGACATTCGCGCTCGCGCGGCGTGAGCTTCGGCATCAAGGTCTGCGCATGTGAATTCAGATGCTGTTTGCTGGTGTCGATCACCAGGTCGCGCAACAGCACGAGGTTCGGCAACGCGGCGTTCACATGGCGCCTGAACCCGTCTGACGGCTTGTCGTCATTGACGAAGCACATCATGCCGGCTTCCAGATTCGGCCCATGAATTGGCAGCGTCACGCCCGCGCCGAGGCCGTACGAGCGAGCTTCCTCATACAGGGATTGCTGCGCCGGGCTGGCGAAAATCTCGGGCGTCCAGACCAGCGGCGATGAGCGTGACAGGCAGTGTGCGACCGTCGGATCGATATGCACCATGCCTTGCTCGTCGTACGTCTGGCGCCATGCCGGTGCGTAAGTGCTGCGCAGGTAAGCGTCCTCGAGACGCATGGTTGGCCGCGGCAGCATCGCGACCAGAATCTTGTCGAAGCCCCACGTTTCGGCAAAGCCCGTAATCACGCCGAACCATTCCGCCTCGTCGGCGGCGTCCAGTAGCGGTGCCATCTGCTCGATAAAGTGTAGCGACAATTTTTTGGCTCTCTCAGGCTCGCAAACATCCCGTTCGCGGTTATTGGCAGACAAACTTCGGTCCGCTCTTTTGGTCCGCATAATCTATCACTAAAAACTCGAACGCAATGCGCCGGTGCTCCGCGGGGTAAACGATAGCCGCCACGTGATAGCAACGCGGGCGTCGCCTATTATTATGCTGATTGAAATAAATCTTTAACCCGGCCGGGCTTCTCGGGTGCGCGGCGCGGCTAATCGGCATCCGGCGACAGATTTTAATATGTTTCGTTGACAGCATTATTTCGTCGCGCTTTAAACTAAATCGTATTTACTCGATTATCTGGGAAAGCGGGTTATTGCTCGCCGCGTCCTTGTTGCCAAAAAAAGCCTGCGCCGATTCCGCTGGCTACGGGCCCGCTTCATTGTTATACAAAAGGAAATTTCGTGATCGGCTCCCGCGCAATTCGCCGCCGACGGCATGCTGGGCGATCGTCACGCGCAGGTTGTTTGACAACATTGCGATGCCGATGCTACCGTGAAACCTCCGCCTAGCGCGTTTCCGCGTCAACCATCATGAACGAATCACCGCTTAGCGACGGCGAGTTCGCCGCGTCGGTCATGGCCGTGCCGCCGCTCGCGCGCCGGGCCGACTACACGCTCGACCCTGCCCAGAATCTCGCGCTTATCCGCCATATCGAAGCGGGCGGCGTACGCACGCTGCTGTATGGCGGCAATGCGAACCTCTATCACGTCGCGGTCAGCGAATACCGCGAGCTGCTGGACCTGCTCGCCGAGGCCGCGGGTCCCGGGACACGGGTGATTCCGGCGCTGGGTCCCGACTACGGCAAGATGCTCGATCAGGCGCGCATCCTCGCGCAGACGCGTTACCGCACGGCGATGGTGCTGCCGCTCGGCGGCTTCACGACGTCCGAGGGCGTCGAGACGGGCCTCACGCGGATCGCCGACACGGCCGGCATGCCGCTCACGCTGTATATCAAGTGCGAAAACTACGTCGCTGTCGATACGCTCGCGCGGCTCGTCGAGCGTGGGACGCTGAGCGCGGTCAAGTATGCGATCCCGCGCGACAACCCCGCTGACGATCCGTATCTGCGCCGGCTGCTGCAACGCGTGCCGGCCGCGAAGATCGTATCGGGCATGGGCGAGCGGCCGGCGCTCGTGCATCTGCGAGAGTTCGGGCTCGCAGCGTGGACGACCGGAAGCGGCTGTATCGCGCCGAGCATGGTGATGGCGCTGCTGCGCGCGGTGCAAAGCGGCCGGAGCGCCGATAGCGCCGATCACGACACCGCCCAACGTCTGTACGATGCGTTCATGCCGCTCGAAACGCTGCGCAACGACATCTCGCTGATCCGCGTGCTGCACGATGCAATCACGTTCACGGGCCTCGCCGACATGGGGCCGCTGCAGCCGCTGCTCAGTTCGACACCGCGCGAGCATCATGCGAAGATCGCGCAGACCGCGCGCACGCTGCTCGCTCTCGAGCGCGAGTTCGCGCCCATCCAATCGAACCGCTCCGATACGCAGACAACCCCATGACCGATCACAGCCGACGCTATCCCGATCCCTCCATCCGTGTGTTCGATCCGCGCTTCAAGTCGTTGATCATCGCGTCGGCGTCGGTCGAATGCTTGTATCAGGGCACGCGCTGGTCGGAGGGGCCGGTGTGGTTCGGCGATGGCCGCTATCTGCTGTGGAGCGACATTCCGAACGACCGCATCCTGCGCTGGGACGAAACGACGGGCGCGGTCAGCACGTTCCGTCAATCGTCGAACAATGCGAACGGCCATACGCGCGATCGCGAAGGGCGTCTCGTCAGTTGCGAGCACCTGACGCGGCGTGTGACGCGCACCGAGTACGACGGCTCGATCACCGTGCTCGCCGATCGCTATCAGGGCAAGCGCTTCAATTCGCCGAACGACGTGGTCGTCAAATCGGACGGCTCGATCTGGTTTACCGACCCGACCTTCGGCATCGAAGGTTTCTACGAGGGCGAGCAGCAGCAGTCCGAGCTGAAGGCGTGCGTGTATCGGATCGACGGCCAGTCGGGCGAGGTGTCGATGGTCATCGACGACGTGCTCGCTCCGAACGGTCTCGCGTTCTCGCCGGACGAATCGCTGTTGTACGTGGTCCAATCGCGCGGCGAGCCGCGCAAGATCCGCGTATTCGATGTCGAGGCCAATGGCAAAGGCACGACGCTGTCGAACAACCGCGTGCTGATCGACGCGGGGCCAGGCACCCCGGACGGTTTTCGTGTCGACACGCATGGCAACTTGTGGTGCGGGTGGGGCATGGGCACCGACGAGCTCGACGGCGTGCGCGTGTTCAGCCCGCAAGGCGAGCCGCTCGGCCACATCGCGTTGCCAGAGCGTTGCGCGAACGTTTGCTTCGGCGGACGGCATCGCAACCGGCTGTTCATGGCGGCGAGCCACGGGTTGTATTCGCTGTTCGTCAATACGCAGGGCGTGCGCGGAGGTTGAGCAGTTGTCCGCTAACCAGACAACATGTATTGCTATCGCGGCGAGGGCTCGGGTTTGCCCTTAGCCCGCGGTGCCGGGCATTGAACGACAAGGATTTCAGGTAAAACGACCATTTTCTCGCCCGACCCACGCTCTCGACTATTTGCTTGACATCGGCTGTTGCGCTTCGCTATGTTCCCTTGGTAGAAAGACACCGCCCGCAACGCATCGACCAGCGGGCTTCCATACCAAGAAGCGAGGAGACGCAATGACTGTTTCGCACAGGTTGTCGTTCAAGCTGGTATCCGTCTGTATCGCCGCGAGCGCGGCGTTCACCCTTGCCGCGCACGCGGCCGATCCGGTCACGATCAATATCGTCGACGTGGCCGGCGATCTTCAACTCACGCAGAAGGGCTTCGAGGCGTTCAAGGCGAAGAATCCGAATCTCGTCGCGAACATCACGTTCACGAACGCGCCCGCGCCGCAATTGCCCGGCAAGATCAAGGCGATGCAGGCCGCGGGCCGCTCCGACATCGACCTCGTTTTGACCGGCACCGACGCGCTCGCGGCCGGCATCGAACAGAACCTGTGGATCAAGCTGCTGCCCGACAACGCGGCGCAGTTCCCCGGCGTGCTCGACAAGTACGCGCCGGGCCCGCGCAAGATGCAGGATCTCGCGCAAGGCTACGGGCTCGAGGTCGCGTATATGCCGGCTGGTCCGCTGCTCGAATACAACCCGGCCAAGGTCAGCGATCCGCCGAAGACACCCGAGCAACTGCTGCAATGGTGCAAGGCCCACCCCGACAAGCTGATCTACGCGCGGCCGGCCAATTCCGGTCCTGGCCGCACGTTCCTGATGGGCTTGCCCTACGTGCTCGGCGACAAGGACCCGCAGGACCCGGTGCACGGCTGGGACAAGACGTGGGCGTTCCTGAAGCAGTTGAACGACTGCATACCGTACTATCCGGGCGGTACCTCGGCGGTGATGAAGGAACTGGGCGAAGGCACGCGCGACATGACCGTGACCGTGACCGGCTGGGATATCAATCCGCGCGCGCTCGGCATCGTGCCGGCCGAATTCCGCGTACAGCCGTTCGACAACATGACGTGGGTCAACGACGCGCACTACATGGTGGTCCCGAAGGGCGTGCCGAAGGAAAAGCTCGACGTGCTGTACAAGATGATGAACTTCATGCTGGAGCCCGCGCAGCAGGCGCTGACCTACGACGACGGCTACTTCTATCCTGGCCCCGCGATCAAGGGCGTCTCCGTCGAGCAGGCGCCCGCGCATAGCCAGGAGGTACTGCAAAAGTATGGCCGGCCCGAATACGCGAAGTTGTTGGCCGATCGTCCGCATGCTTTGCCGCTGAATGCAGCAGCGATGGTCGCCGCCTTCAGGAAGTGGGATAGCGACATCGGCGCGCAGAAGACCCGTTAGGCCTTCTCCATTGCGACGGAAAACGAGGCGAAACGCAGCGCGGCGTGAGGCACCGCCGCGCTGCATGTTTTCAGCGATCACGCGCCTCGGCTTAACTGCCTGATGCGCCGCGCCCACCGCACGCGCGGCACTCGCGATATCCGTCGCCTCACGCGGATCAGGAAACCGCCATGAAGCATCACTTTGAGCAGTTGCGGCTCGATTCGGTGAGCCGCAGTTTCACCAACGCGCAAGGCCACGCGATCGCCGCGCTGCAGGGTCTCGATCTGACGATCCGGCGCGGCGAGTTCATCGCGCTGCTGGGGCCGTCGGGTTGTGGCAAATCGACGGCGCTGAACTGCATCGCCGGATTGCAGCCGCTCACCGGCGGCGGCATCTGGCTCGACGAGCGGCGCATCGACGTGCTGCCGCCGGAAAAGCGCGGCTTCGGCATGGTGTTCCAGAACTACGCGCTGTTTCCGCATATGAGCGTGCTGGAGAACGTCGGCTTCGGGCTGAAAATGCGCGGCGTCGGCAGAAGCGAGATCGCGCGCCGTGCACGCGAGGCCTTGAAACTGGTGCAACTGACCGGTCATGAGCACAAGCTGCCCGGCCAATTGTCCGGTGGCCAGCAGCAGCGTGTCGCGATCGCGCGTGCGATCGTGATCGAGCCGCCGCTGATCCTGATGGACGAGCCGCTGTCGAATCTCGATACGAAGCTGCGCATCGAAATGCGCGCGGAAATTCGCCGCATCCATACGCAGCTCGAACGCGCGACGCTGTACGTGACGCATGATCAGGACGAAGCGCTGTCGATGGCCGATCGCATCGTCGTGATGAGGGAGGGCGTCGTGCAGCAGGTCGCGAGGCCGAAGGAGGTCTATACGCGGCCGCGCAATCTGCATGTCGCGCGCTTCATGGGTTATCGCAATGTCGCCGAGTTCACGCTGGAGGGCATGCAAGGCGATGGCGTCGTGGTCAGCGCTAACGGCGTGCGGCTCATCGGCACGCCGATGGCCGGCTTCGACGGCAAACGCGTGAGTGTCGCGCTGCGCCCCGAAGACATGGAGCGCGCCGAGCCCGGCGCCGACAACGCGTTCGAGGCGCTGATCGACGCGGTCGAGTATGGCGGCCACGATTCGCTGCTGCGCGTGAAGACCGCGTTCGGCGACGTGTGGGCGCGCGTGACCGGTGAATGCGCGGAGGGCGAGCGCATCACGCTGCGCGTGCGGCCGTCGTGCGTGCTCGTCTACGACGCCGAGGCCGCATGAACACGCCGACGCTTGTCCCCCCGCTTACGTCTCGCGCGCCGCGCGATGCCAAGGCCTGGCTCGTCGCGCCCGCGCTGCTCTTTATCGTCGCGCTGTTCATCTATCCGTTCGCGTATGGTCTCGCGCTGTCGTTCCGGCCGATGAACGGCGGCGGCGTGTGGGCCAACTATCTGACGTTCTTCACCGACACGTCGATGTGGCCGACGATTCTCGTTACGCTGAAGCTGTCGGTGCCGGCCACGCTGATCAACGTCGGCGTGTCGGTGCCAGTCGCGTTCGCGCTGCGCCGCTACTCGCGGTATCAGAAGATCGTCACGACGCTGTTGGTGATCCCGGTGACGCTCGGCACCGTGCTGATCGCCGACGGCATGCTCACGTACTTCGGTCCGCACGGCTGGCTGCCGCAGGCGTTGCAGGCGCTGCATCTGTACACCCAAGAGGTGCGGCTCACGCACAACTTCACGGGCGTGTTGCTGTCGCTGATCGTGTCGGGCTTTCCGTTCGCGTTTCTGCTGACGCTGTCGTACGTGACCGGCATCGACCCGACGCTCGCAAGCGCGGCCGCGACGCTCGGCGCGAGTCCGTGGCAGCAGTTTCGCCGCATCTATCTGCCGCTGCTCGTGCCGGGGCTCACGATGGCCGCGTGTCTGTCGTTCGTGCAGGCGTTCTCGGTGTTTCCGTCGGCGGTGCTGCTCGGCGCGCCCGCGGGTCCGACGCGCGTGATGTCGATTGCCGCGGCCGAAGCCGCGTTCGAGAGCTACGACTATTCGCTCGCATCGGCGATCGCGATGGTGATGGGCTTCGTGCAACTGCTGGTGGTCGCCGCGCTGCTCGGCGCGCGCCGCTGGTTCTATCGTGGTCCCGTAACGGGAGGCAAAGGCTGATGACGACCGATCGTCGCGCGACGCGGCCCGACTGGTCCGCGTCCACCTCCGCTTCCGCGGCGCCTCAGCCGGGCGACGGCGCCCGCGAGCCAGCGCAACGTGCGCGTCAGCGCGCGAATCTGCCGGGCCGCATCTGGCAGGTGCTGGTGTGGGCCGTGATGGCGTTCTTCCTGATCAACGTCGTGCTGCTGATTGCGACCGTCGCGGTGAATTCGATCGCGACGCGCTGGTTCGGCACCGCGTTGCCGCAAGGCTTCACGTTGCACTGGTATGCGCAGGCGTGGAGCGACTTCCAGCTCGCGAGCGTGCTGTGGGTGACCGTGCAGGTGGTCGGCGCGGTCGTGTTGCTGTCGGTGCTGCTCGGCGTGCCGGCTGCGTATGCGCTCGCGCGCGTGCAATTCCGCGGCAAGCGCCTTGCGATGCTGATCTTTCTGCTGCCGTTGATGGTGCCGCCCGTCACCTACGGCATTCCGATGGCGACCGCGATGTACAAGGTCGGACTCGCCGGGACGCTATGGGGCGTGATTCTTGCGAATCTGGTACCGGCGCTGCCGTTCGTGATTCTGGTGATGACGCCGTTCATCGAGCAGATCGATCCGAATCTCGAAGCGGCCGCGCGCATTTTCGGCGCGAACACGTTCCGCTATTTCCGTTACGTGCTGCTGCCGCTGCTCGTGCCGGGCATGCTGGCGGCGGGGCTGCTCGTGCTGGTGCGCACGATCGGCATGTTCGAGCTGACGTTTTTTACGGCCGGTCCGGCCACGCAAACGCTGGTGGTCGCGTTGTACTACGCTGTGTTTTCGACCGGCGTGCGCGCGCCGCAATCGATCGATGCGATGGCGATGATCTATATGGCGATCACGTTGATCTGGGTGCTGATCGCACTACAATTCGTGAGCCCGACGCAGATCGTGTCCCGCGTGAAAGAACAGAGGCGCTGACGCATGGTCAGCGCCAATCGTGGAGTAGACGTTGACGAAGAGAAAGACCCCCGAGGAATTGCGTAGTCATCGCTGGTACGGCGCGAACGATCTGCGTTCGTTCGGCCACCGCTCGCGCACCGCGCAGATGGGCTACAACCGCGACGAATACGCGGGCAAGCCGGTCATCGCGATTCTGAACACGTGGAGCGAGATCAATCCGTGCCACACGCATTTCAAGCAGCGCGTCGAGGAAGTGAAACGCGGCATCTGGCAGGCCGGCGGCTTTCCGATCGAGCTGCCTGTGCAGACGCTGTCCGAGCCGTTCCAGAAGCCCACCACGATGCTGTACCGCAATTTCCTCGCGATGGAAGCCGAGGAGATGCTGCGCTCGTATCCCGCCGACGGCGTCGTGTTGATGGGCGGCTGCGACAAGACCACGCCCGCTTTGTTGATGGGCGCGATCTCGATGGATCTGCCCGCCATCTTTCTGCCTGCCGGCCCGATGCTGCGCGGCAACTGGAACGGCGTGACGCTCGGCTCGGGTTCCGATTCGTGGCGCTACTGGGCCGAACTGCGCGCGGGCACGCTGACGCCGGACGACTGGCAGGGCGTCGAGGGTGGCATCGCGCGCTCGCCCGGTCACTGCATGACGATGGGCACCGCATCGACGATGACGAGCGCGGCCGAAGCGCTGGGCTTCACGCTGCCCGGCTTCGCGTCGATTCCCGCGCCCGATTCGCGGCATGCGCAGATGGCCGCGAAAACCGGCATGCGTATCGTCGAGATGGTGTGGGAGGATCTGAAGCCGTCGGACCTGATCACGGCGGCATCGGTCGATAACGCGGTGACGACTTGTGTCGCGCTGTCCGGGTCGACCAATTCGGTCGTGCATATGATCGCGCTTGCACGGCGCGCGGGCATCGAGTTGACGCTCGACCGCTTCGACGAGATCGCGCGCCGCACGCCCGTGCTCGCGAACATCAGACCGACCGGCGCCTATCTGATGGAGGACTTTTTCTACGCGGGCGGTTTGCGCGGGCTGCTCGCGGAACTGGGCGAACTGATCGACGGCTCGCAGAAAACCGTGAACGGCCGCACGCTCGGCGAGAACCTTGCCGGCGCGCGCATTTTCAACGACGACGTGATCCGCCGCCGCACGAATCCGCTACTGCGCGACAGCAGCCTCGCGGTGCTGCGCGGCAATCTCGCGCCCGACGGCGCCGTGATCAAGCCGGGCGCGGCCGAGCCGCATCTGCTCGTGCATACGGGCCGTGCGGTCGTGTTCAGCGACTACGACGACATGGCCGCGCGCATCGACGACGACGCGCTCGACATCGACGAAAGCTGCGTGCTCGTGCTGCAGCACGCGGGGCCGGTCGGCGCGGGCATGCCCGAATGGGGTCAACTGCCGATTCCGCGCAAGCTGCTGCAAAAAGGCGTGCGCGACATGGTGCGCATCTCTGACGCGCGGATGAGCGGCACGAGCTATGGCGCGTGCGTGCTGCACGCGGCGCCCGAGGCATTCGTCGGTGGGCCGCTGGCGTTGGTGCGAAGCGGCGATCTGATCGAGCTCGATGTGCCGCGCCGCAGGCTGAATCTGCTGGTATCGGACGAAGAACTCGCGCGCCGCAAGGCCGCGTGGGTCAAACCCGCTGCGCGCTTCGAGCGCGGCTATGGCGCCCTGCATCAGGCGCACGTGATGCAGGCGGATCAAGGCTGCGATTTCGACTTCCTGCAGCGCGGCGGCGTAAGTCCCGATAGCTCGGGCGAGCCGGAGATTCACTGAGGTTCAATACCCCACGCGATACACGCGCCCCGTCTGCGCCCCTTCCACACTGCGCAGATAAGCAAGCGCCGCGCGTTGCGCGCTGACGGGCTCGAAGCCGCGAAAGAACGGCGCGTAAGCTTCCATCGACTCGGTCAGCACGGTCGGACTCACCACGTTGATGCGCAGCCCGCGCGGCAGTTCGATCGCGGCGCCGCGCACGAAGCCCTCGAGCGCGAGATTGACGGTCGTCGCGCTCGCTCCCTGCGGGATCGGCTCGTCGCCCAGAATGCCGCTCGTCAACGTGAACGATCCGCCGTCGTTCACATACGGCAGCGCCGCGAATACGACGTTGATCTGGCCCATCAGCTTGTCGCGGAGCCCGACCCGGAACTGCTCGATGCTCATCTGCTCCAGCGGACCGAAATGCACCTTGCCGGTCGCGGTGACGACGCCGTCCACCTTGCCGATGTCGCGAAACAGCCGCTCGACGCTCGCCGGGTCCGTGCTATCGACGTGATATTGCCCGCGCGTCGCGCCCACCTCGATCACTTCGTGACGCGCCTTCAGCTCCGCGCGGATCGCCTGGCCCAGCGTGCCCGTGGCACCGATGACGACGATTCTTTTCATCCGCAACTCCGTTAAACGAACCCACGTTAAACCAAGCAAAGCACGCACCAGAATAAAACAGTGCGTGCTGCGTGATTGCCTGATAAATCGGAATAAACCCGGTAATTCAAACGCGCGCGTATAAAGGGATGATACGCGCGCGCCTATTTCACCCGATGTAATTCGATTACGCGCGCAGGCCGCAAATGATTGAGCGCATAGTGAATGCGGCCACGATCGTGGCGCTGTCCGACCGGACGCGGGTCGTCGTACTGATGGTCGGCCGAGTAGACGTCGAGCGGCTCGGCCATGCCCTTGTCGATCACCGAGTAGCCCGGCTCGAGCGCGAGCAGCAGGTGGTTGCCGCCGACCCTGCTGTCGAAGCCGGCCATGCCATCGAGCGACTCGGGCACGCTGTTGTCGAGCGTCGCATTGCTGGTCGTGACCGCGTCGGGTGAGATCGCGCCGTGGCCCGCCAGACGGGCCGCTTCGCGGTTCTTGCCGTCGGTGTCGACCGTGCTGTCGTGCGTGCGGTCGTTGTGCAGGTCCGTGCTTCGTGGGTCCTTCGGGTCCGGTTTCGTACCGGCGTTTTCGGGTTTGCTGATCGCGCTGTTCATCGTGCATTCTCCTGAAGCGGACATTCGAAGAAAAGAGCAAAAGCCGTTCCGACTGACACGGCGCCGCGGTGCGCGAGAGTCGCGATGCGTTGTCCGCCATCCTTCGATGCGAGTGGCGTTGCCTCGCGATTGAATGGCGATGACGTCCGCGATTCATTTCGTTTTTTTTAATGGACGCGTATTTTCTACAGAGTATCATCTTACTCCTGCGACCGACGCGCGGATAAATTGGCGGCATGCTCCGGCTGTTCCAGCATGGTCGGAAAAACTAACAAACAAATGGCCGCGCGACTGAGAAAATGTTACGGGGCTTCAGGGGCGGGTGACTCATGCACTTCGATGCTGCATTCACACATCGCGGCTATCTTCTGAATTGCGAACCGGCGCGCTCGGGCGACGGCTCCTGGCAACCGTATGTGGTGATCTCGCGCTCGAGCGACGGCGAACTGGTCGCTAACCGTTTCTTTCCCACGGAACTGCGCTTCTCCGACGAAGCCGCCGCCATCGCGCACGCGCGCGATTGGGCAGTGCGCTGGATCGACGCGAGCAGTCTGACTATCTGAAGTCAGGAAACGATGCGTGCGTGCCAGTGCACGTCGACGCAATGAATCCGAGCCGACCTGCACGCTGCCGGGCGGGCACCGTTAAAACGCGGTAATCTCTGCTCGATAACCACTTCGAACCGTGCACGCCGCACGGCGCCGTCCCTTATGCCCAATGAGCCTTCCCATAACTGGGGCCTTGAACAGATCGTCGCCGACCTGCGCGCCTCGCGCGAGCAATTGCATCGCACGCGGCATCCGCTCGGCATTCGCGAATTGCCATCGCGCGAAGCGGTGGTCAATATCGTGGCCGGTCTGCGCGCCGCGATGTTTCCGACGCATTACGGCGCGCCCGATCTAACCGACGAAACGGTCGACTACTACGTCGGCCACACGCTCGAAAGCACGTTGCGGCTGCTCGCCGAACAGATTCGCCGCGCGCTGCGCTTCCTGCCCGAGTTCGGCGAGACGCCGGACGCCGAGTTGCGGGAGCGCGCGTTCGCGGTGGCGCGCGAGTTCGCGACGCAGCTGGCGGGCATACGCGCGCTGCTCGTCAGCGACATCCAGGCTGCGTACACCGGCGACCCCGCCGCGCAGCACATCACCGAAATCCTGCTGTGCTATCCGGGCGTGTGGGCGATGACGCATCATCGGCTCGCGCATGCGCTGCATCGGCTCGGCGTGCCGCTGCTCGCGCGCTTCATCAACGAGATCGCGCACTCGGCGACCGGCATCGACATTCACCCGGGCGCGACGATCGGGCCGAGCTTCTTCATCGATCACGGCACCGGCGTGGTGATCGGCGAGACAGCGATCATCGGCGAGCGCGTGCGCGTGTACCAGGCGGTCACGCTCGGCGCGAAGAGCTTCGCGGCCGATGAGGACGGTACGCTGATCAAGGGCAACGCCCGGCATCCGATCGTCGAGGACGATGTCGTGATCTACGCGGGCGCGACGATTCTCGGACGCGTGACGATCGGGCGCGGGTCGGTGATCGGCGGCAACGTGTGGCTCACGCATAGCGTGCCGCCGGGCAGCAGCGTATCGCAAGGCAAGGTCCGCGAAGGAGAGCGCACCGACAACGGACGGCAATGATGCACGGCTAGCCGCCGCGCCCGCACGCCGGGCCGATAGCATCGCGCTGCGCCTAGCCGATCGGCCAATGGCGCAACCACGGCAACGCATGCATGCCATGCAGCCACACGTGCTCGCCGATAAGCCACGCGGCCGCCCAGGACGCCGCGACGACGATCAGATCGCAGTGCCCGCTATTCCATAGATTCAACGAATGTCGCCCGGCGATCCACGGCACGCCGAGCGGATTCGGCCAGTCGGCGAGCAGATGCATCAGGCCGCCGCACGCGAAGCCGAACGCGGGCGCCGCGAAGATCGAATGTCCGAGCGTGTGATACGACACCGCGAGCAGCGCGAGCCAGCCGATGCCCCAATGCGTCAACGTGCGATGCGTGATCCACAGCCGCCGCGCGCGCGACCACCATGCGACTTCGAGCCAGTCCGGCGCGGTGCTGCCGGCCACGCCGGCGATGAAGCTCAGCAGCACGCCAGCATGAAACGGACCGCCGCCGCTGCGCGCGACGATCGCCGCCGCGATGATGCCGGCTGCGAAACCGGTCGCATGATGCGCTTTGCTGGATGCCATCGAACCTCGCGGCACACGTGCCGCGCGAAAAACAAAGGGCGGCTATGTTCGCAGATGAGCGCGTAAAAAAATAGCCGATGTGCGAGATAAAAATTCGCGCATCGGCCTTCCGTGCATGACGCGGTCGGCGTCCAGGCGCGCCGCGCTGCTCAGGTCGCGCAGCGCGCGATATCGAAGCGCATCTCCTCTTCGGGCGGATCGTCGGGCGCATTGGCCGGATGCACGACCTTGATGACCGTGTTGCCGTTGAGCGGGGTCAGCGTGACGAAGTACGAGTTGTGCGAATCGGCACCGACCGCAAGTTCGGTCGCCGCGCCGGCGTGCGAGGTGCGCACGCGCGGCAGACGTTCTTCGAGGCAGGCGGCGATGGACGCAGGCGTGCGTGACGACGACACGTACACGAGCGGTGCGGACGCATCGCGCGCGGGGCCGCCCGACGAACCGCAAGCGGCGAGGGTGGCGGTGAGGGCGACAGCTGGGGCAAGCAGGAGAAGTCTTTTCATGATCCGATCGTCGGCATTCCCGGTCATGCATGGGAAGGTGAGGCACGGGCGAAGCGCGATGCGCTGACGTACAGCGCGATGCTTCGCGACGAAGCTGCCGCGCAGGCGGCGCGGTTTCGCGGCGTCGCACGGCGGCCGGGGCAGTATACCGAGCATGTGTCGACGTAGTCACTAGCCACTAGCGCGGCCATGCGTTTATTGGTCTGACGGCAAACCGTAAGGCCCATGAAAATACCCGAACGTGATCGTGTCGCGTGGGTTCGACCGCGCCACGCGGGGATGGCCGCGCGGCGCAATGCCTGCATGAAAAGCGTGGTGAGAAGCGCCGTCAGAAGCGATGGCGCAGACCGACTGCCGCGGCGACCTGGTTGCCGGTCGACGACGGCGCCAGCGTATTGATCGCCGCGACGTTCGCGCCGAACTCGCCGAGTTCGCCCGATGCATGCTGGTACACGCCTTCGAGGTACACGTCGGTGCGCTTGCTCAGTGAGTCATCGCCCTGCAGCGACGCGGTGTGCCAGTTCGGATCGCCCGAGCCGTTCGAACCACTCATCTTGCCGTCGGTGAACGTGTACGACGAGGCGACGCTCAATGCCGGCGTCAGCGCATAACGGCCGTTCACGTCGTAGTTGTCCAGATGCAGGTTGGTGCCCGCGAGGCCCGGCAGCATCGCGCCGCCGACGTTCACGCCGATGATGCCGTCAAGTTGCGTGTGCGTGTAGACGAAGCCCGCGGTAGCCGGCCCGTACGAATAGTTGATGCCTGCGCCGAACGTGGGTTGCAGACCGGCCGCGATCGCCGCGGTGCCGTCGCCTTGCGACACGGCGCCGTTCAGGTTGGAGCTGCCCGAGTTGTTCAACTGCAGATAAGCGGTGGCGAAGCTCAACGGACCGTTGTCGTACGAAGCGCCCGCGTTCCATGCGCGATTGTTCGCGAACTGGCCGGCCGCGTTGCTGAAACCGTACAGGCCGCCGAACGTCAGGCCCGCGTAGTTCGCGCTCGAGTACTTGACGGCGTTCTTGATCGAGAAGGTGCTGGCCAGGTTGTCGTTATCAAACGGGTGGGCCGCTAGATTGTTTCGCATGCAGACCGCCGCCGAGGTCCTCGCTGCCGCACAGACCAAAGTAGGTGTTCGACAGCGAGCCGCTGCCCTGCTGCCAGTTGCTGTGACCGAGCTGCTGCTTGCGCCCCGTTGACTGTCGATTCGCAGCGAAGTGTAATTGCCGCTATGCGGATATTTAATTGCGCGCCTTACAACGGTTTATTTTCGAATCCGGGATTATGTGAATTAATCGCGTAAGTGCAGGTCCGCAAAAGGAAATTATTTTTAACGATGAATGGCGGGACGCGCTGTCAAGTCAGGGGCTGTTGTCGGGCGGTAACGGCTCAAGGCCTCGCGGCGAGCACAAGGGGAAAGCGGACGAGGCCTGTGCGCTGATTCCCACGGTTTTGCGCAATGCAGTCTTTCGAAGAAAGCCTTAAATCGAGGGGGGATGCCACTTATAATTTTGATAGACCCCTTCGACCAAAGGGTGTCTTTTTCATTTTTACACGCGGCTTTCGGGCCGCGTTTTTTTATCTGACATTTAAAGTGGATTTATAAATCGTCGCGTAGGTAAATATAACTTTTTGCGCGTTGAGCGGCGGCGCCGTTCCGAACGCGCCTTGTCCGTTCGTCAGAGCGAGCAGGGCCAAGCGGGCTGGGCAGGTAGAATCGCGGGTTCGAAATCTGTTTGTGCGCCCCGCGAAGTGAGTGAACCTGTGATGACCGACACGCCTTTTCCCTCGACCGACACGAATGCCGAGTTCCTCGGACCGGACGACAGCGTGCATGAAGAACGTCTGTGGCGCGACAACGGCTGGACCGCGCGCATCATCAAGAACGAAGACGACGAAGGCTGGGCCGTCGAAATGATCAAGGACGGCGAGGCGGAGCCTGCGCTCGTCGGACCGTGGACGATGGGCCGCAACAAGAAGGATCCCAAGCCGCTCGACGTATCGGCGTTCAACACGCTCGTGAAAACCGCGGCGGAAGTGCTGCGTCGTCACGAGCAGCAGCTGCGCGCGCAACTCCACAAGACGGTGCGCGTGCCGAGCGCGGACGGCAACGACGAACTCGACATCACGCTCGACATCGTCCCCGACGAAGACGAGCCGTACGCACTGTTGAGCGCGCTCGATATTTTCGGCGAGCAGATCGCGCAAGTGCAGGTTGCGCCGACGTTCAAGCTCAGCAAGGCGAGCGCCGCGGCGTGGGTGGCAAACGAGTTTCGTCGGCCGGGGTAAGTGGCGGTTGTAGGCGCGGTTGCGTTGTGATCGGATCCGCTGGTCGCTGACACTGCCGGCGATCATGGCGCAGCTGGCAGAGCGGCGCTGCTATTTCACTGGCCACTCGAACTGGCTCGTGGTCGAAGATATCGACGATCGTGGCGAAACGGTCGAATACGACGTCTCGCCAAACCCTAGCTGCGCTTGCAGAAAATCGCGGTGATGAGCGGCGCGACGTGATGCACGATCGCCGTGCTGCCGGCGTTTTCAAGCGCGCTTTTAACCTTGTCGTCGCTGCCGAACACGACCGCGCCATACGCGGACTGCGCGACCGGTTCGCCGTCGCCGACCCGGAACATCGGGTCGTCCTTTTCGAAGCCCACCACCGCGAATACGCGGAAACCGAACGCGGTCAGATGCGCATCGGGCATCGGCGAGAACGCGTTGATCGAGTTGCTTTCGACGTGACTTGGCTTCGGTTTGATCAGCTGCTGCTGCATCAGATCGGCAATGAACTGGTGGCCGCTCTCATTGCATGTCAGCGGCGCGTCGAGCTCCACGGCGAACGAGGAAAGGGGCAGCGCGGCGGCGGCGGCAAACAGCAGAGGGACAAGGAGACGGTTCATGAGCGTAGGCGGGCGTCAACAGTCGATGTCGTGGATTAGCAACCACTGCGCCATACCCCGGAGGGCACGAGCGGTGCTGCACATCGAACAGATTCCGCGTGACTGGCACAACTGGATTCGCACTGTACAGCGATTCGGTGAATTCCGCTTTGTGACGGACACACGAACGGCATCTGCAAATTGCAGAGAAACGTATGACATAACAGCAAGCTTTCAGAATCCCGTATATATTTCCGCCTTATGACTTCGCAACCCCGACCTCCAATCAACGTTCCGCCGCCACGTACGTGGGACGCCCGGCTCGCCCGCCGGCTCGTGACACCGCTAGTCGACACCTGGGTCACCCCGAACCATTTGACCACGCTGCGCCTGCTGATCGGCGTCGCAGGCGCGCTGTGCCTTGCGCACGGGGGCTTCGCGTGGGCCAATGCGGGCGCACTGCTGATCGTCCTGTCGAATTTCGTCGATCACACGGACGGCGAACTCGCGCGAGTGGGCGGCAAGTCGAGCCGCATCGGTCATTTTTACGACCTCGCCTGTGATGCGCTCGTGACCGTGATGCTGTTCGTCGGCATGGGTATCGGTGTCGGCGGCGCGCAGATCGACGCTTTGAAGCTCGCGCCCGGCGTGCTCGGCGCGGTGGCTGGCGTCGCGGTCGCCCTGATCTTCTTTTTGCGCATGCGGATCGAGGAAATGGTCGGCAAGGCCGGCACGAAGCAGGCGTCGATGGGGGGCTTCGAAACCGAGGACGTGCTGTACCTGCTGCCCATCGTCACGCTGACGAATGTCATCGCGCCGTTCGTGGTGGTCGCGTCGATCGGCGCGCCGCTGTTCGCCGTATGGGTGGTGATCGACTACTGGCGCGTCGCGCGCCGTAGCGCTCGCCGGACGGCCAAGGCCGCCAGCGCGTCTGAATCCCGTCAACAGTGGGCCAGCAAATGAATCTGCACGCCGAAGACGACGTGATGGCGCCCGTGTCGTCAGGCACGCCCGTGGCGGCGCTCACGCCCGCGCCCGATGCCGACCGCGCGGTCGCGAGCCGTACCCGCACGTTCGACAACGCGCGTCTGCGTAAAGACTTCGCCGCGCAGGACGCATTTCTGTATCTGGACGATTTCCTCGCGCCGGAAGTGACCGCGCAGCTGGTACACAGCGCGCGCGCGCTGCTCGACGAAGTGAACCGCAACTATCTGCCGGGTCACAAGCAGGGCGGCAGTGTCAGCCGCCATACGATCGACCGTCTCGCGCCGTTCATCGCCGAGCTGTATCGCTCGAAGGAGTTGATCGGCTGGCTCGAGCAGCTGAGCGGCGACCAGTTGCAGGTGTCGCCCGCCGACGATCCGCACGCCTACGCGCTCTACTACTACACGCGCCCCGGCGACCATATCGGCTGGCACTACGATACTTCGTATTACGACGGACGCCGCTACACGCTGCTGCTCGGCGTGATCGACGAATCGTCGTGCCGGCTCGACTACGAACTGCATACGCGCAATCCGGAGGTGCCGGACCAGCCGGGCTCGGTGCAGATTCCGCCGGGCGGCCTCGTGTTTTTCGATGGCGACAAGCTGCGTCATCGCATCACGCCGGCCGGGCCGAACGAGATGCGTGTGTCGCTGACGTTCGAATACGTCACCGATCCCAGCATGCGGCCGTGGCGCCGCTTCGTTTCCAACATGAAGGACGCGATCGCGTACTTCGGTTTCCGCCAGGTGTTCCGTCAGATGGCCTCGCGCGGCAAGGACGCCGCGTGAGTCGGGCGGCCCTGCTTCTGCTGTCGATCGGCTCGGCGCTGTTCGTCGGCCTGCTCGCCTGGCAGGGCTTCGGCTCGGTGGCGTCGAGCTTGCTCGCAGCCGGCTGGGGGCTCGCGGTCGTCGCCGCGTTCCACGTAGTGCCGCTCGTGCTCGATGCGGCTGCGATCGCCGTGCTGTTCAAGCGCGACCACCGCTCGCGTGACGGCGCGCATGAAGGTCCTGCAAGCGGTGCAACCAGCGGCGCGACGAGCGCCGCGCGAGCCGAACCCTCGCTGCGCGATGCGTTGTCCGCGCGCTGGATCGGCGAGTCGGTGAATAGCCTGCTGCCCGCTGGGCAGATCGGCGGCCCGGTGGTGATGGTGCGTCAACTGTCGCAGCGCGGCATGCTGCTGCGCGACGCGGCCGCCGCGATCACCGTCAGCACGACCTGGCAGGCGCTCGCGCAAATCGTGTTCGCGCTCGGTGGCCTCGCGATGTTCGGCGCGTACGCCGCGCACGGCACGCTGCACGACCTGCGCACCGCAACGCTGATTGCGACCGGCGTGCTCGGCGCGCTGATCGCCGCGTTCTACTTCGCGCAGCGGCGCGGTCTGTTCGGCCGGCTGCTGGGCGTGGTGTCGAAGGTGTTCGGCAAGCGCGACTGGTCGTCGCTGATGACGCGCGCGGAAGCCGTCGATGCCGCCGTGCAGTCGCTGTACCGTGAGCGCGGCCGCGTGGCGGCGAGCTTTGCGCTGAGCCTCGTGGGATGGGTCGTCGGCACGGCCGAGGTATGGCTCGCGCTGCGTTTTCTCGGTCATCCGGTCGGCTGGATCGACGCGCTGCTGCTGGAAAGCATCGGCCAGGCGATTCGCGGCGCGGCCTTCATGATCCCGGGCTCGCTCGGCGTGCAGGAGGGCGGCTATCTGCTGCTCGCGCCGCTGGTGGGTTTGCCGCCCGACGCGGCGCTGGCGTTGTCGCTCGCCAAGCGTGCGCGTGAACTCCTGCTGGGCCTGCCGGGCCTGCTTGTATTGCACTTCAGCGAACGAAGCTGGCAACGGCGGCGCGCTCCACGGCGCGTGCCGGTTGCCGATTGACCTCCGTACTTTTTTCAAAGGACCGCGCATGCGCGCAATCATTCTCGCAGCGGGCCTCGGCCTGCGTCTCCAGCAGCCGCCGCAAGCCCAGTTTCCGAAATGCCTGTTGCAGTTCGACGGCATGAGCCTGCTCGAACGGCATCTGCAGATGCTCGAAACAGCCGGCGTGACCGACGTCGTGCTGGCGCTCGGTTTCCAGCCGGAATCCGTGCAGGCGGAACTCGCGCGCATCGACTGGCCGCACAAGGTCGAGACCGTGCTCAATCCGCGCTTCGATCTTGGCAGCGTGCTGACCGTGCATACCGTTGCCGACGCGTTGACGCGCGGCGGCGACGTGCTGCTGATGGACGCCGACGTGCTGTACGACGAGCGCATCCTGAGCGCGCTGGTGGCGGGCGAGTCGGTCAACCGTCTGCTGATCGACCGCGATTTCGAAGCGGGCGACGAGCCCGTCAAGCTGTGCCTGAAGGACGGCGTGCCGGTCGAGTTGCGCAAGCAGCTCGCGGTCAATCTGGAGTACGACACGATCGGCGAGTCGGTCGGCTTCTTCCGCTTCCGCGAGGAAACCGCGCGACGCTTCACGCAGATCGTCGCGGGCTATATCGACAGCGGCCGCGCGAACATGCCGCACGAAGAGGCGGTGCGTGACCTGCTGCTCGAGCGCAGCCAGGTGTTCGACACGGCCGAGGTGAGCGGTGCGCCGTGGATCGAAATCGACTTTCCGAACGACGTCGCGCGCGCCGCCAACGAGATCCTGCCGCAGTTGCAGCCGCTCGTCAGCGCATCGCGCTGAGGCGTCCGTGCCGCGCGCGAAGATGCACGGCAGCGCGCGATGGCATACGGCAAAATCCCTTCGCGCGACAACATTTGTTGTCGCCGCGATGCCATAATCGACGCTTTCCATTGATGGCTGGCCACCCGTCGCCATGACAATGCTGCTCGCTTTAGGCGCTTTCATCGTTCCGCTGATCGTCGCGTGCGCGATGTTCATGGAAAACGTGGACGGCACGGTCATCGTGACGTCGCTGCCGGTTCTGGCACGCGACCTCGGTCATGATCCGATCACGCTGAAGCTTGCGGTCACCGCGTATGTGATCGGCCTTGGCGTTTTTATCCCGATCTGCGGCTGGGTCGCCGACCGCTTCGGTTCGCGCACCGTGTTCCGCACCGCGATCGGCATCTTCATGGCGGGCTCGCTGCTGTGCGCGGCCTCCACTTCGCTGGTTACCTTCGTGCTCGCGCGCTTCGTGCAGGGCATCGGCGGCGCGCTGATGGTGCCGGTGGGCCGCATCATCATCTTCCGGTCGCTGCCGAAGTCGGAGTTCATTCGCGCGATGAACTATCTGACGGTGCCGGCGTTGCTCGGTCCGGTGGTCGGGCCGCCGCTCGGCGGCTTTATCACCACCTATCTGCACTGGCGTCTGATCTTCGTGATCAACGTGCCGATCGGCCTGCTCGGCATCTGGCTCACCAACAAGTACATCGCCAATACGCGCGAGCCGCATCCGGGCCGGCTCGACTGGCTCGGCTTCGTGCTGTCGGCGAGCGGGGCTTCGCTGTTCATGCTCGGGCTCTCGCTGGTCGGCGGCGAACTGGTGTCGACGGGACAATCGGTCGGCATGTGCGTGACCGGCATCGTGTTGCTGCTGCTTTATGCGCTGTACGCGAGCCGCGTCGCGCTGCCGGTGCTCGATCTGCGTTTGCTGCGCATTCCAAGTTTTCATGCGAGCGTGATCGGCGGTTCGCTGTTTCGGATCGGTCTTGGCGCCGTGCCGTTCCTGTTGCCGCTCGCGTTGCAGGAAGGGCTCGGCATGACCGCGTTCAGAGCCGGCGCGATCACGTGCGCGTCCGCGTTCGGTTCGATTTTCATGAAGACGGTCGCGTCGCGCATTCTCGAACGCTTCGGCTTTCGTACCGTGCTGATGGTCAACGCCGCGTGCGCGGGTCTCGCGATCGCCGTGTACGGGTTGTTCTTTCCCGGCACGCCGCATTGGGTGATCTGGTGCATCGTGCTGGTGGGCGGCTTCTTTCCTTCTCTGCAATTCACGTCGCTCAATACGCTGGCCTATGCGGATATTCCGGGCAGCGACGTCGGCCGCGCGACGAGTGTCGCGAGCGTCATCCAGCAGATGTCGCTCGGCCTCGGCGTGACGATCTCGGGCATCGTGCTGCAGATTTCGCATCGTGTGCAAGGGCATCCGAACATCGTGTTCTCCGATTTCTGGCCGGCGTTTCTCGTCGTCGGTCTGTTCTCGTGCCTGTCGATTCCGATTACGCGGCGGCTGCCGCGAGACGCGGGCGATGAGATCTCGCGCGGCCGTCGCGGGCGCGCGTAAGCCATCATGCGGATGTCGTCGTCGTCGATGAGGAGGTCATGAACTTGTTTCGCAACGTCAAAGCTTCAACCAGTGCTTCGATCAGCGGTCTTGCCCTGATCGCAATCCTCTGCGTTTCAACCGGGTTTCTCGAGGCGGCGCCTGCTGTCGCGAAAGCGCCCGCGAAGACGCAACCGGCCGTGCTTGCCGGTTCGGCGATTGCGGTGCCGGACTCATACAGCGCCGATGCCGCCGAGCAGATCTTCAACGAAGGCGGCAATGCGGTCGATGCGGCCGCCGCGATCGCCTTCACCCTTGCGGTCACGTTCCCGGATGCGGGCAACATCGGCGGGGGCGGGTTCATGACGCTGTACGTCGACAACAAGCCGTATTTCCTCGACTATCGCGAGCGCGCGCCGCTCGCCGCGACGAAGAACATGTATCTCGACGACAAGGGCGAGATCATCAAAGGCATGAGCCTCGTCGGCTATCGCGCGGTGGGCGTGCCAGGCACCGTCGACGGCATGTGGCAAGCGCAGCGCCGTTTCGGCAAGCTGAAATGGCAGCAGGTGCTCGCGCCGGCTATTCACTATGCGCGCGACGGCTTCATGGTCGCCCCGCAACTGCAGAAGCTGCGCGACGATGCGGCGAAGAACTTCGCGGGCAAGACCAATTTCGACACTTACTTCGGCAATCTGAAGCAGGGCGTCATCTTCAGGCAGCCTGACCTTGCCGCGGTCCTGCAGCGTATTTCCGATCAGGGCCCGAAAGATTTCTACACGGGCAAGACTGCGGATCTGATCGCCGCTTCGATGCGCGGCCACGGCCTGATTACGAAGGCCGATCTCGCGCAGTACAAGGCGGTTTGGCGCGAGCCGGTGCAGGCGAACTGGAACGGCTATCGCGTGATCACCGCGCCGCCGCCGAGTTCGGGCGGCGTCGGGCTCGTGCAACTGCTGAAGATGAAGGCCGATATCGCGCCCGAGTTCAAGAACGTGCCGCTCAATTCCGTGCAATACGTGCATCTGATCGCGGAGCTCGAGAAGCGCGTGTTCGCGGACCGCGCGCAGTACCTCGGCGACCCGGATTTCTACAAGGTGCCGGTCGCGCAACTGATCGACGATCCGTATCTGGCCAAGCGCGCGGCCGAGGTCGATCCGAATATGCCGTCGGACACGAAGAGCATTCAGCCGGGGCTCGGGACCTCGATGCCGGAGAAGGCGGAGACCACGCATTTTTCGGTGGTCGATAAATGGGGCAACGCGGTGTCGAACACGTATACGCTGAACGGCGCGTTCGGCTCGGGCGTCGTGGTGGATCGGGCAGGCATCGCGCTGAACGACGAGATGGACGACTTCTCCGCGAAGCCGGGCGCCGCCAACATGTTCGGTGTGGTCGGCAGCGACGTGAATGCGATCGAGCCGAAGAAGCGCCCGTTGTCGTCGATGGCGCCGACGATTCTGACCAAGGACGGCAAGGTCGCGCTCGTGATCGGCACGCCGGGCGGATCGCGCATCTTCACGACGATCTTCCAGGTGATCAACGACATCTACGACTTCGACATGCCGTTGCCGGATGCGCTCGCCGCGATGCGTTTCCATCACCAGCTATTGCCGCCGAATACGATCTATTCGGAGCCGTACAAGCCGATCGAGGGCGAACTCGCACAGCAACTCGAGGCGAAGGGCTACAAGCTGGAGGGGCAGCAATTCACCGGCGATGTTCAGGTGATCAGGATCGATGGGAACGAGCCGGAGGCGGCGGCCGATCCGCGCGGGCGAGGAGTGACGCGGGTCGTTCGGTAGGGAGGAGAGGCGGTTGCAGCCATTCTCTTCGACGATAAGCCTAGTCCTGATCGACTTCGGGCCATAGTCTCGGGAATAGAAATCGAAGACTTTTCAATGGGAGTCCGAACGAGAGATTGCCGCGATGGGAAGGCGAGTCGAGCAGTCCAATATCAAGTAGAGAGCGCGTAATCCGGCGAGCCAGAACATCAGTAACGCCAAGTATCTGATTGAATTCGGCGCGGCTGACTGCACGCCGCGTCGCCACAAACTCCATCGCCAGTGCCGAGGCCTCCGGTTTGATCACCGATTTTTCGGAGCCGATCATCCACGGATTCGAATCGAGGTAACGCAATAGATCGAGCAGGCGATCTGCAATACCATCGAACTCGGTCATGCGAACCATAAAGCTTACCTGGTCCAGGCAGCAATCGAGAAAGAACCGCGCGAAACGCACCAGGCCTTCCTGGGATAGATTGCCTCGGCCATCGAGGTCATTGCGGCGCGTCTGGTCGGCTTCGCTCAATCTTGCGTAGTACAGCTCATGTTCGCGTGCGAGACCGCGAAGCGGAGACCATAGGCCATGCGTCAAGTCGGCGGATCGTAAAGCGAGATGTGAATGCAGACGTGCCACCCGGCCATTGCCGTCTGCGAACGGGTGAGTCCATGCCAACCGATGATGCGAGCAGGCGATGCCGATCAACTGATGGTCCTTGATCCGTAGGCGCGCATATCGCTTGGCCCATGCATCGAGCAATGGCGCGATCATTTCAGGTTCTGGCGCGAGATGCCGGCCCACGGTGACGTCCGATTTGCGAAGTTCGCCCGGCACGATTGGTTCGCCCTCGCTGGTAAATCTCTCAGCGACCGGCAAATAGGAAAAAAATCGCTCATGAATGGCCGTAAGTCGTGCGGGCTCGAACAGGGCGGGCGTCGCAAGCAAATCCCACTCTTCTTCGAGCGAGGATTCCGTTTCAATATGCGCCATCGCAAGGCGCTGCTTTTTGCGCTCGGCGACGTCAGCTGAATAGTCGCGCTTGAGAGCGGCCTCGATCCTGGCGGGTGTGGTGTGCTGGCCTTCGATCTTATTTGTGTAGTACGAATTCATCGCACGCAATTGCGGGACGAGCGCCGCGGCAAATGGCGTCCCGCTTACGGCAAGGAGCTTTTGCGATGAGTCGACGAGTTCGGTCGTGCGCTCGATCAGCGGATCCAATACACGGTCCTCAGGAAACAAGGGTTCGAACGATACGACGGTCGTCATGGCGGCGTGTAGGGTTTAATGTAGAGTTAGATGTTGTTGATTATATCGTTCAATAAATTGATTTATAAGGATTTTAATTATTTCTTGTAGAGTCTAATGTAGGGTTTGCGGTAGGATGGCGCCTGACTGTCCACCCCGCAGTCCCCCCGGCAATCCCCCCTTCACCCTGCCTGCTCCACCGGCGTCACCGTCAACTCCACCCGCTGCGCGCCGCGCAACACCGTCACGTTGACCGGCTTGTCGATACGCGAAGCATCGAGCGTGCGTTGCAGTGCATCCACATCCTGCACCGGCTGCGCGTCGATCGCGACGATCGTGTCGTCGGTGCGCAAGCCGCCGAGCGCCGCCGGACTGCCTTTGACGATCTCCATCACGCGCACGCCGCTTTGCGTGCCGAGCCCGAAGTAGCGCTGCACGCGCCGCGACAGCGGCGTCGTCGTGCCGGCCACGCCGATATACGCGCGTCGCACGCGACCGTGCGCGAAGATCTGCATGATGACCCACTTCGCGGTATCGATCGCGGTCGCAAAACAGATGGCCTGTGCGCCAGGAATGATCGCGGTATTCACGCCGATCACCTGACCCGCTGAATTGATCAGCGGTCCGCCCGAGTTGCCCGGATTCAACGCCGCGTCGGTCTGGATCACGTCGTAGATCATGCGGCCGGAGTTCGAGCGCAGCGACCGGCCGAGCGCCGAAACGACGCCGGTCGTCACGGTCTGTTGCAGCCCGAGCGGGTTGCCGACCGCAATGGCGATCTGCCCGACGCGCAGCTTCGATGATTCGCCGAGTTCGACATGCGGCAGCGGTTCCGGCGAACCGATGCGCAGCACCGCGAGATCGCTGCCGGGATCGTCGCCGACCAGATCGGCGTCGAACTTCGCGCCGTCGGCCAGCGTCACCTGGATATGCGTCGCGCCATGCACGACGTGGCTATTGGTCAGCAGGTAGCCGTCGGGCGTGAACAGGAAGCCCGAGCCGGTGCCGCCGCGCGCGCCGCGCCCATGCGCGGCCGCGTCGCCGGGCAGCCGGCGTTCGACGGCGATAAACGCGACCGCCTGCTGCACGCGCTCCAGTGCACCGATCACGGTGCGGGAGTAGGCGTCGAGCAGCGCGTCGTCGTCGTGGGTCAAAAGGTCGGTGGATTGGGGCCCGGGGGCGTCGGATGCGGCGCTCGACAGGTCATCGATGAAGCGTGGGCGGCTTCCCATAGCGATGCTCCGGATAGACGGGCTCCGAGATGCGGGGCGCTGCGCGAGTTTTCAAGTGCATCCCGGGGGCGTGGGCGATGCCCCGGCCGCGCCGCCAGACCGGTGGCCACTGCCCGTGAGACACTTTCCCGGGCGGGCCGTCGCTCGCCGCTCGCTCGCGCCACGGAGACCCTGTTCATGTCCGCATCTAACGCTTCAGCGCCGCAATCCCCGCAGCCGGGTCCACGCATCGAGTCGCTCAGCGCGATCACGCTCGCCACCAGCGACATGCAGCGCGCCGTTGCGTTCTACGAAGCGCTCGGCTTCCCGATCAAGTTCGGCGGTCCGCGCGAGGCCTTCACGTCGTTCGCGTTCGGCAGTTCGTATTTGAACCTGATCGCCGATGCGCGCGCGCCGGTCAACTGGTGGGGGCGCGTGATCATCTACGTGTCGGACGTCGACGCGTTCTATGCCAGGGCGGTGGCGGCAGGCTTGCAGCCGACGTTCGCGCCGTCGGATGCGCCGTGGGGCGAGCGCTATTTTCATATTACCGATCCGGACGGCCACGAACTGAGCTTCGCGCGGCCGCTGCCCTAGCGGCGGAAGTCGGGGCAAAACTCGCTATCATGGGGTTACCACGCATGTGCAGCGGCCGCCCACGCGGTAACACGGCTGACACCTCGCGCTTCGATAATCGAACGCGACCGCGTCGCGCTAGCCGCCGCGCGCCATCCCATTCCTGTTGCGAGGAGAGCCGCAATGAAAGAGCCGGACCCGAGACCCGATATCGAACTGATGGCGGAGCGGCAACGTCGTTTCGAGGAAGACCTCATCGACGCCTACGACGAAGAACTCGAAATGGAGGTCGACGACCGCATCATCGACGGCCCGGCCGGCCTTACGCCCGAGCATCGCGAGGCGCGCAAGCAGTACTTCCGCGAACTGTTCCGGCTGCAGGGAGAACTGGTCAAGCTGCAGGACTGGATCGTCGCGACCGGGCACCGGCTCGTCGTGATCTTCGAGGGGCGCGACGCGGCCGGCAAGGGCGGCGCGATCAAGCGCATCACACAGCGCCTCAATCCGCGCGTGTGCCGCGTGGCCGCATTGCCCGCGCCGAACAATCGCGAGCGCACGCAATGGTATTTCCAGCGCTATGTATCGCATCTGCCGGCGGGCGGCGAGATGGTGCTATTCGATCGCAGCTGGTACAACCGCGCGGGCGTCGAGCGCGTGATGAACTTCTGCACCGACGAGGAATACGAAGAGTTTTTCCGCTCGGTGCCGGAGTTCGAAAAGATGCTGGCGCGCAGCGGCGTGCAGATCCTCAAGTACTGGTTTTCGATCACCGACGAAGAGCAGGAAATCCGCTTCCAGAACCGCATTCACGATCCGCTCAAGCAGTGGAAGCTGAGTCCGATGGATCTGGAAAGCCGGCGCCGCTGGGAAGCCTATACGCTGGCGAAGGAGGTGATGCTGCAGCGCTCGCATATCCCCGAGGCGCCGTGGTGGGTCGTGCAGGCCGTCGACAAGAAACGCGCGCGCCTGAACTGTATTCAGCATCTGCTGAGCCAGGTGCCGTATCACGAGATCGAGCATCCGCAGATCGACTTGCCGTCGCGTGTCTATCACGAAGACTATAGCCGTCAGCCGGTGCCTCAGTCGATGATCGTGCCCGAGGTGTATTAAAAGCGGATCGTATGAAATAGCTGGCCAACGAAAAAGCGCGGTACGTATATCAGCGTACCGCGCTTTTCTTCGTGCTTCGCCCCGCCAGATCGGCGAACTCAGAACACCGAACGGAACACCCAGAACAGCCCGCCCGCGAGCGCGATCGACGCGGGCAACGTCAGCACCCATGCGAGGATCAGACTGCGCACCGTGGCCCATTGCAGACCCGAGCCGTTGGCTGCCATCGTGCCGGCCACGCCGGAAGAGAGCACATGGGTCGTCGACACCGGCAGACCGTAGACGTCGGCGGCACCGATCGTGACCATCGCGACGAGTTCAGCCGACGCGCCCTGGCCGTACGTCAGATGCTGTTTGCCGATCTTCTCGCCCACCGTAACGACGATGCGCTTCCAGCCGACCATCGTGCCGAGACCCAGCGCGATCGCGACCGCCACCTTGACCCACGGCGGAATGAACTTGGTCGCGTGGTCGATCTGCGTTCTGAAGTTGGCGATGATCTTCGCGTCCTCGGGCGAGAACTGCGGCTGATTGGCCTTCTGCATCAGACGGATCGCCTCGGAGGCGACATACATGTTGTTGCGCACGTTATCGACGATGCCTTGCGGCACCGCGGCCATCGAGCCCGACTCGCCGACCTGGCGACCGATCTGCTCGGTCAGCTGCTGCAGCGCCGGCAGCGTGGCGGGCGTCAGCTGACGGGTGCGCACGAAGGCCTCGACGTCGGCGCGCGGATCCGCGGAAGGCACCGCGCCCTGCGTGTAGCGCGACAGCGTCGCCGCGGTTTGATGCGCGACCGCGACGAAGTTCTGCGTTTGCGCCGGCGTGACCGCCTTGTTCAGCGCGTAGGCGGTGGGCACGGTACCGATCAGGATCAGCATGATCAGCCCCATGCCTTTCTGGCCGTCGTTCGAGCCATGCGCGAACGACACGCCCGTGCAGGTCAGAATCAGCAGGCAGCGAATCCAGAACGGCGGCGGCTCCTTGCCCTTCGGCTCGGCATACAGCGCGGGCACGCGCACGACGGCCTTCAGGATCAGCAGCAGCAGGCCCGCAAGCAGAAAGCCCACGATCGGCGAAAACAGCAGCGACTTGCCGACGCCGAGCGCCTGATTCCAGTCCACGCCACTGGTGCCGTTCGCACCATGCAGCATCTGATTCATCAGACCTACGCCGATGATCGAGCCGATCAGCGTGTGCGAACTCGAAGACGGCAGGCCCAAAGACCACGTGCCCAGATTCCAGATGATCGCGGCGATCAGCAACGCGAATACCATCGCGAAGCCGGCGGCGCTGCCAACCTGCAGAATCAACTCGACGGGCAGCAGTTGCAGAACGCCGAAGGCGACCGCTCCGCTCGACGTCAGCACGCCCAGAAAATTCCACGCGCCGGACCAGACGACCGCGATATTCGGCGTCAGCGAGTGGGTATAGATGACGGTGGCGACCGCGTTGGCCGTATCGTGAAAGCCATTGACGAACTCGAAGCCGAGCGCGATCAGCAGCGCGACACCGAGCAGCAGATACGGCAGTACCGAGCTTTCGCGTACGGGCTGCAGATCGTCTATCAGATGAACGCCGCAGTACACGACGCCCGCGATGAGCAGGGCAACGAAAATAACCAGGCCCGCGCTACGGCCTTTGCCGCTGGCGGCGCCTGGTTGCGGATACGAAAGTTCCGGCATGACGTGAGCCCCAAAAAGTGGTCGCAGAGTTCTTGATGCTGCTTTCGCTGTGTGTCGCAACGATGACAACTACGTGACGGCATTGGGGTGCGGGAAAAGCGGGCGCGGCGCGGCCTATGCTACGCCGCTCACGCCGGTAAATACTACGCAGGCTGGCGGACGGGAATAGTAAGATGTCCGAACCGGACTAGGCAAGTGATGAATAGCACGAGCGGCGAGCGGGCTTCGGTTGCGCTTACGATGCGCTGATTACTTCGCCGCTTGCGCTGCCACCGAGGGTGCGTTTATAAGCTTGCGCGACGATTTCCGCCGGTACCCCTTGCGATGGATCGCGGCCCATCGATTCGAGCGTTTCGGCGACCCACCCCGGGCTCACCACATTGACGCGGGCCTTGCCCCGCAACTCGAGCGCGGCCGAGCGCGCGAACGCTTCGACGCCCGCATTGACGATGCTGACCGCGGCGCTGCCTTCCATCGGCTGTTGCGCGAGCACGCCGCTCGTCAGTGTGAACGAGCCGCCTTGCGACACATGGTCCACGCCGCAGCGCACCAGATTGACCTGCCCCATCAGTTTGTTGGCAAGACTAAAAGAAAAGTCTTCGTCGCCAAGCGCCGCGAGCGGCGCGAATTTCGCGGAGCCGGCCGCGCAGATGATCGCGTCGAAGCTGCCGGCTTGCGCATACATCGCTTCGATGCTGCGTTTGTCCGACAGGTCGACGTGCAGTTCGGAGCCTTTGCGGCTCGCGCCGACCACGTCATGCTCGGTGGCGAGCAGCCTCACGATGTGCGAACCGAGCAGGCCGGTCGCACCGACAACGAGTATTCGCATACATCCTCCTAAGGTCTGTTTGCGGCATTTGCCGCACTGCACACTGCATCGTCGCCGGAGCACTCGCCGAACCGTGCAACGCGCGATCCTATCGGTCGAGGATAGACGCTGCCGGCGCGACGCGCCAACGCGCGAGGGAAGAGCCGGCTGATACGCGCCGCGATCCTCCTGAGCATCATTTTTGCTACGCTGGAAGTGAGGTCATGTTTCCGGAGAGCGTCGATGAAGCAAGACAGCGCGACAGTCAACGAGCCGGTAGAGGACGAACCGGCACAGCGTGCCTTCACTTCCTATGCCGCGCCGCTCGTCGATGAGGCAATCCGGCTCGCCAACGGGGTGCACGGCGACGCGTCACCCGAGGCGCTGCACAAACTGCGCGTTTCACTGCGGCGTTTGCGTTCGTTATGGTGGGCTTTCGCACCGCTGCTCGACAAGGGCGAAAATTCCTGGCAACGCGCGGTCTACAAGTTTCTCGCCACCGCGGCGGGTAAAACGCGCGATTGGGACATCCTGATCGCGTTGCTCAGGCAGCAAGACGGCGGCGCGCAAGCATTGATGCCGAAGCTCGAGCAGGCGCGCCGCGACACACTGGCGACCAGCCGCGAGACGTTGTTGAACGCCGACGTCAAACACCTGCTGCGCGATGCGTTGGCCACCACTTCCGCGCAACTGCACGCCACGCACGATTCGGCTATTGCGCTGCGCAAATTTGCCGCTCGACGCATAGGGGCGTCGGAGCGCTCATTGAAAAAGCGCATCAAACGCGCGCGCCATGCGAAACGCTCGAATTACGCAGCCTTTCACGATGTCAGAAAAGCGGGCAAGAAACTGCGCTATCTGTTCGAGTTTTTCGGGCCGGTGCTTAAAACCAGCCATAAGCGCACGCTCAAGCGCCTGAAAAAAATCCAGAAGCGCTTCGGCATGCTCAACGATACCGTCGCGAGCGAAACGCTGTTGCGCGACAATGCCGCGTCGCTTGCCGACGCGGACCACATCGAAGCCGCGTTGGGTTGGCTCGACAGGAAACGCAAACGCCGCTTGCGCGCGGCGTCGGAGCTACTGGGCTGAGAGAGCGCGTTCGGTCCTCGCTAGCGCGGAGGATCCGCAGCCCAAAATGCACGGCGCACCGCGCTGCGGTCCGAAAGAATAGTCCGCGAAGGAGGCGAGGAGCGTGGCACCGCATGGGCTTTCGCTGCGTCATCGGCTGCGCCTGACGTTGCGCGCCGTTCGAGCCGGGATGACCCGCTATGTGGGCAACCGCCCGTGGGTGGCCGGCGTCGCCGGCACGCTCGTCGCGTTGGCGATGTCGATCCTGACGGCGGTGGAGGTCGGCGAAGGCCGCCGCGAAATGCTCGATCATGCGCGCCAGACGTCGCAAAACCTCGTGTCGATCATTTCCGCCGATCTCGCGCGCAACGTCGAAGTTTATAGTCTGTCGCTGCAATCGATGGTGGATGCCGCGGGCGATCCGCGCACCTGGACGCTGCCGGTCCCGGTGCGTCAGGCGATGCTGTTCGATCGCGCGACCACCGCCGCGTTTCTCGGCGGCGCGTATATAGTCGGCGCCGACGGTGAAGTGGCCGCCGCGCAGTACGCCGACGCCAACACCACCGTCCATCTCGACGATCGCGAATACTTTCAGGTGCATCAGCGCAATCCGGCGGCGGGCCTGTATTTCTCGCATCCATTCATGTCGCGGCTGCGTGGCGGCAAGCTGTCGATCGCGCTGACGCGGCGCATCGACGATGCGCAAGGCCGCTTTGCCGGCATCGCGCTGCTCGCGATCCGCATCGAGTATTTCCAGCACCTGCTGGACCGGATCGACACCGGCGAGCAAGGCTCGGTTTTCATCGTGATGGCGGACGGCACGCTGCTCGCGCGCAAGCCGTTCGACGCGCGCGCTATCGGCACCAGCGTCGCAAAGTCGCCGACCTTCGCACCGATGACGGTGCACGACTCCGGCAGCTACGTATCGGTCTCGCGGGTCGACGGTGTGCGTCGCATCTTCACGTGGCGATCGCGCCCGCTGTCGATGACGTGCTCGCGCCGTGGCAGCGTCGCAGCCGCGTGGCCGCCGCGCTGACCATCTCGTTCGGCTCGGTGTTCGTGCTCGTGTCGTGGCTGCTCGCGTTCGCGCTGCGCGACAAACAGCGCGCGCAGGCCGCGCTGCTGCGTCTTGCCGCGACCGATCCGCTGACCGGGCTCAGCAATCGCCCCGTGCTCGACAAGCGGCTCGACGACGAATGGAAGCGGGCGCGACGCGAGAACAAGCCGCTGTCGGTGCTGTTCATCGATATCGATCACTTCAAACGTTTCAACGATACCTACGGCCATGAGAGCGGCGACGAGGTATTGGTCGCGGTGGCCGATTGCATCGCGTCCGTGGCGCGGCGCTCGGCCGATCTGGTCGCGGCGCTACGGCGGCGAAGAGTTCGCGGTGGTGCTGCCGGATACGACCGCGCAGGGCGCGTTCGCGGTCGCGGAGCAGATTCGTCGCAAGGTGGAAAACCAGGTCATCGTGCGCGGACACGATGCGCCGCAGGCGGTGACGGTGAGCGTCGGCTGCGCAACGGCGCTGCCGAGCGCCACGGATGTCGCGAACGGACTCGAGCTGATGGCGGCCGCTGATGGACAGTTGTATGTGGCGAAGAACGAAGGGCGCAATCGCACCCGGTCGGCGCAGTGGGACGAGTATTCGGCAACGCAGGGGGGCTCGCGCACGGGGGCGGCGCCTTAACGCCAGGCGTTCGTTCGCGTGAGCGTGAGCGCCTTCCCGGCCCAGATTGTCGCGACGCAACGCAATTCAGGCGCGCTCCGCACTGCGCGGCGCGAAGCCGCGCAACGTCACCGCCGCTGGTGTTTCGTCCAGCAACGCCGAGCGCGGCCGATCGGCGGCCGAACCATCCGCGTGAGCCAGCAAGCCCACCGGAAAGCCGCGCCGCTGCCATGCATCGAGCCCGCCGGGCAGTGCGCGAATCCGCGTGTAGCCATTGCTGCGCATATGTTGCGAGACTTCGTGCGCGGTCGCGCTGTCCGGGCAGATGCAATAGATGACCAGGTCGTATGTGCGTAGCGCGCCGTCGATCTGCTCAGGCGAATGCGGATCGAGCGCGCGCGCGTCGGGAATCTGGCGTCGCAGATCGAGCAGCGGAGCGCCGGGCCGCGCATCGAGCACGCGGGACGGCGCCATGCGGCTCAGGCGGCCGGAGCGCCGCCAGCGCGACGGCATGCTCGACGCGGCGGCACTCGCCGATGAGGCCTGCGTCGGCGCGGCCAGTATCGGCGCGGCTTGGGCCGACGTGGCTCGCGTGAACCGGCGCCGTTCGTAATATCGCAGATACAGCCGGTAGAGCAGATAGACGAGCGCCACCGCAAGAAGAATGTCGGCGATCGTGCCGCCGCGCTGCTCGACGAACGTGCGCAGCATATGCACCTCGCGTTCCACGGCCGCGCCGCCGAGCAGCCAGAACGTCGCCCACGCGATCACGCTCGCCAGATCCCATAGTGCGTAGATGCGGATGTCGACGGCGGTCGTACCCATCAGCGGCGGCGTGATCAGGCCGAGGCCGGGCACGAACTTCGAAATCGACACGAGCGGCACGCCATAGCGTTCGAATAGCGCGCGCGCGGTTTCCAGCCTCGTATCGACGGCGGGCGACAAGCGGCCGAGCCACGCGAGCAGTTTGCGTCCATACAGACGGCCCGCCGCGAACCAGGTGCCGTCGCCGATCAATGCGCCCAGCACCGCCGCGCCGAGGGTCGGCCAGAACGCCAGGGTGCCCGCAGCGATCGCCGAGCCCGCGAACAGCAGCATCGGCACGGCCGGAATCGGTACGCCGAGGCGCGTCAGCAGGACGTTGACGAACACGATTGCGCTGCCCCAGGTTGAAACCGCCGACAACGGAAACTCGACCAATTGAGGCGCTCCTGCTGCTGTTGGGCTGCCATGCGTGGACGGCCGGTGTCGACCATCGGCCTCAATCGTCAATACGCAACTAACTGTCAACCCCGCGTGCCCACCGCAAGGTGGCCGGCGCGGCTGAAGAGAGTGCGCGCGGGCGCGCACGCTGGATTCGCAGGGGCGGGGGCTGCATCGTCAACGAACCACAAGCGGCCCCCGGATCCACCTCATCAGGCATTCGGCATCGCCACCACGCCCGGATTCCCGACGATCGCCAGAAACTCCCGCCGTGTCGACGGATCGGTGCGGAACGTACCGAGCATGCGCGACGTGACCATCGTGACGCCCGCCTTGTGTACGCCACGCGTCGACATGCACTGATGCGCGGCTTCGAGAATCACGCCCACGCCGGCCGGCTGCAGCACCTCGTTCAGCGTATCGGCGATCTGCACCGTCATCTTTTCCTGGATCTGCAGCCGTTTCGCGAACGCATCGACGAGGCGCGCGAGCTTCGAAATGCCGACCACGCGATGGTTCGGCAGATACGCCACGTGCGCGCGTCCGATGATCGGCACCATATGGTGCTCGCAGTAGCTTTCGAAGCGGATATCCTTCAGCACGATCATTTCGTCGTAGCCGTCCACTTCGGAGAAGGTACGCGCGAGGATGTCGCGCGGATCGACCTTGTAGCCGACGAAAAACTCGTCGTAAGCGCGCGTCACGCGTGCCGGCGTGTCGATCAGGCCTTCGCGCTGCGGATCGTCACCGGCCCAGCGCAGCAGCACGCGCACGGCTGCCTCGGCTTCTTCGCGGCTCGGGCGTTCGGTGGCTGCTAAGGGTTTGGTCTTCTTTGCCTTGCTGCTGGTCATGCGTCGCTCTCCTGGATCGCGCGTCGACGCTGCGCGGCGCGCGGGGTCAGTAACTGAGGTCATTGTTCCATGTTTTGCGCTGAAGGTGCCGATGCCCCTTTCGCGGCCGGGGCAGTCGCGGGCGTGCTGCGCACGGCTACTTCGGCCATTCGTCCATTGCATCGTTGAACAGCTCAGCGACCACGCCGCGCAGCCAGCTGCCGCGCGGATCGTTATGAAACTTGCGATGCCAGTGCTGCCGCAGGTCGAAGCGCGGCAGCGGCAGCGGCGGCTCGACGAGCATGATCGACGCATGCTCCGACACGTACGCGAAGCCGATCGCGTGCGGCACGGTCGCGAGCAGGTCGGTGCGCGCGAGGATGAAAGGCAGGCTCATGAAGTGCGGCGTTTCGAGCACCGCGCGTCGCTTGATGCGCTTCTTTTCGAGGTACTGCTCGAGCACTTCCTGGCTGCGTCCCTCGGCGCGCACGACCGCATGGCCGGACGCCACGTATTGCTCGAGCGTGAGCGGCCCCTTCGACAGCGGATGTCCGCTGCGCATCAGGCAGATGAAGCGGTGCGTGAAGAGCCGCTGCTGAAAGAAGTTATTGCCCGCCAGGTCCGGAAAATAGCCGACGGCGAGATCGACATCGCCCGATTCGAGCCCGCGTTCCACTTGCGACGGCGACAGCGTGACCGAGCGCAGATTCGCGGACGGCGCGCACTCGGCGAACAGCTGCAAAAGACGCGGCAGAAACACGATTTCGCCGACGTCGGACAGCGCGATCGAAAACGTGTGCGTGCTCGTCGCCGGATCGAAATCCTGCACGTCGAGCATGCCTTTCTCGATGCGCAGCAACGCGTCGCGCGCGGCGGGCAGGATCGCGAGCGCGCGCGGTGTCGGCTCCATGCCTTTCGATGTGCGCACGAACAGCGGATCGTCGAAGTATTCGCGCAGGCGCCCAAGCGCAGTGCTCACGCGCGGCTGGCTCACACCGAGTTGCTCGGCGGCGCGGCTCACGTTACGCGTGTCTTCCATCGCGACCAGATAGGGGATCAGGTTCAGATCCAGATGTGTCTCGGACATGCTTGTTATGGCTCGCGGGGCGGGCGGTGCAAGGGAATGCTTATGCCGTATCGCTATAGAGCCTAGTTGAAAAATCGCCCGTAAGCATAGTGGGATTTTGCGCGGCCGGCATTTTCGCGCGCAGGGCGAGCGCCGGACGAGGGCATCCCGGACCTTCGCCGCCGCGCGCGGCGACCTATGATGAAGGGGGTTTCCCTGCCTTGACAACCCGCCCACAGGACAACCATAATCGCCGAAGCGTTCGCTAAACGAATCACTGTTCACGCAACGAACAATTCAGCGGCGAAGCAATCGAAGGCGCCAGCCCGCTCTCCCCCTCGCGAGCCGTCGCCAGCATGCCCGGAGACTGTTTCCGCGCGAGCCTTGCCGGTTACGGCTGTCAGCCCAGCGGCACGTAGCGCCCCCAAAGGAAATTCGACATGATCAACAAGATTTTCGAGACACTTCAATCGGCGGTCGCCGATGTCCACGACGGCGCGACCGTCATGATCGGCGGCTTCGGCACGGCCGGCATGCCGTCCGAGTTGATCGACGCGCTGATCGAGCAGGGCGCGCGCAATCTCACCATCGTCAACAACAACGCAGGTAACGGCGATATCGGCCTCGCGGCGCTGCTGAAGGCCAAGCGCGTGCGCAAGATCATCTGCTCGTTCCCGCGCCAGACCGACTCGTATGTGTTCGACGCGCTCTATCGCGCCGGCGAAATCGAACTCGAACTCGTGCCGCAAGGCAACCTCGCCGAGCGCATCCGCGCCGCGGGGGCGGGCATCGGCGGCTTCTTCACGCCGACCGCGTACGGCACCAAGCTCGCCGAAGGCAAGGAAACCCGCCTGATCGACGGCCGTCACTACGTTCTCGAAGCGCCGCTGCACGCGGACTTCGCGCTGATCAAGGCGTACAAGGGCGATCGCTGGGGCAACCTGATCTATCGCAAGACCGCGCGTAACTTCGGACCGATCATGGCGAGCGCCGCGAAGACCGCGATCGTGCAGGTGTCGGAAGTGGTGCCGCTCGGCGGCCTCGATCCGGAAGAAATCGTCACGCCCGGCATTTTCGTGCAACGCGTGATCGCGGTGCCGCAAGCGGCGCATGCCCCCACGCCCAATCCTCACGACGCTGCTGCCTGACCCGGAGACCGACATGAAGAAACTGACTCGCGATGAAATGGCCAGGCGCGTTGCCCAGGACATCCCTGAAGGCGCTTACGTGAACCTCGGCATCGGCGTGCCGACGCTGGTGGCGAACCACCTCGCCGCAGACAAGGAAATCTTCCTGCACAGCGAAAACGGTCTGCTCGGCATGGGCCCGGCACCGGCGAAGGGTCAGGAAGACGACGAACTGATCAACGCCGGCAAGCAGCACGTCACGCTGCTGACGGGCGGCGCCTACTTCCATCACGCGGATTCGTTCGCGATGATGCGGGGCGGCCATCTTGACTTCTGCGTGCTCGGTGCGTTCCAGGTGTCGGCGAAGGGCGATCTCGCGAACTGGCACACCGGCGCACCCGACGCGATTCCGGCGGTCGGCGGCGCGATGGACCTCGCGATCGGCGCGAAGCAGGTCTACGTGATGATGGAGCATCTGACCAAGCAGGGCGAGAGCAAGATCGCCGCCGAGTGCTCGTACCCGGTCACCGGTATCGGTTGCGTGACCCGTATCTATACGGACCTCGCAATGATCGACGTCACGAAGGAAGGCCTCGTCGTGCGCGAGATTTTCACGGACATCGGCTTCGACGAACTGCTGAAGCTGACCGGTGTGCCGATGACCGACGGCACGCAGGCCGCGCGCGCGGCCTGATGGCTGGCTGAGGCGTCGCGGCGGCGGTCTGCTTTGCGGCCGCGTCGATGGCGTCTCGTCTGAAAGCGGCATTGCGCGAACGGGCCAGCGCTGACGGGGCGAACTGCTCGTCAGCGCTGGCCTGGCAACTTCAGCGACGGGCTGACCGCGTTTGGCGCACAATACGCAGCACATACCGCGGCATACGCACGGCACGAGCGCTTGCTCCGCCACGGCGTCTGCTTCGAACCGCCGCGCGCCGTGCCGCTTCTTCGCTTCCGATTCCCTCAAACATCGTCGTCACCATGCTCGACTCCAGCGCCCGTCTGACTGGCCTTCTTTGCGGCACACAGCCGATGAACGACATCTGGGCGCCGCGTGCCACGCTGCAGCGGATGCTCGACGTCGAAGCCGCGCTCGCGCGTGCCTCTGCCGCGCACAAAGTCATTCCCGAATCCGCCGTCCCCGCGATCGAAGCGGCCTGCCAGGCCGACCAGCTCGACGCCGACGCGCTCGCACGCGACGCCGCGCTCGGCGGCAACCTCGCGATTCCGCTCGTCAAGCAACTGACTGCACGCGTCAAAGCCGCCGATGCCGAAGCTGGCAAATACGTGCATTGGGGCGCGACGAGCCAGGACATCATCGACACCGCGACGGTGCTGCAACTGCGCGACACTTTCGACCTGCTCGACAGCGGCCTGCAAGCCACCTGCGACGCGGTCGCGAAACTCGCGGCCACCCATCGCGCGACACCGATGATCGGCCGCACGTGGCTGCAACAGGCGCTGCCGATCACGCTGGGTCTGAAGTTCGCGCAATGGCTCGACGCGCTGTTGCGTCATCGCGAGCGGCTCGATGCGTTGCGCGAACGTGTGCTGGTGCTGCAATTCGGCGGCGCGGCCGGCACCCTCGCGAGTCTGCGCGAGGCGGCGCCGCAGGTCACGCAGTCGCTCGCCAAGGAACTCGGCCTCGCGGTACCGACCTTGCCGTGGCACACGCAACGCGATCGCATCGCCGAGACGGCGTCGCTGTTCGGCATGCTGATCGGCACGCTCGGCAAGATCGCGCGCGACGTGTCGCTGCAGATGCAAACCGAAATCGACGAACTCGCCGAACCGGCCGCGGCCGGCAAGGGCGGATCGTCGACGATGCCGCACAAGCGCAACCCGGTCGGTTGCGCGGCGGTACTGACGGCCGCGACGCGCGCGCCCGGCCTCGTGGCGACCGTGTTCGCCGGCATGGTGCAGGAGCACGAACGCGCGCTTGGCGGCTGGCAGGCCGAATGGGACGCGCTGCCGGATCTCGCGCGCCTCGCGGGCGGCGCGCTCGCGAACATCGAACAGATCGCGTCCGGCCTGAGCGTGAACATACCGCGCCTCGCCGCGAATCTCGACGTCACGCACGGCCTGATCCTCGGCGAAGCGGTGATGCTCGCGCTCGGCGATTCCATCGGCCGGCTCGACGCGCATCATCTGGTCGAGCGCGCGTCGAAGGTGGCGATCCGCGACGGCAAGACGCTGTATGACGTGCTCGCCGCCGACGCGGCCGTCACCGAACATCTTTCGCTCGAGCGCCTGAAGCAGCTGCTCGATCCCGCTCAATACGTCGGCCAGGCGCACGCATATGTCGACGCCGCCCTGACGCTTCACACCACGCGCGCGCAGCGCGCCCATTCCAAGGAGTAACCGGCATGCCCTACGCCGCAGTCAACGGCACCGAGCTTCACTATCGTATCGACGGCGATCGTCACGGCCACGCGCCGTGGCTCGTGCTGTCGAATTCGCTCGGCTGCGATATGTCCATGTGGACGCCGCAGGTCGCGGCGTTGTCGAAGCATTTCCGCGTGCTGCGCTACGACACGCGCGGCCACGGTCATTCGGAAGCGCCGAAGGGTCCGTACACGATCGAGCAGTTGAGCGGCGACGTGCTCGGCCTGATGGATACGCTGAAGATCGCGCGCGCGAATTTCTGCGGCATATCGATGGGCGGCCTGACTGGCGTCGCACTCGCCGCGCGTCACGGCGACCGCTTCGAGCGCGTCGTGTTGTGCAACACGGCCGCGCGCATCGGCTCGCCGGAAGTGTGGGTGCCGCGTGCCGCGAAGGCGCGCAGCGAAGGCATGTTCGCGCTCGCCGACGCGGTGCTGCCGCGCTGGTTCACGGCAGACTTCATCGAGCGCGAGCCGGTCGTGCTGGCGATGATCCGCGACGTGTTCGTGCATACCGACAAGGAAGGCTACGCATCGAACTGCGACGCAATCGACGCGGCCGACCTGCGGCCCGAAACGCCGGGCATCAAGCTGCCGACCCTCGTGATCAGCGGCACGCACGATCTGGCCGCCACGGCCGCGCAAGGCCGCGAACTTGCGCAGTCGATTCCGGGCGCGCGCTACGTCGAGCTCAATGCCTCGCATATCTCCAACATCGAAAAGGTCGACGAGTTCACGAAGACCGTGCTCGACTTCCTGACGGAGGCAAAGTGAACGACGAAGACCGTTACGAAGCCGGAATGGGGGTGCGTCGCGCGGTGCTGGGCAACGCGCACGTCGACCGTTCGCTCGCGAACCGCACCGAGCTGACCGAGGAGTTCCAGAACCTGATCACGCGTTACGCATGGGGCGAGATCTGGACGCGTGAAGGTCTGCCGCGTCATACGCGCAGCCTGCTGACGATCGCGATGATGGTGGCGTTGAATCGCAGCGAAGAACTCGCGCTGCACCTGCGTGCCGCCAAAAACAACGGCGTCACGCGCGAGCAGATCAAGGAAGTGCTGCTGCAGACCGCGATCTACTGCGGCGTGCCGGCGGCCAACTCCGCATTCCATCTGGCCGACAAGCTGTTCCGCGAGGACGATGCGGCGGCTGCCGCGGCGAAGTCGTAAAAACTGAGCACTGTAGCTTTCCGCTTCATTCAGCAAACGCGCGACGGACGTCTTCGTCGCGCTGAGACTGCCGATGCACATGGTGTCGCACGAGCAACGGGTGTAACGACTGAAGCAGAGCGAGGCAGGGGCCCTACGACGCGCCGCTCGCAGGCAAAAAATGACCCGCGCGATGCCGGTCCGGGTCTGAACTGGCGCGGCTCACTCGATCTGCCTGTACCGAGTGTCCCCGCTGACAAGCTGCAACTGTTTGGAAACGATAAGAAACTGTTCGTCACGAATCGTACACTCCAGTTCGCCTATCTCGTACACAGCAACCACCTTGATCTTATTTCCGTTTCGCTCCTCAAAGGTAATCTGATAGACCCCGCGCCACATCGGTTCGCCATCCCCATATATACCGATCTTCTCGGACGCCAGTCGCACCGCCCTTGTTTTCGTACGGTCAAAATCCAGCGAGAGGATGTCAGTTTTTCTTACCGCCATCTCGGCCACATAGGCCGGAAACCGGTCGCCGCATGGCGGGTACGATCCGGCTTCCGCCAGGCACAGCGCGGGAAAGGATAGCAGCAGGACTGCGAGAGCGTGTTTCATGGATTCGAAGCACCTCACTCTATCTGCTTGAATACTCTGTCGGCGTCGCGTGATGGCAAATGACCTGAAACAATAAAGACGTCAATCCCGCCTATCGAGCATTCAAATTCGCCTGCCCCTTCGTTCACAGCAATCACCTTGACCTTGTTTCCGTTTTTTTCGTGGAAGGTGATGTGATAGACCTCACGCCACATTTGTTCGCCATCCTCGTATTTTCCTATTTTCTCGGACGCGAGTTGCACGGCTTCGGTTTTCGTATAGTCGATGCTGCCAAGGGTGCCAGCGCTTTTTAGTCTCCCCTCGGCTATGTTGGTCGGCCACCTGTCGCATGGCGGGTTCGGTCTGCCTTGCGCCAGGCATAGCGCGGGAAGGAATAGCAGCAGGACTGCAAGAGCGCGGTTCATGGATGTTCCACCCTAAGCATTCTGTCGCCGCTGTTCCAGATTTGCTCCCGGAACGGCAAACGCAGAACGATACACCCATTTGAAGCGTTGCCTGGTTCTCGCATGCTGTCGCCGTGGATCATGAAGCCGTCGCGCCCGCCGAGGCTCGTTCCCGCAACGGGGTTGAGCCGCATCGAATGCCGTCCAGTTTTAGGGTGCGGAAACGGTGCCGTAATTTCATACAGGCCAACGGGGATTGGTCCTTTGTCGCGGACATACTGGCTACTGTGTCTGTCCTTGTGCTCGCCCTTACCGGAATATCCGGTATCTGTGATGTATTTGTGATTGTGATACAACAAGTGGCGCTCATGCTTGTAAATCCAAACCATCGTCTTTTCCTCATTGGTTGTACGAACCAACGATTAAACCAGACCATCCGGCCGCGCACAATTTTTAAGATAGGTGTCAGTTTCATCTGCATGCTGTATCGAGCGGACAGAGGCGAGCGCATGGGTCGCGAAAGATCACGGCAAATATGAGTACGGATTGCGCGTACTATCCATATCTCCTGTGACGCCCCCACAGGGGCTCCCGCAGTCCAATCAGGGGGGCGGCGAACGCACGGAATCAAACGATGTGATTATTCAAATTCGTTCTGGAAAAGTGGGATATTCGTGGGGAAGCAGAGCCACGCCGCTACGATTAACGGTATCGAAGGAATCCCCACGGCTTTCGCGAATTCGGAGCGCGCCGATATTATTTATGCAGTAGTCACCGCCACAACGCTCGCCGGCACCTGCACGCACACCGCGCGCCGTACCGTTTCCTTGATCACCTCGCGCCAATGCGCGAGCGCCGCCTCGTCCATCAGCGGCTCGCCGAGAAACGCGCCGAGCGTGTACTGATTGGCGTTATAGAAATAGCCGAGCGACGCGATCATCAGATACACGTCGCGCGCCGCGATATCGGCGCGAAACACGTGCTGCGCGCGGCCCGCCTCCAATAGCCTCTGCACGACCGAAATCGCGTAGCCCGAAATCTCCTTGAGCTTCTGCGATTTTTTCGCATGCTTGCCCTGGTGCAGATTTTCGCTCGACAGCAGCGTCACGAACTCCGGGTGATCGAGGTAGTACTGCCAGACGAACTCGACCATCTGTTCGAGGCCATGCACCGGATCGCGCAGATCGAGATTGAGTTTGCTTTCCGCTTCGTTGAACTGCGTGTAGATCGTCTCCAGCACTTCGATGAACAACTGCTCCTTGCTGCCGAAGTAGTAATAGATCATCCGGTCGTGCGAACGCGCGGCCTTCGAAATACTTTCGATGCGGCCGCTCGCATAACCCTGCTTCGCGAACACCCTGATGGCCGCCTTCAGGATCTTGGCGCGCGTGTCCTGCGCCTGTTTCGCGCGGATACCGATGGCGCCCGGCTTGCGGGCGGCGGTGGGGCTCATGACGGTCTCGGATCTCTTTGTCAGCGTAGGTTTGAACGGCGGGCGCACAGACTCGGCACGCCGATGCCGCATTGCACCATGATCCCGCGTGACGGAAAACACGTTGCACAGTCGATTTTGATCGAGTAGATTTCAATCGAGTTTGGTGTAGAAGATACTACATGAACGGTGAGTGACCGCAACATGAAAATGGGCGGCCCACGCGGAAGTGCCCTGAAACCGGGACGATTCGCGCACCACGCAGCACCGCCAGTCATGTCGCGCCTGTGATGTCGTAGGGAACCCCACGATGACAGAACATACGAAGGTCGATTTCGGTGCAGAGAGTGTCGATCGCGATACCGCATCGACGCCGGGGCCGACCGTGCTCGCAAAGTCGGCGCCGCGCAGCGAGCGCATGGCCGCGAACAAGATCGAATGCAATGCGTGTCCGGTGCTGTGCCAGATCTCGGAAGGGCGCACCGGCGCGTGCGACCGTTATGCGAATGCGGATGGGCGGTTGATTCGCGTCGATCCGGTGGTGTTTCTGTCGCGTGCGGATGATGCCGACGCCGATGCGGCAAATGCGGCGATCGAATTCGGCACAGCCCCCGCCGCGGACCCAGGCACCACCGAACCCGCGCTGTTCGTCACCGGCGTCGGTGCCTCCTCGACCTATCCCGACTACAAGCCCGCGCCGTTCATCGTCGCGTCGAAGCTCGACGACGTCGACATGGTCACCGTCGTCACCGAAGGCATCTTCAGCTATTGCAGCTTCAAGGTGAAGATCGACACCGACCGCTTTCTCGGCCCCGAACAGGCCAACGTGCGCTGCGACGGCGAGATCGTCGGTCACGTGAGCACGGCCGAATACGGCTCGCAGATGCTGAGCCTCGGCGGCGTCCATCATCTGACCGGCGGCAGCAAGAAAGAAGGCCGCGTGACCTGCGACATGATGCTCGCGCTCGGCAACAAGGAGACGGTCGAGCTTGGTATCGACGGCGGCGCGAGTCTCGTGATTCGCGCCGGCGTCGCGCCGATCGTCGACGGTGTCGAGGAGCAGCGCATGCGCGTCGGCTGCGGCTCCGCGACGATCGGTATCTTCGCGAAGCAATGGTTCGGCCACGTCGATGAGGTGGTGGTCGTCGACGATCACATTACGGGCGTACTGACCGAGCACCAGGCGGGCCGCTGCCTCGGCATGACGCGCTCGGGACTCAAGATACGCGGCCGCAAATCGACGCCGGGCCGCTATTTCCAGGTTGCCAATCCTGGCATCGGTTGGGGGGGCACCGACATTCAGGACCCGCTCGCGATCGTCGAAGGATTCGATCCGTCGGTCGCGAAGCCGGGCATGCGCGTGTTGATGGTCTCGACGACCGGCGAACACGCGCAATGGTACGAACTCGACGCACAGCTCGTGCCGCGCATCGCGCCGATGCCCGACGCGGTGCGCCGCACGGTCGAGCGGATCGGCGAGAACTGCGAGCCGTCGCTCGCGACGGTGCTGTTTCTCGGCGGCGCGGGCGGCAGTCTGCGCGCCGGCGCGACCGAGAATCCGGTGCTGCTCACGCGCGCGATCAAGCGCAAGCTCGTCAACGTCACCTGCGGCGGCGCGCCGGCTTATGTGTGGCCGGGCGGCGGCATCACCGTGATGGTCGACGTGACGCGCATGCCGGACCGCTCGTTCGGCACGGTGCCGACACCGGCGCTCGTCGCGCCGATCGAATTCACGATGACGTACGACACGTACCGCGATCTCGGCGGCCACGTCGAGGCGGTGCGCTCGTTGCAGAGCGTGCTCGCGAGCGGGCCGACGCATACGGAAGGCGCGCCGCTCGCGCGGCGGACGCTGGCTCGCGATCCGGACAATCCGTGGCCGCCTGCAATGCCCGGTTAAGCACCCTGACCAAAAAATCACACGATGACCCCCACCCGAACCCGCCTCGACGAACACCGCTGGCATTGGCAGCACGGGCCGATCGACCTGATCCTCGGCGCCGACGGCGAGCCCGACGCGGTGCGTGCCGCATATGACGCATGCTGGGAGCGCTTCAGTCCTGTGCTGGAGGAGCTGGTCCGCGAACTGAACGTGCTTCGGCAACCAGTGCAGGTTGTGGCGGCACGACATGATTGCCCGCTTCGAGGGCCGGTCGCGACGCGTATGTGGCGTGCGTGTCATCCGCATCGTTCAAGCTTTATCACGCCGATGGCGGCGGTCGCGGGCAGCGTCGCCGACGAACTGATCGCCGCGTTCGCGCGCGACGGCATCGCGCGTGCGTTCATCAACAACGGCGGCGACATCGCCCTGCACCTCGCGGCGGGGCAGCAGTATCGGGTGGGCGTGTTGGCGGACCTCGCGCAAATTTCGGGCACGCGTTTCGCGCACGACCCTGCGCTCGACGCGCATCTGACGCTCGACGCTCGGCAGCCGATTCGCGGCGTCGCGACGAGCGGCTGGCGCGGCCGCAGCTTCAGTCTCGGCATCGCCGACAGCGTGACCGTGCTCGCGCGCGATGCCGCGAGCGCCGACGCCGCCGCGACGATGATCGCGAACGCGGTCGATCTCGACCATGCGGGAATCGTGCGGCGTCCGGCGTCGTCGCTGAAGGACGATAGCGATCTCGGCGATCTGCTGGTGACCGTCGACGTGCCGCGTCTGCCGCAGCCGCTGATCGACTCCGCGCTCGCGCGCGGCGTCGATGTCGCGAAGCGGTTGCGCGGCCAGGGTTTGATCGAAGGCGCCGCGCTGTTCCTGCAAGGGCGGGCGCGGGTCACCGGCATCGACGATTCACGCGCGTTGTCCGCCACGCGCGCTTCACTGACAACGGAGGCTCCGTGTTCGAAATACGCCGCGTGCTGACGCACGTCGAAGACATCTTCCACGAGTTCGGCCCCGCGCCCGCGCAGCCGCTCAGACGAGGCGCGATCGCCGCGGTGATGACGAATCCGTTCGCGGGCCGCTACGAGCCGAAAATCGAACCCGCGATGGAAGCGCTGAAACCGCTCGGCTTCGAGATGGCGCAGCGGCTGCTGACGGCGATGGCGGTGCCGCATGCGTCGATCGAAAGCTATGGGAAGGGCGCGATCGTCGGCGCGCGCGGGGAACTCGAGCACGGCGCGCTATGGCATGTGCCCGGCGGCTACGCGATGCGCGAGCTGCTCGAAAAGCACGGCGTGCCGACCCACGCGATCGTGCCGTCGACGAAGAAGGTCGGCGCGCCGTCCACCGCGCTCGACGTGCCGCTCACGCATGTCAACGCGAGCTACGTGCGCAGCCACTTCGATGCGATCGAAGTACGCGTGCCCGGCGCGCCCGCCGCCGACGAGATCGTCTACATCCTCGTGATGAGCACGGGGCAGCGCGTGCATGCGCGGGTGGGCGGCCTCGCGAAAGAGGCGATCGTCGGCAAGGATGGCTTGCGCTGAAGCGGCGCGCGGCAACCATACAGCAAGGCAACGGAACTCGGAGAGCGCAAATGGCAATCAGGCTTCGCAAGCTGGTCGTGCAGGTCGACGAAACACGCATCGAAATGGGCCAGACCGTCGAGCCGCCCGCGCGCCGCGCGGTCGCGATCGCGGTGATCGATAATCCGTATGCGGGCCGCTATGAGGCGAAGCTCGACGCGCTGATCGAAGCTGGCGAGGAACTCGGCGCGCTGCTCGGCAAGCGCTGCGTCGAGGCGTTGGGCATCGCGCCCGGGGAGGCGCAAAGCTACGGCAAGGCGGCGATCGTCGGCGAGGCGGGCGAGCTCGAACATGCGGCCGCGATCCTGCATCCGAAGCTCGGCGCGCCGCTGCGCGCGGCGGTCGAAAAGGGCGCGGCGCTGGTGCCGTCGGCGAAGAAGATCGGCACCCTGGGCACCGCGATCGACGTGCCGCTCGGCCACAAGGACGCCGCCTACGTGCGCAGCCATTTCGACGCGATCGAGGCGCGCGTGGCCGATGCGCCGCGCGCGAACGAAATCGTCGTGGCGGTCGCGGTGACCGCGTCGGGCCGGCCGCTGCCGCGCATCGGCGGCTTGCAGGCGAACGAGATCAAAGGCGAGGACGGCCTGCGCTGAGCGATCGTTTTTTTCAGCCGCCTGTTTGCCGTCGCTTGTTTTGCGGGTTGTTTCGCTGGTAGTGTCCTGCCGTTGACGCGGGCGCGCATGGTGCCGCCCGCGCTGCAACGTCCGCCGATCGGGCCGCTGCGCATGTTGCGCGCGCGCCGTTCGGCGAGCTGCCGAGGGTCGCGATGCTTTCGAATCTGCTGGTACAACTGGTCAATGGACTCGCCGACGCGTCGACGCTGTTTCTGGTCGCCGCCGGTTTGTCGTTGATCTTCGGCGTGACGCGCATCGTCAACTTTGCGCACGGCTCGTTCTATATGTTCGGCATTTACGTCGCGTATAGCATCGCGAGCCGCTTTGGCCACACGGCGGGCGGCTTCTGGCTGTCGGTGCTCGCCGCCGCGCTCGCGGTCGCGGTGTTGGGCGCGCTCGTCGAAATCGTCGTGTTGCGGCGGATCTATCAGGCGCCGGAGTTATTCCATCTGCTCGCCACGTTTGCGCTCGTGCTGATCTTTCGCGACGCCGCGCTATGGCTTTGGGGCCCGGAGGATCTGTTCGGCCCGCGCGCGCCACATCTCGCGGGCGCGGTCGACTTTCTCGGCCATCCGCTGCCCACGTACGACATCGCGCTGATCGTGATCGGTCCGGTCGTCTTGCTGCTGCTGTGGTACGCGTTGACGCGCACGCGTTGGGGCACGCTCGTGCGCGCCGCGACGCAGGATCGCGAGATGCTCGGCGCGCTCGGCATCAATCAGGCGTGGCTGTTTACCGGCGTGTTCTTCGTCGGCGCGTTTCTCGCGGGACTCGGCGGCGCGCTGCAAGGGCCGCGCATGTCGGCGAACCTGTCGCTCGACCTCGAGACGATCGGCAATGCGTTCGTGGTCGTCGTGGTCGGTGGCATGGGTTCGATTCCGGGCGCATTCGTCGCGGCGTTGCTGATCGCCGAGATCAAGGCGCTGTGCATCGGTATCGGGCACGTGACGATCTTCGGCATCGGTTTATCGCTGAGCCGCTTCACGCTGGTGGCCGAATTCGTCGTGATGGCGGTCGTGCTGGTGGTGCGGCCTTGGGGTCTGCTCGGCCGCGCGAGCGCCGCGGTGCGCGCGATGGGTACGCCGGAAACGCCATTGCGTCCGGCGGGCAGGCGTCTGAAGGGGTTGGCCGCCTTCGTGTTGCTGGTGCTGGTTCTGGCACCGCTCGCGGCCAACGCGTTTCCGTATATGCCGGTGCTGCTGGTTGAAATCCTGATCGCGGTGCTGTTCGCGGCGAGCCTGCATTTCATCATGGGTCCGGGCGGCCTGCATTCGTTCGGCCATGCCGCGTACTTTGGACTTGGCGCTTACGGCGCGGCGCTGTTTCTGAAGGTGCTGAATCTGCCGATGGAAGCTGCGTTGCTGCTCGGGCCGCTGCTCGCGGTGGTGGGCGCGCTCGTGTTCGGCTGGTTCTGCGTGCGCCTGTCCGGTGTCTATCTGGCGATGCTGACGCTCGCGTTCGCGCAGATCGTCTGGTCGGTCGTGTTCCAGTGGGACGACGTGACGGGCGGCAGCAACGGCATTCTCGGTCTATGGCCGTCGAACTGGCTGTCTTCGCCGGTCGCGTTCTACTACCTGACGCTCGCGTGCGCGGTGCTCGGCGTGTGGCTGCTGCGCCGCATGCTGTTCTCGCCGCTCGGCTATGCGATGCGCGCGTCGCGCGATTCCGCGCTACGCGCCGAGGCGATCGGCATCGACGTGAAGCGGGTGCAATGGGCGTCATTCGTGATTGCGGCGCTGTTCTGCGGACTCGCCGGATCGCTGTACGCGTTTTCGAAGGGCAACATCTCGCCCGAAGTGATCAGCGTGAGCCGCTCGGTCGATGGCCTCGTGATGGTGCTGCTCGGCGGCTTGCAGACGTTGAGCGGGCCGATCGTCGGCGCGGCCGTGTTTACGTGGCTGCAGGACACGGTCGCGCGCCAGACCGACTACTGGCAGGCGCTGCTCGGCCTCGCGATCCTGCTGCTGGTGATCGCGTTTCCACAGGGTATCGTCGGCTTCATTCGCGAGCGTTTCGGCGACGCGAACGGCGATCAGGCCGACAAGACCAACGGCGGCGCCGCGTCGCCGTCGCAACGGGCCGCCGCGGTCAAGGAGGGGCTATGAGCCTGCTGCGCGTAAGCGGTCTGTCGAGATCGTTCGGAGGACTGAAGGCGGTCGATAACGTTTCATTCGATCTCGAAGCGGGTCAACTGCTGGCGCTGCTCGGCCCCAACGGCGCGGGCAAATCGACTTGTTTCAACATGGTCAACGGCCAGTTGCAGCCGTCGTCGGGTTCGATTCTGCTCGACGGTCATGAACTCGTCGGCATGCGGCCGCGCGATATCTGGCGGCGCGGCGTGGGCCGCACGTTCCAGATCGCCGCGACGTTCAACTCGATGACGGTGCTCGAAAACGTGCAAATGGCGCTGGTGTCGCGCGAGAAAAAGACCTTCGGCCTCTGGAAACCAGCGGGCTCGCACCATGCCGACGAAGCGTTCGCGCTGCTCGAACAGGTCGGCATGGGCGCGCACGCGAAGCGCGCGTGCGGCGTGCTCGCGTATGGCGACGTGAAGCGCGTCGAGCTTGCGATCGCGCTCGCGAACCGGCCAAAGCTGCTGTTGATGGACGAACCGACCGCCGGCATGGCGCCGAAGGAGCGCAACGAATTGATGGCGTTGACCAGGCGGCTGGTGACCGAACACAAGATCGGCGTGCTGTTCACCGAGCACAGCATGGACGTCGTATTCGCATACGCCGACCGGATGATCGTGCTCGCGCGCGGCAAGCTGATCGCCGAGGGCGACGCCGGCACGATCCGCAACGACGCGCGCGTGCAGGAGGTCTATTTCGGCACCGGCAAGACGTTCCGGCCGCACGCGCCACTGCAAGACGCGTCAGGCAGCGCGCAGGATCGTGGAGCATTGCAATGAGCGAACCGATGCTGAAAGTCTCCGGCCTCAATGCGTTCTACGGTCGCGCCCACATCCTGTTCGACGTCGGCCTCGAAGTCGGCCGCGGCGAGGTGGTCGCGCTGATGGGCCGCAACGGCGCCGGCAAATCGACGACGATGAAAGCGGTGATGGGACTGCTGCCGCGCCGCCACGGTGAAGTGACGTTTCGCGGCCAGAACATCAGCGCGCTCGCGCCGTACAGGATCGCGCGCATGGGCGTCGGTTTCGTGCCCGAGGACCGCCGCGTGTTCGCGGACCTGACGGTGATGGAAAACCTCGACACGGGCCGCCAGCCGCCGCGCGAAGGCGCGCCGCAATGGACGCCCGACAAGCTGTTCCGCCTGTTTCCGAATCTCGGCGAAATGCCGAAGCGCCCCGGCGGCCAGATGAGCGGCGGCGAGCAGCAGATGCTGACCGTGTCGCGCACGCTAATGGGCAATCCGTATCTGGTGCTGCTCGACGAACCGTCCGAAGGCGTCGCGCCGGTGATCGTCGAGCAGATGGCGAACATGATTCTCGAACTGAAACGCGAAGGGCTATCCATTCTGTTATCCGAACAGAATCTGCACTTCGCCGAACTGGTCAGCGACCGCGCGTATGTGCTCGAGAAAGGGCAGATCCGTTTCAGCGGCAAGATCGGCGAACTCGCACGGAACGAAACAGTGAGGCGCGCTTATCTGAGCGTGTGAATTCATCGGGTAGTGTCGGCGAAAGGAGAGGCAGATGGCGGCAGAGACGTTGACAGGCTTGTCGGGCAAGGTCGCGGTAACGAATATCGGGCTGCTGCTGTCGGGCGATATCGATCAGCCGATTCTCGACGCGGACACGCTGGTGATCGACGACGGCGTGATCGTCGCGCTCGGCCGCGAGAAAGACTGCGATCTCGAAGGCGCGCGCACGACGGTCGACTGCAAGGGCACGACGGTCGCGCCGGGCCTGATCGACTCGCACGTGCATCCGGTGTTCGGCGACTGGACGCCGCGCCAGAATCAGCTCGGCTGGATCGAGTCGAATCTGAACGGCGGTGTGACGACGATGATCTCGGCCGGCGAAGTGCATTTGCCTGGCCGTCCGAAAGACGTGCTCGGCGTGAAGGCGCTCGCGATCACCGCGCAGCGCTCGTTCGACGGCATGCGCGCGGCCGGCGTCGGCGGCGGCGTCAAGGTGCTGGCGGGCGCGCCGGTGATCGAGAAGGGCATGGTCGAGCAGGACTTCAAGGAGCTGTCCGAGGCCGGCGTGAAGCTGCTCGGCGAAGTCGGCCTCGGCAGCGTGAAGGGCGGCGAGGAAGCGCAACAGATGGTCGCGTGGGCGCGCAAGTACGGTATCCAGAGCACGATTCACACGGGCGGTCCGTCGATTCCGGGCTCTGGCCTGATCGATCGGGACGTGGTGCTCGCCGCCGATGCCGATGTGATCGGCCACGTCAATGGCGGCCATACGTCGCTGTCGTACCGGCACGTGTGCGATCTGTGCGAGCAGTCGAGCCGCGCGCTCGAAATCGTCCACAACGGCAACGAGCGGATCGCGTTGCTGACCGCGCGCCATGCGATCGAACTGAAATGCCCGCATCGGATCATTCTCGGCACCGATAGCCCAGCCGGCTCCGGCGTGCAACCGCTCGGCATTCTGCGCATGATCGCGCTGATCTCGAGCCTCGCCGACGTCCCCGCCGAAATCGCGTTCTGCTTTGCGACCGGCAATACCGCGCGGCAGCGCCACCTGCGCCAGGGGCTGATCGAGGTGGGCCGTCCCGCCGATCTCGTGTTCATGGACCGCGCGCAGCATACGGCCGCCGACACGCTGCTCGAAAGCGTGCAGCTCGGCGATATTCCGGGTGTGGGGATGGTGATGATCGATGGTCTGATCCGCTGCCGGCGCAGCCGCAATACGCCGCCCGCGACCGAAGTGCCGGTGGTGCTGTGAACGCGCGGCGCGACAGGGTGCTCGCATCATGATGAACCGCGCCGCGCAGCTCGTGCTGAAGGTGAACGGCGCGACGCATGTGGTCAGCGCGGCGGCGCAGACACCGCTGCTCTACTTGCTGCGCAATGATCTCGCGCTGAACGGGCCGAAGTTCGGTTGCGGTCTCGGCGAATGCGGCGCCTGCACCGTGCTGCTCGACGGCATGCCGACGCGCGCCTGCGTGACGACCGCCGAAGTTGCGCTGGGCCGCGAGATCACGACGCTCGAAGGGCTCGGCACGCGCACCGCGTTGCATCCGGTGCAGCAGGCGTTCATCGACGAACAGGCCGCGCAATGCGGCTACTGCCTGAACGGCATGATCATGACCGCGAAGGCGCTGCTCGATCGCGATCCGCATCCGAGCGTCGCGACGATCCAGCGCGAGCTGTCGCGCAATCTGTGTCGCTGCGGCACGCATGTCGAGATCGTGCGCGCGGTGCAGCGCGCGGCGCAATTGCTCGACGCGCAAACGGACGTGGACGACGGAGCGCGCGTATGACCGGGCCGGACTTCAGCGTCGATCGTCGTGGCGCGACGCCGTCGCGCAAGCAGTTGTACGACGCGCACAGCGTGCTGATCGTCGCGCGGCCGCCGCATGCACCGGTCAAGGCCGCGCGCGGCCAGCCGGGTTCGCGTTCTTCGTTCGTGCCGAGCGAGGCGGATCTGTTTCTGGTCGTGCGAGACGATGGCAGCGTGGTCGCGTTCAACGGTCACGTGGACCTGGGCACCGGCATCGGCACCGCGCTCGCGCAGATCGTCGCGGAAGAACTCGATGTGCCGTTGACGCGTGTATCGATCGTGCTCGGCCATACCGGCGAAACGCCGAACCAGGGACCGACGATCGCCAGCGCGACGATCCAGATTTCGGCGGTGCCGCTGCGGCAGGCGGCGGCGCAAGCGCGTCAGTATCTGGTCGCGCAAGCGGCCGCGCGCCTGAATGTAGACGCGAACGATCTCGACGTGCAGGACAGCCGCGTGTTTCCACGCGATGGCGACCCGGCGCAGGGCATTCACTATGGCGAGCTGATCAAAGGCCAGCGTGTCGAACTGCTGCTGTCGGCCGATGCGCCGTTGAAACCGCCGCACGCGTATCGCGTCGTCGGTAAAAGCGCGCCGCGTGTCGACATTCCCGCGAAGGCGACCGGTGAGCTGAGCTTCGTGCACGACGTGCGCGTGCCCGGCATGCTGCATGGACGCGTGGTGCGGCCGCCTTATGCGGGCGTCGCGCAGGGTGAGTTCATCGGGCACAGCCTGCTGGAAGTGAACGAAGCGGCGATTCGCGATTTGCCTGGCATCGTCAAGGTGGTCGTGATTCGCGATTTCGTCGGTATCGTCGCCGAGCGTGAGGAGATTGCGCAACAGGCGGCGCAGCGGCTCGACGTGCGCTGGAAAACGGTCGATGGCCTGCCGCCGCTCGACACGAGCGAGCAGGTCGAAGCGGCGTTGCGCGCGAATCCGGCGACGCGGCGCGATCTGGTGATCGAAGGCGACGTGGATGCGGCGCTCGCGCAAGACCCGTCGCGCACGTTGGAACGCACTTACGTGTGGCCGTTCCAGATGCACGCATCGATCGGCCCGTCGTGCGCGGTCGCGGACTATCGCAACGGAGACGGCGACGACACGCAGCTGAAAATCTGGTCCGGCACGCAGAACCCGCATTCGCTGCGCGCCGACCTCGCGTTATTGCTGACGCTCGACGAAGCGCGCATCGACATCGTGCGGATGGATGCCGCGGGCTGCTACGGACGCAATTGCGCGGACGACGTCGCCGCCGACGCCGCGCTGCTGTCGCGCGCGGTCGGCGCGCCGGTGCGCGTGCAGCTATCGCGCGAGGACGAACACGCGTGGGAACCGAAGGGCGCCGCGCAACTGATGGACGTACGCGGCGCGCTCACCGCCGAAGGCGAACTGGCCGCCTACGACTTTGCGACGCGCTATCCGTCGAACGACGCCCCCACGCTCGCGCTGCTGCTGACCGGCACGATTCCCGCGCAGCCGCAGGTGTTCGAGATGGGCGACCGCACGGCCGTGCCGCCGTACGACTATCGCAGCATGCGCATCGTCTGCGACGACACGCCGCCGATCGTGCGCGCCGCGTGGCTGCGCGGTGTGTCTGCGTTGCCGAACACGTTCGCGCACGAGTCGTTCATCGACGAACTGGCCGAGCAGGCCGGCGTCGATCCGGTCGAATTCCGCCTCAGGCATCTGACCGATCCGCGCGCGATCGACCTCGTCAAGGCGGTCGCGGCGAAAGCCGGGTGGGAACCGCGCGAACCCGCGTTCAGAACGCGCGGCGAGGACGACGAAGACGGCAACATCGCGCGCGGCCGCGGCATCGCGTACGCGCGCTACGTGCACAGCAAATTCCCGGGGTTCGGCGCCGCATGGTCCGCGTGGGTCGCCGACGTCGAAGTCGATCGCAACAGCGGCGAACTGGCGGTCACGCGCGTCGTGGTCGGCCAGGACACCGGCACGATGGTCAATCCGGATGGCGTGCGTCACCAGATTCACGGCAACGTGATCCAGACTACGAGCCGCGCCCTGAAGGAGCAGGTCAGGTTCGGCGACAACGCGGTGACGAGCCAGGAGTGGGGCGCGTATCCGATCCTGACGTTCCGCGAAGTGCCGGTGATCGACGTCGTGATGATGCCGCGCCACGGCGAGCCGCCGATGGGCGCGGGCGAGTCGGCGTCGCTGCCCGGCGCGGCCGCCATCGCCAATGCGCTGTACGACGCGACGGGGGTGCGTTTCCGTCGCCCGCCGTTCACGCCGGAAAAGATCCGCGCCGCGCTCGCCGACGCGCAGGCGGAAGACGCGGCGGCGCGCAGGAAAAAGCGCTGGCGGCGCGGCTTTTTCGGCTGGTTGGCCGCGGGCGCGGTCGGCTGGCTTGGCGCGCTGTCGTTCGCCTCGGTTTCCAGCGCGCCGCTTGCGCCGATCACGCCGCCGCTTGCAAGCGCGTTCGCGCCGGAACTGGTCGCGCGCGGCAAGCTGCTCGCGTCGCTCGGCAATTGCGCGGTTTGCCATACCGCCCACAACGGCGTGCCGAACGCCGGCGGCAAGCCGCTCGCGACCCCGTTCGGCATCGTCTACAGCACCAACCTCACGCCCGACGGCCAGACCGGGATCGGCCACTGGTCGCTCGAAGCGTTCGTGCGCGCGATGCGGCACGGCATCAGCCGCGACGGTCATCGGCTGTATCCGGCGTTTCCGTACACGTCGTTCCAGAACATCTCCGATGACGATCTGCACGCGCTCTACGCGTATCTGATGTCGCAAACGCCGGTGCGCAGCCGGCCGCCCGAAACGAAGCTCGCGTTTCCTTTCAGCGTGCGTCCGCTGATGGCTGCATGGAACGGCATGTTTCTCGGCCGCACCGCGTTTACCGCCAACCCCGCGCAGAGCGCGCAATGGAATCGCGGCGCGTATCTGGTGAATGGCCTTGGCCATTGCAGCGCGTGCCACACGCCGCGCAACGCGTTCGGCGCCGAGAAAACCGGCGCGGCGTTCATGGGCGGAGGCAGCGCCGAGGGCTGGGAATCGCCCGCGCTGTCGGCGTTGTCGAATGCGCCGGTACCGTGGAGCGAGGACGAACTGTTCCGCTATCTGCGCGACGGTCACGCGCCGTTGCACGGCGTCGCGGCCGGGCCGATGGCGCCGGTGATCGGCGATCTGGCGGCGCTGCCCGACAGCGATATCCGCGCGATGGCCGTCTATCTCGCGTCGCTCAATCCGCTGGAGCCGAACGCCGATCCGGCCGCGACCGCGCGCGAATACGAACAGGCCAGCGCGATGACGGGCGCGCCGGTCACGGCGGGTGCGCGGCTTTTCGACGGCGCGTGCGCCGCTTGCCATCACACCGGCAGCGGACCTCAGTTGTTCGGCGCACATCCGTCGCTGGCGCTGAACACGAACCTGCACGGCGCGACGCCGGACAACCTGATTCGCGTGATTCTCGACGGCATCGACTCGCCTGCGCGGCCCGAACTCGGTACGATGCCGGCTTACCGCGACAGTTTCAACGACGCCCAGGTCGCCGAGCTCGTGTCGTTCCTGCGCGGGCAGTTCGCGGGCGGCAAGCCGGCATGGCAGGACGTCGCCGCGAACGTGGCCAGAATCCGCGCGGAACCGCGCGAGCAATGAGCCGCCAGCCGTCGTCCGAAGGTGCGCAGGTCCACGCGCTTGCACGTCCGCTCGTTCGCATGTCTGACTAAAACCACCATTCCTTCTGATAACGGAGAAACGCATGACCACGCGCGCAGGATGGATCTCTCGCCTCATGGTGTCGACCGTGTGCTCGTTTGCCGCGCTCGGCGCGAGCGCACAGCAGACCATCAAGATCGGTGAGATCAATAGCTACAAGGCGCAACCCGCCTTTCTCGGGCCTTACAAGCAAGGCTGGAATCTCGCGCTCGAGCAGGTGAACGCGGCGGGCGGCGTGCTCGGCAAGCCGCTCGAAGTTATTTCGCGCGACGACAACGGCAACCCCGGCGACACGATCCGCGTCGCCCAGGAGCTGATCGCGCGCGAGCAGGTGCAGGTGCTGTTCGGCGGCTTCCTGTCGAACACGGGCCTCGCGCTCGCCGACTTCGCGAAGCAGAAGAAGATCTTCTTCCTCGCGGCCGAACCGCTGACCGACAAGATCGTCTGGGCCGATGGCAACAAATACACGTACCGTCTGCGTCCTTCGACCTACATGCAGGTCGCTATGCTGGTGCCCGAGGCCGCGAAGCTGAAGAAGAAGCGCTGGGCGATCGTGTATCCGAACTACGAGTACGGGCAATCGGCGGTGGCGACCTTCAAGAAGCTGCTGACGGCCGCGCAGCCGGACGTGCAGTTCGTCGTCGAACAGGCGACGCCGCTCGGCAACGTCGACGCGGGCGCCGTGACCCAGGCGATCGCCGACGCGAAGCCCGACGCGATCTTCAACGTGCTGTTCGGCGCCGACCTCGGCAAGTTCGTGCGCGAGGGCAATACGCGCGGGCTCTTCAAGGATCGCGCGGTGGTGTCGCTCCTGACCGGCGAGCCCGACTACCTCGATCCGCTCGGCGCCGAAGCGCCGACCGGCTGGATCGTGACCGGCTACCCGTGGTATTCGATCGATACGGCCGCGAACAAGCAGTTCGTCGATACGTATCAGGCGAAATATCACGACTATCCGCGGCTGGGCTCGGTGGTCGGCTATTCAGCGCTGATGTCGATCGCGGACGGCATCAAGAAGGCGGGTTCGACCGATCCGGACAAACTCGCCGCCGCGTTCAAGGGGCTCAACGTGCAGACGCCATTCGGCCCGATCATGTACCGCGCGCAGGACAATCAGTCGACGATGGGCGCGTATGTCGGCGTGACCGGCGTGAAGGACGGCAAGGGTGTGATGACGTCGTACCGCTATGTGGATGGCGCGAGCGTGCAGCCATCGGACGCCGAGGTGAAGAAACTGCGCCCGGCGGATTGAGGACGTGGCGCGCGGCGGTCCGTCGTGACTGCCGCGCAATGGCCGCGCGAGTGTTGGTGAATGCAAGTTCGCAGCGGCTTTTGCCACGAGCGGGCGGCTTTGAAAACGGCGGTTGCCGTCGGCGAAACCTACTCTTCCGCGTCGTGCTCCATGACGAAGCGCTTCAGATAAGCGAGCACGGCCGCTTCCATCGCGCGATGATCGGCGGTGTTTTTCGAGCCCGCGTTTTCTTCATCGCCGAACAGTGTGGACGGCGCGTTGTGCACGTCCACTTCCTGCCCTTCGCGGAATACGCGAATTTCGTGGACGTCTTCGACGTACTCGGCGATCCAGTGCACGCCCTCGATATGCGTGCCAGCGCGAACCGTAACTATCTTCATGGCTGTCTCCATGCAAGGCGGTCGATTTGAGTCAGCGCTTCGGCGCTTACTCCCGTCCCATGTCCACCACCATACGCCGTCCCGCCGACGCACGCGAGTCCCGCCGCGCAACCGCCGCCGGACCATGGCGCGGATGGGCGCTCCGGCACGCTCGTTGCTCAATGATGGAGACTCACCCACAACCGGAGAACCGTCATGCCAGAGCAGAAAACCTTGAAGCGTGCTGCGGCCGATAAACGCGCCGGCAAATCAGCGAGTACTCAAGCGGGAGAGTTCGTCAAGGAACAGGTGGACAAGGTCCGCGCCGGCAAGCACGGCGTGCGCTCGCCGAAGCAGGCGATCGCGATCGGGCTGTCCGAGGCGCGGCGCGCGGGCGTCGACCTAAAGCCGCCGAAGAAGGGCGCCACGAGCGAGGCGACCCGCAAGAAAGCGCAGAAGGACAGCGCGGCGGGCAAGCACGAAGGCGCCGCGAAAAAGAGTGCGAGCAAGGAGTCGAGCGCGAAACGCTCGCGTGTGTCGGAGAGCGTGCTCAAGCGCGAGAGCAAGGCCGGGGCGTCGTCGGCGGCGATGTCGAAGCAGGCGAAGTCCGCGGCGGCCAAGCGGCCAGCCGCGAGCCGCTCGGCCGCAGCCAAAAAGGCCGCTGCGACGAAGGGCGCGGCTGGACGCTCCGCTGCCGCGAAAAAGGCCGCGCAAACGCGGGCGTCGCGCGCGCATCACTGAGCTTGCGGCTCGCAAAGCGGCAGCAATAGAAAAGAGCGGCGCACGCATGCGCGTGCCGCCGCTCTTTCGTCGTCGCCTGGTGGCGCGCTTGCGCGCCTTCTTACTGCACCGTCGCCAGCACCTCGCCAACGGTGCGGAAGAGCCGCGCGATCTGCTCTTCGTCGATGATCAGCGGCGGGGAGAACGCGAGGATGTCGCCGGTGAAACGGATCAGCACGCCTGCCTCGAAGCATTTGACGAACGCCTCGTAGGCGCGCGCGCCCGGCGCTCCGTCGCGCGATTCGAGCTCGATGCCCGCGACGAGGCCGAGATTGCGCACGTCCTTCACGTGCTTCGCGTCGCGCAGCCCATGCGCGGCGGCTTCGAACGTCGGCGCGAGGCTGGCCGCGCGCTCGAACAGCTGGTCGCGCTGGTACAGATCGAGCGTCGCGATCGCGGCCGCGGCAGCCGCCGGATGCGCCGAGTACGTGTAGCCGTGGAACAGCTCGATCGCGCCCGCCGCGCCGCTGCCCACGACCGTGTCGTGGATCGTGCGGCTCGCCGCGACCGCGCCCATCGGAATCGACGCGTTGTTGATCGCCTTCGCCAGCGTGATCAGGTCCGGCGTGACGCCGAAGTGTTCGCTCGCGGTCGCCTTGCCGAGGCGACCAAAGCCCGTGATCACCTCGTCGAAGATCAGCAGGATGCCGTGCTTCGTGCAGATCTCGCGCAGCTTCTGCAGATAGCCTTGCGGCGGAACCAGCACGCCGGTCGAGCCGGCCACCGGTTCGACGATCACCGCGGCGATCGTCGAAGCGTCGTGCAGCGCGACGATGCGCTCCAGCTCCTCGGCCAGATGCGCGCCCCATGCGGGCTGGCCCTTCGAGAACGCGTTGTGTTCGAGGTTGTGCGTGTGCGGCAGATGATCGACCGCCGGCAACAGCGCCCCCGAAAACGTCTTGCGATTCGGCGCGATACCGCCGACCGAAATCCCGCCGAAACCGACGCCGTGATAGCCGCGCTCGCGGCCGATCAGACGCGTGCGCTGGCCTTCGCCGCGCGCGCGATGGTAGGCCAGCGCGATTTTCAGCGCGGTGTCGACCGATTCGGAGCCCGAGTTCGTGAAGAAGATGCGATCGAGCCCTTCCGGCATCAGCTCGGCAACCTTCTTCGCCGCTTCGAACGCAAGCGGGTGGCCCATCTGGAAGGTCGGCGCGAAGTCGAGCGTCGACAGCTGCTGCGTGATCGCGGCGATGATTTCATCGCGGCCATGGCCGGCGTTCACGCACCACAGCCCGGCGCAACCGTCGAGAATCTCGCGCCCGTCGGTGCTTCGGTAGTACATGCCCTTCGCCGATTCCAGCAGGCGCGGCGCGGCCTTGAACTGGCGGTTGGCGGTGAAGGGCATCCAGAAGGACGACAGATCGTCGATGACGGGGCGCGAAGTCATGGCATCTCCTCGAAGTGGCGCGGTTAGGGCTTTAAGCGTAGCCAAACTGTAGCCCTCGCGGTTTAATGGCGGCATAAACAGTTGACCAAGTGCGGTGTCAACTGTGCTGGTGGATTCGCGCGAACTGTTCAGGTAGGCGGGCGGTCCGCGGTCCGTCTTTTTGCCCCTCGTTTTTCGCCCGAAACATGATCGAACTGGACCTTCAACGCGACCGGCGCGCGGCGCCGACGCTCGTCGAACAGGTCGTGCAGAGCTTCGCGCGCGCGATCGACTCGCAATCGCTGCGCGCCGGCGCACTGCTGCCGTCGGTGCGGCAGCTTGCCCAAAGCCACGCGCTGAGCACCTTCACCGTGACCGAGGCGTACAACCGGCTGGTGTCGATGGGGCTCGTGGTCGCGCGGCGCGGCTCCGGCTATCGGGTGGCGGCGCGCTCGCCGTCCAGGCGGGCGGCCGTCGCCGACTGGACGCCGCCGAGCCTGACCGCGACGTGGCTGCTATCCGACGTGTTCGCCGATCACTCGGTGCCGATCAAGGCGGGCTGCGGCTGGCTGCCGAGCGAATGGACCAACGAGAGCGGCCTGCAGCACTCGCTGCGCGCGCTGAGCCGGGTGCCGGCCGCGCGGCTCGGCGACTATGGCCATCCGTACGGCTTCGCGCCGCTGCGCGAGCGCATCGCCGAACAACTCGACCGGCGTGGGCTGCCCGTCGACGTCGCGAACGTGCTGCTCACGCAGGGCGCGACGCAGGGGCTCGATCTGATCGTGCGCACGCTGCTGCGCGCGGGCGATGCGGTGATCGTCGAAGATCCCGGCTACTGCAATCTGCTGCAGATCCTGAAGCTCGCCGGGCTGGTCGTGCATGGCGTGCCGCGCACGCCGGCCGGCGTCGATACGGACGTTCTCGCAACGCTGGTCGCGCGGCACAAGCCGAAGGCGATCTTCGTCAACACCACGCTCCAGAATCCGACCGGCGCGACCTTCGGCATGTCGGCCGCGTTCCGCTTGCTGCAGATCGCCGAGCGCGAGCGCATCTGGGTGATCGAGGACGACGTGAGCCGCGAACTCGCGCCGGCCGGCGCGCCGCTACTGGCGGCGATGGAAGGCTTGCAGCGCGTGTTGCACGTCGGCGGCTTTTCGAAGACCGTGACGCCGTCGCTGCGCTGCGGCTATGTGGTGGCCGAGCAGGCGGTGCTGCGCGAACTCGCGCGCACGAAGATGGCGGTGGGGCTGACGTCGTCGGAAACGATCGAGCGGATCGTCGACAAGGTGCTGGTGGAAGGGCGTTACGCGCGCCACGTCGAGATGGTCAACGAACGGCTGAAGCTCGCGCACGTGGCACTCGAAGAACGGCTGGACGCACTCGGGCTCGAGGTGTTTCACCGGCCGCGCGCGGGACTCTTCATGCTGGCGCGCCTGCCGATCGAAGCGGAGCGCGCCGCCGAGGTCGCGACCGCCGCGCTCGCGCACGGCATCTGGCTCGCACCGGGCTCCTACTTCCGTCCCGACGACGCGCCGAGCGCGTGGTTCCGCTTCAACGCGCCGTATTCGAGCGACGACGCGTTGTGGCGCTTCATCGAGCGGGTCGGGCAGGGGGCGTGGTAGACGCGGCGGCGCGCGCCGAAAGCTCAGCCGCCGTTCCCGATCAGCTTCAGCGCGATCGGATACAGCGACGCGACCAGCAGCAGCGCCATCGCGATGTTGAAGACGCGCAGCCGCTTCGGGTTCGACAGCACCTCGCGCATCGCGGTGCCGAAACCGGCCCACGCGCAGATGCACGGAAAGCCGATCACATAGAACACCGCAGCCATCGCGACGGCGTTCATGCCGAAGCTGTTGCTCAGGTGAATCGTCGTCGCGGCGGTCAGCACCATCATCCACGCCTTCGGATTGACCCACTGAAACGCGATCGCCTCGTGAAAGCGCATCGGGCGACGCTCGCCGTTCCTGAGCTTCAGTTCGCCCGACGTGCCGATTTTCCACGCCAGATACAGCAGATAAGCGACGCTGACGACTTCGAGCACCGTATACAGCACGGGGAAATGCACGAACGCCTCGCCGAGGCCGATGCCGACCGACAGCATCAACAGCACCACGCCGACGCTGATGCCGGACAGATGGGGCAGCGTGCGGCGAAAGCCGAAATTGACGCCCGACGCGAGCAGCATCGTGTTGTTCGGACCGGGCGTGATCGAGGTGACGAGCGCGAACAGGATGCCGGCGGGCAGCGCGCTGAAAGTGACGAAAGACATGGGGGCTCCGGTGTCGCCAACAGAAAACGGTGAGGCTCATTCTAGCGACAGGAGCCGGTACAGTACCTGTACGGTTTTGAAAATGATGTCCGGTACGGATCGATGATGACTTGATTGGCCGGAAAGTGTCGCCACGCGGCGTTTCAACACTCGGTAGTTAACATATGTTGCATTTATTTTTTTAATGGCAACATATGTAGACGGCTGGCGCAGCAGCCCGCCATCCATCAGGAACCTGCCGCACGATTGGAGATACCCATGAAAGTAATGAATTGGTCCACTGTTGCCATGCTCGTGGCGGCAACGTTGGCGAGTCCGGGCGCGTTTGCGCAGGACGCGACGTCCACGCTCGCGAAGATCCAGCGAAGCGGCGTGATCGCGATTGGCCATCGCGAGACGTCGGTGCCGTTCTCGTACGTCGACGCGAACAACGAGGTGGTCGGCTTTTCGCAGGACCTGTGCAACAAGGTCATCGATGCGGTCAAGGCGAAAACGAAGCGTCCGGACCTCAAGGTGCGCTTCATCCCGGTCACCTCACAGAATCGCATTCCGCTCGTGCAGAACGGCACGGTCGATCTCGAATGCGGCGTGACGACCAATCTCGTCGCGCGCCAAAGCCAGGTGGCGTTCGCCGACACGTTCTTCGTCGCGACGACGCGTCTTCTGACGCGCAAGGACTCGGGCATCAAGGACTTTCCGGATCTCGCCGGCAAGACGGTCGTGACGAATCAGGGCACGACGTCCGAGCGCATCCTGCGCAAGATGAACGAGGACAAGAAGATGAACATGCAGATCATCAGCGCGAAAGATTACGGCGAAGGGCGTCTCACGCTCGAAAGCGGCCGCGCCGTCGCGTACATGATGGATGACGTGTTGCTGGCCGGCACGCGCACGCTGACCGCGAAGCCGTCGGACTGGATCATCACCGGCACGCCGCAATCGTCGGAAGCGTATGGCTTCATGTTGCGACGCGACGATCCGGAGTTCAGAAAGCTCGTCGACGACACGCTCGAACAGGTCATGAAAGGACCGGAAATCCACACGATGTACGACCGATGGTTCATCAAGCCGGTGCCACCGAAAAACATCAGCTTCGACTTTCCGATGAGCGATTCGCTGAAACAGCTTTACGCGACGCCAAACGACAAGGCGCTCGAATAACGGCTTTGGCCGCGATTGCGCGTAGGAATGGTTTCTAGTGGCAGTCTTTTGCTCTTTCCTCTATACCTGGCTATAGGCGGCGCGTTTCGGTTGAACGTCGCCTATAGCGGGAACGGAGGTGCAAAGTGAAGAGGCCGATGGAATCTTCGCGGCGCGGACGGATTTTCCCCTCCAGTGGAATTCTTCGTGCTGCGCTGGCGTTGGCAAGCGGCGTATTCATGGTGTCCGCAAACGCCGACGCACAAATGCGCGCGATTACGATCGTATCGGGCACCTATGGCGAGAATTGCGGCGCGCCGCGCGGCAACCTGACTCGTGAGCTCGAGCGTCATTGCAACGGACGGGAAACTTGCGATTACGCGCTGCCCGGCCTGCACAAAGGTGGCACGACGATGGCATGCCCACGCGACTTCCACGCCGAATGGCATTGCGACCACGCGGACTTCCACACTGCGGCGCTGGGTCCCGGCGCGAAATCGGGCGACACGCTCGTGCTGGGTTGCGTCGAGTCGCGTGGCGCGGGCAAATAGCTCCATGCGCGAATAAAAAGGCCGAGACCCTGACGGGGGCTCGGCCTTTGATTTTTGCTGCGGTCTTTTTAGCCGGCTTTACGAACCGGCGCGAAGCGCCGCTTGCTGAGCGACGGCCCGATACGACGGAACCGTTCCCGTTTGTGTTCTTCTTCGAAGTGCGCGAGCGACGGCTTGACCAGATCGCTGCGCGACACGATCCCCACCAGACGCATGCTGTTGCGATCGGCGACCACCGGCAGCCGTTCGAGCTCCAGCACGGCAAGCCGCGTCGCCACGAGCCGGCAGGTTTCAGATGACAAGGCAAACGCGGTGTTGTGTTGCGCGAACACGTCGGCGAGCGTCATCGCGCGCTTGCGTTCCGTGTCCTCGGCGCAGAAGCGTTCGAGCAACATGCGGTCGGCCACGCCGATCACCGCGCCGTCGCGCACCACCGGATACGCGCGGCGCAGCTGGTTCGCGCCGAACAGCGTCTGCAGCGTTGCGCCGACCGTCGTGGCGGCATCGACCGATTCGACCGAGGCGGTCATCACTTCGTCGACGTAGTGGCGTTCGAGCGGATCGACGCCGTACTCGCGATAGATGTGATAGCCGCGTCGCGCGATTTTCTCGGTCATGATCGAGCGCCGCATCACGATCGTGCAGAAGCCGTGCGCGATCAGCGTTGCCGTCAGTAGGGGCAACAGCGCGTTGGCGTCGTGCGTGAGGCCGAACGCGAACACGATGGCCGTCAGCGGCGCGCCGAGCGTGGCACCAAGCGTCGCGGCCATGCAGACGAGCGGCCACAGCGCCGGTTCGCTGCCCGGGAGCCAATGCGCGAGCACCGTGCCGAGTCCGGCACCGAGCATCAGGAGCGGTGCGAGCACACCGCCCGACGTGCCCGAGCCGAGCGCGATGACCCACATCACCGCCTTCACGGCGAGCAGCAAAAGGGCGACCTGCACCGCAATGTGCTGCTGCAGCAGATCGCCGATCACGTCGTAACCGACGCCGAGCGCGCGCGGTTCGAGCCAGCCGCCGATACCGACGACGATGCCGCCGAGCGCTGGCCACCACATCCAGTGGATCGGCAGCTTGCCGAACAGGTCTTCCACCTTGTAGAGCGCGGCGGACAGTCCGGACGCCAGCGCGCCCGACAACCCGCCCGCGACCGCGCACGACAGCAGCGACCAGCCATCGGGCGCGGCAGTCTGTAGCGGAAACAGCGGACCTGTACCGAAGAAAATCACGCGGACGAAGCCAGCGACCGCGCACGCCACCGCGACTGGCAGGAAGCTGCGCGGCCGCCATTCGAACAGCAGCAGTTCGACCGCGAGCAGCACGGCCGCGAGCGGCGTGCCGAACACCGCGGTCATGCCGGCCGCCGCGCCCGCCACGAGCAGCGTCTTGCGTTCCGCCGACGTGACCTTCACGCACTGCGCGATCAGCGAGCCGAGCGCGCCGCCGGTCATGATGATCGGGCCTTCCGCGCCGAACGGCCCGCCGCTGCCGATCACGATGCCCGACGACAACGGCTTGAGCACCGCCACTTTCGGCGACATCTTGCTCTTGCCGAACAGGATCGCCTCGATCGCCTCGGGAATGCCGTGGCCGCGAATCTTTTCGGAGCCGAAGCGCGCCATCAGCCCGACGATCAAACCACCGATCACCGGCACGCCGATCACCCAAATGCCAAGCGTATTGGTGGCGGGCGAACGGTCGACGAACGACAGCGTGCCGAAGAAAAACAGATTGGTGAACAGGCGAATCAGGTTCAGCAGAACAAAGGCGGCAATCGTGCTGACGAAGCCGATGCCCGCGGCGAGCGCGAAGATGCCGGGCAGCCGTGCATTCGCCGCGAAGTCGCGTTTGTGGGAATCCATGCTCATGGTTAGTCGAGGTCGATCCGTGGAACCTGGAAGGAGCCTTCGAGCGATCTCAATTCGGCGCGATGCAGTTCCGCAAGCCGTTCGAGTACCCGTTCTCCCGCTCTTTCGATGTGTACTTCAACCTGGCGGCGATCGGTCTCGCTGACCTGGCGGCGCACGAGATTCAGTGCCTCGCAGCGCGATACCAGCGCGACGACGCCGTGATGTTGCGCCTGCAGACGCTCCGCGAGTTCGCCGACGGTCGCCCAGTCGCGCTCCGGATAGCCCTTGATGTGCAGCAACAACAGGTATTGCAACGGCGTGATGCCCTCGCTCTGCGCGGCCTGCTCCGAGAAGCGCTCGAAGCGCCGCATCTGATAGCGAAACTGCGACAACTGCTCGAAATCGCTCTTAACGAGCTTGCGAGTCCGTACTTTCATGGCAAATCCGCCAATGTGAAGAAAACCGAAAATATATCACGTGATGATGTATTTAAGCGAATTGCGGCCGTCGCAACGGCATCGCGCGGCAGGTCTCCTCGGTCTTTTAGTTGAAAATCAGGCCGCCTCGCGGGCTCGGGTGGCGGTTTGCCGATACAGGCCGGAGATCAGGTCCACCTGCGTGATCATGCCGACCAGGCGGCCCGCGCGATCGAGCACCGGGATGTGGTGATGGCCGAAGTTCGCGAATATCGGCACCAGTTCCGTGATCGGATCGGTGGCGACGACGGTGCAGACGTCGGTGGTCATCACGCTGCCGACGTTCGACGTGCGAAGCGCATCGCCGCGCAGCCAGCCGTCGAAGTAGTTCAGGATCGGACCGAGCGCACCGAAGCTTCTTCTGTCGACGAAATCGGCGCGCGTGACGATGCCTCGCAGTTTCTGCGCCGCGTCGACGACCGGCAGCGCCTTCACGTTGTGGCGCTTGAACAACTGCCATGCGGCGGCGGCGCGCGTGCCCGGCGACACCGACACGACGTGGCGCGACATCACGTCTTCGCAGCGCAGTTCGTTGAAACTGCGCGAGAACGCCTGAAGCTGCGTTTCGCGCAGCAGTGAATAGAGATCGTCGGTGTCGATGTCGAGCAGTTCGTCACGGCGTCCGAGCACGGCTTTGACGTCTTCGCGCGTGAAGCCGACGCGCGCGGCTTCGTCGGCGGCCTGGCTCGGCGTCGCGCGGTCCTGGCGTCCCGCATGCGGATAACGGTGGCCGGTTGCCGCGTGATAGACGAGCGCCGCGAACAGCAGCGCGGCCGACTGGATCGCGATCGGTTCGAGCACGAAGCGGTAGCCGAGCGCATGAATGACCGGGCCGCCCAGCACCGCGGTCAACGCGACCGCGCCCGACGGCGGGTGCACGCAGCGCAGCGCGAACATGCCGGAGATCGACAGCGCCACCGCGAGGGCGGCCGCCAGCGTCGGATCGCCGATCAGCATCGCGCAGGTTACGCCGACCGTCGCGGACACGAGGTTGCCGCCGATGATCGACCACGGCTGCGCGAGCGGGCTCGCGGGCACCGCGAACAGCAACACGGCGGAAGCGCCCATCGGCGCGACGAGCAGCGGAATATTTGCGACGGGGCCGAGCAGCAGAGACATCAGACCGCCGGTGAACGCGATGCCGAGCAGCGCGCCGAGGCACGAACGAGCACGCTCGTGCCATTTCACGGTGACCGGTGCAGGGAGAAAGCTGGCAAGCCAGCCGAGAGCAGGAGAGCGGGACAAGATAGGAGCAGAAAGTAGTCGATGATGCCGGGCCCGACATTACCGGGGAAACCCTGGCAACGCGAATACAGTCTGGTCATGATTATATGTCAATATGATATAAAAGTTCTCCGCCCCCCGCGCGGCGCGCGGAATCTGTCGCATCTCGCAGACAGTCGAGAACACAGCCGACGTGCTTCAGCATGACCCTAAATCACCCCTCGGTGCGTTCCTTGTTTGTCACGTCGTGATATAAAATGAGAGCAGGCGGATTGGGAGGACTCATAGGCCCGTTGCCTGATAGACCGATAAAGGAGCCATCATGATGATCACGTTTCAATCGACGGCGTCGCCGGATGTCGTCATGCTCAGGGATCTCGCGCAATATCTGCTTGGTCTGATCGGCAAGCGGCTCGGCGCGCGGGGCGTTATCAGCCACGACGAGCTGCCCCGCGCGATCGATCGGCTCGAAACCGCCATCACCGAAGACGCGGCCGCGGAAACGACCCTCGAAGCATTGCACTGCTCAACCAGTAATCAACGCGAGTCGCGCAACCGGCTGTCGCAGCGCGCGTGGCCGTTTCTGGACATGATGCGTGCGGCGCGCGACTCGGACGCGGACATCATCTGGGGGCTGTAGTTCGTCGAGGGAATCGCGATGAAACAACTTGCGTCGCGTCGATGTTTCGCAATCGTCCTTATTTCGGTTTGCGCCGTTCCGCTTGCCTATGCGTTCTCACCCGCGCAGCAGACCGGCCGATACCCGCAGCCGGTGTGCGGCTCTTGCACCGCATCGTGCGGCACGGGGGTGCGAAGCAGTGTGATCGGCGTGTATGGCGGCACCGTTGTCGACCAGTTGTCCAGCGGAGCGGTGGTGCTCGTGAGATGGCCGAACGGTTCGCCGCACGAGGCATGGACCGCTCGGTCGCATGGCTATGGTTTGCCCGTCGACCCCGCGGCAAACGCTGCTCATGTTTTCTTTCTGTGGCCTGAGTCGTAGCGCGGTGTTCCTGATCGCCGCGCCGAGCAACCGCTATTCCATGGCAGGGATTCGGTGGCCGCCGAAACTGGCGAATAGTGCCTGTTTGACCGCGTTTCTGTAGGTATTTGCATGCATCGGTGTCGCGCGGTATATATCACGAACTGACATATAATTAATTGATCACGTGCCGCACGGCGCAAGGAGGTTCTCATGTCGAGCTTCAGGCGCATTCTTCTCTGCTACGACGGAACTCGCGAAGGACAACACGCGTTGAAGGACGGTGCCGCTCTCGCGCAAGACTTGAACGCTGAAGTGCACCTGCTTTCCGTGCTCAACAATACGGCGTGGATGCAGGGCGCGGACATCACGTCCACGGTGCCGATCGATTTCATCAACGAATCCGCCAAAACGCTGCTCGACGAGGGCCTACAGAAGCTCGCCGCACGCGGAATTCGCGCGACCGGTCATCTCGCGATCGGCGAACCACTCGATGAGATTCCGTTTTTCGCTAACGATCTGAAGGCCGATCTGGTCGTCGTCGGTCATCGTCGCAGTCACGGACTCGCGCGATGGTGGGGTGGCCGGCACGACGGGCTGCTGCTCGATCGCGTGACGTGCAGCGTGCTGGTCACGATGGGCGCGGCAACCGATGCGCCGGCCGCAGCCGCAGGCACGGGCGAGACCGCGCGGTCCGCAGAACATTCATGAGCGTTGTGTTGTGTGTTGAGTTGTGTTGCGTTGGCACGGAGGCACACCATGAAAGACGTCGACGAACAGTTCAATCATCCTCAGCCCGTCAGGCACAGCGATAACGAAAAGAGCAAGCTGCCGCAGCGCGCCGCCGATGCGCAGCGGCCGAAGAAAAAACCCGAAGGCGAGCCGCCGGTCGAGTGACGAGGGGCGGCGCCACGCCGTTCAGTTCGCGCGGAAACACTAAAACGCTGCCAGCCCGAAAGGCTGGCAGCGTTTTAGTCATGCATGCAAGCCGCTGGCACAGGCGACCGACATCACGTCAGACAATCAGAAGTCGGTGCTGACCGACAACAGGAACGTACGCGGTGCGCCCTGGGTCAGGTACGTCGTCGCGCCGTAGGCCGACACGGCTGACCAGTACGCCTTGTTCGTCACGTTCTGCACGGTGGCGCGCAACGTCGTCCTCTTGCCGTAGATGGACGTCTCGTAACGCGCCCCCAGGTCGAAGCGGTTCCACGACGGGATCGACAGCGTGTTGGCCGCGTTCGCTTCCTGCGCGCCGGTATGGATCCAGCGCGCGTTGACCGCGAGCCCCGGCACCATCGGAATGTCGTAATCGGCGCCCAGGTTGAACAGGAAAGTCGGCACGCCCACCGGACGGTTGCCGTCGTAGGTTCCGCCTTGTGTGTTCTCGAGCGTCGCGTCCATCAGCGAAGCGCCGGCCAGCAGACGCAGGCCCTTGAGCGGCTCGCCGTGCACTTCGGCTTCGAGACCGCGATGGCGTTCGTTGCCGTTCAGGCCATAGATATGCGTGGCCGGGTCGGTGAACGCCGACGGCTGTTCGATCTGGAAAGCGGCAAACGACGCACCGAGCCTTTCGGTGTCGTACTTGACACCCACTTCCCACTGCTTCGTGCGGACCGGCGCCAGTTGTTGACCGTAGTTCAGCGTGCCCGCCGGCGCGATGCTGCCCGCTGCCAGCGCTTCGCTGCGGTTCGCGAAGATCGACACGTTCTGCGTCGGGCGCAGAACGAGGCCGAACAGCGGCGTCGTGATGCCGTCGCTGTAGTTGCCGCTGCCGATGCCCGTGTTGTCGTAATTGGCCGTCGCGATCTGCTGGCGACGCGCGCCGACCGTGAACAGCACCCGGTCATGCAGGAAGCCGAGCGTGTCGGACGCGGACACGCTGCGGATCACCGTGGTGGCCGTCATGCCCGGATCGGCCAGGTTGCCGCCTGACATCGTCGTGGCCGGGTAAGGCGTCTGCACCGTGTTGTAGAGCGAGACCGGGCCCATGAAGGCGTAGGTCCACGCGGAATTGGTGTTCTCGCGCGTGATGGCGCCGCCCGCCGCAATCATGTGCGACACCGGGCCAGTGTCGAAGCGGCCCCGCACGCCGATTTCGGCGGAGGTCGAATTCTGGTTGTATGGCACGCCGAGACGGGCACCGGTGACGCCGGTCGACGAATAGGTCGGCGAGTAGTACTCACCTTGCTCGACCGTGCGGCGCACACCACCGGTCGCATAAGCGGTCCAGCCCGGCAGGAAGTCGTATTCGGCCTTCAGGATGCCGACGGTGTCTTCGAGGTTCGTGTACGACCAGTTCTGCGCGTAGTTGTACGTTGCCGGCGGCACGGCGGGAATCGCGTCGGTGAAGTAGACGACCGGGCGGCCGTCGCTGACGTGCTCGCGCTGATACAGGAAGTCGCCGGACAGACGCAGCTTGTCGCCGCGCCAGTCGAGCGCGACGGCCGTAGAGTTGTCGCGGCGGTGTTCGCCGTCGATGCTCGTCTCGCCGTCACGATTCGCCTGGTTCACGCGGATCCCGAACTGGCCTTCGCTGCCGAAGCGTCGGCCGACGTCCACCTGCGCGCCGAACTCGCCGGAGCCGCTGGTTGCGAGTGTCACATTGGTGGTGGGCGTGTCCTCCGCTCGCTTCAGCTGCACGTTCACGCCGCCGCCGATCGCCGAGCCCGTCGGCGAAGCACCGTTCAGGAACGCGTTGGCGCCCTTGAACACGTCGACCCGCTCGACCGCCGCGGTCGAGACCAACTGGCGCGGCGTAACGCCGTACAGGCCGTTGATCGAGATGTCGTCGGCATTGAGCTGGAAGCCGCGAATCACGAACACTTCCGAGAAGTTGCCGTAGCCGTACGCGGTTCGCACCGACGGGTCGTTTTCGACCACGTCCGCGAGCGTGCGCGCCTGCTGATCCTTGATCAGCTTGGCCGTGTAGGTCGTCATGCTGAACGGCATGTCGATGTTGCGCTGCTTGCCGAGCACGCCGTAGTCGGCGCCGCGCGCGACCTGGCCGCCCGCGTATGTCGGCGACAGGTCGCCGGGCAACTCTTCGACGGCGGCCGCCTGAACCTTGATGGCGGGCAGCGTGCCGTCGGCGGCGGGGGCGGAGTCGGTGGATTGAGCGAACGCGCTGGCCGGGACACTGAAAGCGACGGCGATGGCGGCAAGGATGGTGGCGCGATGCAGAGTGGCTTGAGCAGGCGTGGCCTGCGGGCGATTCCAGCGTGAAACGGACATGAATTGGAAAGTAGGCGTGGTCGTCGATCTTCCGTCCCGGGGCGCTAGTTGGAATCCGGGCGGCATTTTTCCTGGTTGCACGCGCGGACGGTGCCATTTATGTAAGCAGTCCGAGCGCGGAACGAAAGGTTCGGCGGAAGTATAGTGCAAATAGGAATCATTCCTATTGTAGAAACGCAACGATTTACAGAACTGATGGCAAGAGTGGATGTTTTCGATGACGTCGAGCGGCCGCGACGCGCGGGTTTGACGCCGCCCCAGCCGCGGTACAGCGCTTGCTACCCGCCCAAAGGTTTACTCGCAGGCCGCCATACATGTCACGAAATCCGACTACCTGCCAGAGGTGGAGCGCCCGAGAGGTCCAGCTATTGCACGACGTGCCGCGCGTGCTCGTCATCGACGACAACGAGAACGCCGGCGAAGCGCTTGCCACCTGGCTTTCCTACGAGGGCGTCGAGGCGCGCGCCGCGACCGGCTGCACGGCGGCGCTGCACTGCGTGCGCAACTGGGTGCCCGACGTCGTCGTGCTCGACATCATGATGCCGGAGCGCGACGGCTACGAAACGGCGAGCGCGCTGCGCCGCTATCTGCCGACGCACGGCCTCGGCATCGTCGCGTTTACGTCGCTAGACGAGGACCACGTGAGGCAAACCGGCCGCGAGCGCCACAACTTCGACGGTTATTGCCAGAAGGGCACGGCGCCGGCCGCGCTGCTCGCACTGCTGCGAGGGTTGTGGCGCGGCTAGCGACGGGGCGCGCGTCGATAAAAAAAACGCGGCGGCGTGGACATCGCTCCACACCGCCGCGCTTTTCAACCGCGCTCTTTAGTCGGACCCGCAACCCGCCGCGCCCAACTGCTCAGCTCTTTCGCGCGGTCTGCATCCAGCCGGCTTGCACGCCGAACTGCGCGATCTGTTTCGCGACTGCATCGGCGAGGCGCTTTGCATCGTCCGACACGCCCGCGCGCTTCGTTTCGGTCACGCCGTGCAGGCCCGCGCCGGCCGCTGCCGCGGTCGCGACGGTGCCGGCCGCTGCGCCGACCCCGGCGGTTTCGACCATGCCGGGCATCTTGCCGCTGTCCGCGTTGGCCGTGAAGCTCTGCACGACACGCGGCGTGCCGCCCGCGGGCTGGTAGACGATTCGCACCGCGCTGCTCACCTCGCTCTTGCCCGCGCCCAAGCCGATCAGCGTGCGGCGGCGGCGATTGCCGGCGTCGATCGTCTCGAAGCTGCCTTGCACGAGCAGCACGTTCTGACCGGCGGGCACCGGCGCGTCGGTGCGCACCGCGTGCAGACCCATCGCCTGCAGCTGATGGACGATCTCGTCGGCGACCTGCTCGCGCACCTGGGCGGCATCGGCAACCTGCTTCTGCGCGTCCGACGAGCCCGACATCTGCATCTTCAGTTTTTGCAGCATGCCGCCGTTGTCGAGCTTGACCTGCTGCGGATCGGCATCGAACGTGTAGACGTAGATCGTGTCCGGATGCATCGTCGATTGCGTGCCTGCGTCGGCCGTCGCGGACGTGCTCGTCGCGCTCAGATTCGTGACGCTGGCGCCGGCGCAGCCGCTCAGCAGCGCGCCGCCGCACACGAATGCCATGCAGGTGAAACGAGCGGCGTTCTTTTTGATGAAGTTCACTGAAGTCAACATGATGATCCTGTGGTCGGCACGCGGTGCCAGTCTGTTCGAGTCCATCGCCGATGATCGGGCAACCGTGGGATCGTCGATCATCGGCGAAGGGATTCGCACGTGAAGCCTTTCGATCTCATGCGTCTGTGATTCGTCACGCACCGGCAGCGAACGAAGTATGGGTGAGCGGCTCGCCGAACTCCATTCAACAATTATTTCGAGCGATGTCACGGCGAGACGAAGAAGAGCGCGCGGACGTCGAGCCGCCGATCAGCTCAAAGCGAGCTTGACGATGCAGCACAGGACGAACACTAGCAGGGCGGCGGCAATGGCCATGTCCATCGGATAGCGCATTCCTTCACCCTGCCCTGACGTTGCGGAGCTCCTATCGTAATCACCTGACGGAAGATGAAAAGCATCAGTGAAGCGCCAATGTGGGACAGGCAACGTAGTCCCGGAAAGCCGCGCGGGGCGGGGCTGCGGGAGCGCACGGACGAGATGCGGCGATGGAGCGGTCGCTCGATCGCGCTCGCATGCTCCGGCGCAAAGAAAAAGCGCCGCGTGGCGCGGCGCTTTATTCGCAATTCGCGATGAAAATTTATTGCGGTTGTGCCGCTGGCTGACCCGGCGGCGTGCCATGCGGGGCCTTGTTCGCCGCCACGAGATCTTCGGCGAGACTCGTGCGTAGCGTCGCGATCACCTGCTCGGGATTGGCGGGTTTCAGCTGCTCGCGCGCGAGCGAGTCGTACACGTAGTGACGCAGCATCGGGTCCTGGGTCTTGTTCAGCACGTCGTGGTAGACGGCGACGATCTCGCCTTCATGACCGTTTAGCGCCGCGCCGAAGAATGCGTTTCTCATGATGTCGCTCCCATCGAAAACAGCGCCGGCGCCACGATGGACCGGCTCCTCGAAACGATAGTCGACCCGCTGATTCGTCGGGTTACGAAAGCCATTCAGTAACTTTCCGAGCCTTTCGCGGCGCGCGGCCCAGCGGCGCGCGGCTCTGCGGCGCAGACTCCGAAGCGACGCACGTTGCCATGAACCGGTTTTCGCCAGGGTGAGTCCGCTGGCGCAACCCAGCCGGATAGCGCATGATTGCTCCGATGTGCCGTGCGACCCCAAAAGCACCTTGCTGTGGCGGCACGCGCGGCACACGCAGCCGCCGGCATCGGCGTCGCGCCTGGTGCGGGCGACGCAGAGGCGATGAGTCTTCAACCGCAAGGAGGATTTCGCATGGACCGACCCGATGCAGCCAATCCGTTTGGCGATCTGACCAAAATGCTGGAGCAGTTCAAGCTCCCCGGCTTCGACGTGCCCGCCATCATGGAAGCGCGCCGAAAGGACATGGAAGCGCTGGTTCAGGCGAATCAGACAGCATTCCAGGGGATGCAGTCGCTCGCGCAGAAACAGGCCGACATGCTGCGCACCACGCTGGGCGAGCTACAGGCGCTGACTGTGCAGCTCACGGCGGCCGGCACCGCGCCGTCGAGCAAAACCGCGGAGCTGATCCAGCAGAGCCTGCACAAATCGCTCGCCGACATGCAACAGCTCGCACAAGCCGCGTATCAGACGCAGGCGGAGTCGTATGGGGTGATCGCGAAACGCGTCGAGGAGAACGTGCAGGAGTTGAAGTCGCTTCTTCAGCAACAGAAGAAGTAGCGCACGCCGCGTGTTCCGGACGATCTATGACGCGGAGGGCCGCCAGGCCCTCCGCTTTTTTTTTGCCTGTCGGGATTTGTGTTGCAAGCCTCATGTAGTCAGAGGAATGCGGACTCCGCCCGCTCGTTATTCGGCAGACGCTTACATCGATGAACAAACGCTGCTCACGTTCGCAACTTTTACGCGTGGCGGCGGTAATTTTCGCAGTCGGTCAGTTCTAAATGTCAGACGGAAACCGAATAAGCGTCAAAGCATTGACGCCAAAAGGCTTTGCCCACGCTGATCAAACCCGGTCGATCGATTCAGGAACTCCGAACAGTTTCAATCGCGCCGCAAACGATTGCCGCGCGCCATTCCCCTGACTAAAGTTTCGCCTCGCCTTTCCGTAGACGCATTCACGCAGCCCAACCGGCGTGAAGGCAACCGGCTTTGCCGGTCAGGTGTGCGCCCCTAGTCTCGCGTTTGTGATCGGCTACATGCAGGTCGCGGCGTTTCACCTCGAAGGAAATCTCTTGAAACCGATGCTTCTCACCCGCATTGCCTGCGCAATGCTCGGGGCAAGCTGCGCGTTGCCGTTCGACGCGCACGCGACGCTCGGCCAGAACGCCAGCACCGTCGACGGCGATCAGGCGCGCCTGCATGCGGTTGCTCGCGCGGCCAGCGCACGGGGCGCGTATGCGGTGCATGCGCTGACGCTGCCGTCCGGCACCCAGGTGCGCGAATACGTCGCGGCCAACGGCATCGTGTTCGGCGTTGCGTGGGATGGCCCGACGCTGCCCGATCTGAAGGCGATGCTCGGCGCGTCCTTCGATGCCTACGTCGCCGCCAGCGCGGCGCGGCGCGGCGCGCCGCTCGCGGTCTCGAACAGTGATCTCGTGGTGTTCTCGAGCGGCCATCTGCGCGCATTCACCGGCTACGCCTATCTGCCGCAGGCGGTGCCCGCGGGCGTCGACGTCAGCGTCATTCAATAACGGAGCGAATCATGCGATCCAGGTCTTCGTGGATGACTCTGCTGGGCGCGGCGCCCCTCGTGGTTCTGGCGCTGCTGTTGAGCGCGTGCGGCGGCGGCGGGGGCGGCAGCGCGAGCACCACGGCCAATTCGAGCACCTCCAGCAACTCGAACGGTTCGGGTAGCTCGACCAGCTCGTCGGGTTCGACCGTGACCAACACGTCGCCGTCGCCGCAGGTGCTGGCCGCCAACGCGGTGCGCGTGACGGTCGACTCGGGCGTCAGCAACGTGCCGAACATGCCGTTCGTCAGCATCACGATCTGCGCGCCCGGTACCAGCAACTGCCAGACGATCGATCACGTGCTCGTCGATACCGGCTCGTGGGGCGTGCGCGTGTTCGCGTCGCAATTGCCCGCGTCGATGAGCCTGCCGCAGCAGAAGGACGGCTCGGGCAACCTGGTTGCCGAATGCATGCAGTTCTTCGACGGCTACACGTGGGGCGCGGTGAAGCTCGCCGATGTCCAGATCGCCGGCGAAAAAGCCGCTGCGCTGCCGATCCAGGTGATCGATCCGGGCTACGCGTCGCTGCCGGGCGATTGCGCGGCCGTCGGCGCGGCGCGCAACACGCCGGCCGCCTTGCAGGCGAACGGCATTCTCGGCATCGGCGTGTTCAAGCACGACTGCGGCGCGAACTGCGTGCAGCAGGCGATCCCCGCGACCTACTATGGTTGCAGCGGCACCAGCTGCACGTCGATACCGCTCGCGCAGACGTACCAGGTCGCCAACCCGGTGCCGTACTTCGCGACCGACAACAACGGCTCGATGCTCAGTCTGCCGACCGTGTCGGGCGGCGCGCCATCGGTGTCGGGGCAACTCGTGTTCGGCATCGGCACGCAGAGCAACAATGCGCTCGGCGGGGCGCAGGTGGTCGGTGTGAGCCCGTCGAACGGCACGTTCACGACGGTGCAGAACGGCACCACGTATACGCGCAGCATTATGGACAGCGGCTCGACGGGACTCTTCTTCCAGACCACCTTGATGCCGGCCTGCGCGAGCCCGAACGGCGCTTATTACTGCCCGAGCTCGACGCAGCAGTTGAGCGCGATGATCGAGGGCGTGAATGGCACGACGAGCGCGGTGACGTTCAACGTCGGCAATGCGATGTCGATCGCGCAGACTTATAGCGGCGACTCGGCATTGCCGCTGCTCGCGGGCCCGGCATTCGTCACGTCGACGGTGTTCGACTGGGGGCTGCCGTTCTTCTACGGTCGCAATGTCTATGCGGCGATCGAGCAGCAGTCGACGCCGGGTGGGACGGGGCCTTATGTGGCGTACTGAAGTCGCGTACTGAAGTGGCGAGCCGAGCGCGTGTAGCCGGTTGCTCGCGGCTCGATGATGAGCGTCATATGCGCCCGCTGCCGGCTGGTCCGGCGGCGGGCTTTTTTATGCGCTGGTTGGCTCGCGGTCGCCCCGCTTGTCGCGCTTGTCACCCGCTGCCGCGATCACGCGATGCACAAAGCGCAGCTTGTCGACCACCGGCGCGGCGAGCGTGAACGGATACCCGTCGGGCATGCCGAGACTGCGATTCAGACTGTTCAGCGCATACGTGAGCGGAAACCAGCGCTTCATGAGATTGCCGAAGCTCGCGTCCTCGACCGGCGTGCGGTCGGTCAGCGTCGGCTCGCTCGGATCGTCGGGCAGCAGCGCGAGGCCGTAAGACGTCGACGTGTCGAGCACGTCGACGATCAGCAGATAGTGCGCCCATGTCTCCGCCCAGTCTTCCCACGGATGCATCGTCGCGTAAGCGCTGATGTACGACGCCTGCCAGTCGGCCGGCGCGCCGTCGCGATAGTAGGCGTCCAGCGCTTCGCCGTAGTCGGCCTGCTCGTCGCCGAACAGCTTGCGAAACGGTTCGAGCCAGCGCGGCTCGGTTTCGATCAGGTGGCGGAAAAAGTAGTGGCCCGTCTCGTGGCGGAAGTGGCCGAGCAGCGTGCGGTACGGCTCGCCCATCGCGGTGCGCACTTTCTCGCGATGCGCGTCGTCGGCCTCGGCGATGTTCAGCGTGATCAGCCCGTTGTCGTGACCGGTCATCACGGGTTTGCCTTCGCCGCCGTCGGCGAGAAACTCGAAGGCGAGACCGCGCTCGGGGTCCGCGTCGCGCGATCTCACGTCGAGGCCAAGCTCGCCCAGCGTGTACAGCAGACGCCGCTTCGCGACTTCGAGCCGGTACCAGTAGAGCCGGTTTTCCGGTTCGCTCAGGTTCGGAATCGTGCTGGTCAACTGGCAGGCGTGGCACAGCGTGTCGGGCGAATCGGCCGGGATCATCCAGTTGCAGACGTTTTCGACCGCGTAGTTGTGGCATTGTCGGAACAGCGCGCCATTCGCCTCGGGATGCAGGCTGCGCCAGCGGCCGTCGCCGGCGTCCCCGAACGCGCTGATTTCCCGCAGGTCAGGCAGATAGCCGAGCAGCGACTCGCAGCGCTCGCAGCGGACGTTCTCGTAGAACACGAGGTGCGCGCAGCGATTGCAGTGGAAGGTTTTCATCGGGTGGGCCTCGTGATCGGTGCTATGTCGTTTGCGATGATGAGCCATGGTAAGCGCCATCATCAACGCGATAGCGGACGAAAGCCGGTCGCAATCTTCATGCCGCGATTGCAAGACGTCACCGCTTTAACGCACAGTACGGTCATGATCGTGCATCGGCGCTGCGCCGCTTTGGTGCACGGTCCGACGCGAGCCCGCGGCAGGGCGCGAGGTACGCAACGCAAACGCAGTTCAGGCAAGACCAAACGATTCATACGGGTTTGTCCAGCAACGGCATAGAGCTTGCTTTTTTGGCGGGCTGCCCCCTTCGTCGAGGAGTCCGGAGTGTCCATACGCGTCGCGTTGCATCACGTTACTCATTACCGCTACGACAGGCTGGTCACGCTGTCACCCCAGGTCGTGCGGCTGCGGCCCGCGCCGCATTGTCGTACGCCGATCCTGTCGTACTCGATGCGCGTCGAACCCGCGAGGCACTTCATCAACTGGCAGCAGGACGCGTTCGCCAACTATCAGGCGCGGCTCGTGTTTCCCGAGCAGACCCGTGAGTTCAAGGTGAGCGTCGATCTGGTCGCCGAAATGGCCGTCTACAACCCGTTCGACTTCTTTCTCGAACCGTCGGCCGAGCAATTTCCATTCGACTACGCGCCGGAGTTGGCGGCCGAACTCGCGCCCTACCGCGTGAAGCGGCCGATGACGCCGCGCTTCGCCGAGTTCGTCGCGAGCATCGACCGCACGCCGGCCGGCACCGCGAACTTCCTGGTGGCGCTGAACCAGCGGTTGCAACGCGAGATCCGCTACCTGATCCGGATGGAGCCGGGCGTGCAGACGCCGGAGGAAACCTTGACCAATGCGGCGGGCTCGTGCCGCGATTCGGGCTGGCTGCTCGTCGAGACGCTGCGGCAGCTGGGCTTCGCGGCGCGCTTCGTGTCGGGCTATCTGCTGCAGCTCGCGCCCGACGTCAGATCGATCGACGGCCCGAGCGGCACCGAGGTCGACTTCACCGACCTGCACGCGTGGTGCGAGGTCTACCTGCCAGGGGCGGGCTGGATCGGGCTCGATCCGACCTCGGGGCTGCTCGCGGGGGAAGGGCACATACCGGTCGCGTGCACGCCGGAGCCGGGCAGCGCGGCGCCGATCTCGGGTGCGGTCGACGAAAGCGAGGTCGAGTTCGGACACACGATGTCGATCGAACGCGTGCTCGAGTCGCCGCGCGTCACGAAGCCGTATAGCGAAGCCGCGTGGCACGACGTGCTGAAGATGGGCGCGCGGGTGGACTACGAACTCGCCGACATGGACGTGCGACTGACGATGGGCGGCGAGCCGACCTTCGTATCGGTGCGCGATCGCGACGCCGCCGAATGGAACACCGACGCGCTTGGACCCACCAAGCGCGGCTACGCGGTCGCGCTGGTGGACCGGCTGCGCGACCGCTACGGCGCGAACGGCTTCCTGCATATCGGCCAGGGCAAGTGGTATCCGGGCGAGCAGTTGCCGCGCTGGGCGATGTCGCTGTACTGGCGCACCGACGGCGAGCCGTGCTGGCACAACCCGGCCCTGTTCGCCGACGAACGCGAGCCGGGCCGCTACACGGCCGCCGACGCGCAACGCTTCATCGCGCATCTGGCCGCGAAGCTGTCGCTCGACGCGGACTGTATCCAGCCAGGCTACGAAGACACCTTGTACTACCTGTGGCGCGAGCGTCGCCTGCCGGTCAACGTCGATCCGTTCGACGCGCGGCTCGATGACGAGCTCGAACGCGCGCGACTGCGGCGCGTGTTCGACGCCGGGCTCGCGAGCCCGGCGGGCTACGTGCTGCCGATCGGCCGCGAGCGCGGCGCGCCGGGCATCGCGCCGACGTGGATCACGGGCCGCTGGTTCTTCCGCGACGACCGCATGTATCTGATTCCCGGCGATTCGCCGATGGGCTACCGGTTGCCGCTCGATTCGCTGCCGTGGGTGTCGAAGACCGACTATCCGTATCAGCACGCGCACGATCCGTTCGCACCGCCGCAGCCGCTGCGCACGGCCGCGCAGTTGCGCGTGCAGTACGAAGGCGGGCGCGAGGGCCGGCAGATCGCCGCGGAACAGACCAGCGCGCGGCAGGCGGCCGCGCTGTCGCTGCCGGCGGCCGATCTGCTGAGCGGCATGCCGCACGGCGGTGTGCTCGCGTATGCGCCGCAGCGCCATGACGAATCGCCGCCCGCGCGTGGCGAATCGTCGAAAGACACGCTGCGTACCGCGGTGTGCGTCGAGGTGCGCGACCCGAAACGCGCGGCCGGCCCGGAATCCGAAGCCGATTCGTTCGGCAGCGGCCGTACGCTGCTGCACGTATTCATGCCGCCGCTGACCGATCTCGACGACTATCTCGACCTGCTCGCCGCAGTCGAAGCGACGGCCGCGGAGCTGAAGATGCAGATTGTGCTCGAAGGCTATCCGCCGCCGCGCGATCCGCGTCTGAAAGTGCTGCAGGTGACACCGGACCCCGGCGTGATCGAAGTCAACATTCATCCGGCCGCGAACTGGGACGAACTCGTCGATCACACCGAGTACCTTTATCAGTCGGCCGCGCACAGCTATCTGAGCAGCGAGAAGTTCATGCTCGACGGGCGCCACACTGGCACCGGCGGCGGCAATCACTTCGTGCTCGGCGGCGCGACGCCGGCCGACAGCCCGTTCCTGCGCCGGCCCGATCTGCTCGCGAGCCTGATTGCGTACTGGCACAACCATCCGTCGCTGTCGTATCTGTTCTCGGGGCTGTTCATCGGACCGACGAGCCAGGCACCGCGCGTCGACGAAGCGCGCAACGATCAGGTCTACGAACTCGAGATCGCGTTCTCCGAACTGCAACGCCAGGTCGATCTGCTCGGCGGCCGCGACAGCGGCAACCCGCCGCCGTGGATGATCGACCGCGCGCTGCGCAACATCCTGATCGACGTGACCGGCAACACGCACCGCGCCGAGTTCTGCATCGACAAGCTGTATTCGCCCGACGGCCCGACCGGCCGCCTCGGCCTGCTGGAGCTGCGCGGCTTCGAGATGCCGCCGCACGCGCGCATGAGTCTCGTGCAGCAACTGCTGCTGCGCGCACTGGTCGCGCGATTCTGGCGCATGCCGTACACCCAGCGGCTCACCCGCTGGGGCACCGAGTTGCACGATCGCTTCCTGCTCGGCACCTTCGTGAAGATGGATTTCGACGACGTGCTCGCCGAGCTCGGCGAAGCCGGCTTCGCCTTCGATAGCGCGTGGTTCGCGCCGCACTTCGAGTTCCGCTTCCCGCTCGTCGGCGAGATGACGCTGAGCGGCATCGACCTGACGATCCGCAATGCGCTCGAACCATGGCACGTGATGGGCGAGGAGGGCGCCAGCGGCGGCACGGTGCGCTATGTCGATTCGTCGGTCGAGCGGCTCGAGGTGCGCGCGCTCGGGTTGAACGGCAATCGTCACGTGCTGAGCGTCAACGGCGTGCCGGTGCCTTTGCAGCCGACCGGCCGCGTCAGCGAGTACGTGGCCGGCGTGCGTTTTCGCGCGTGGTCGCAGTCGTCGGCGCTGCATCCGACGATCGGCGTACACGCGCCGCTCACGTTCGACCTCGTCGACACATGGAGCGGCCGCTCGCTCGGCGGATGCCAGTATCATGTCGCTCATCCGGGCGGGCGCACCTATCAGACCTTCCCGGTCAACGCCTACGAGGCGGAAAGCCGGCGACGCTCGCGTTTCTTCGCGTCGGGTCATACGCCGGGGCCGCTCGCCGTGGGCACGCCGCAGCGCAGCCTCGAGTTTCCGTTCACACTCGATCTGCGCCACAGTTGAAAAACACGCATCACTGACAGCAAACGACCTTGGCCTTTCAATCGACTTTGCCCTTCGAGGCGTCCGCGCTGCCGGCGGACGCTTCGTCCCTGTTGCGATTGCTGCCGGGTCATGACGGACATTGGGACGAGCTGCGCGACGAGTCGGGCGCGCTGCGCGAGCCATGGCGGCAGTTCTTCGCACTGCTCGACGAAGACGGCGTGGCGCGGCTCGCGGACCATCACGCGTCGATCGCGCAGCAGATCCGCGACAACGACATCAGCTACAACGTCTACGCGGACAACGGCAAGTCACGGCCATGGGCGCTCGACCTCCTGCCGTTCCTGATCAGCGAGGCCGAGTGGGCGCACCTCGAGCGCGGCGTCGCGCAGCGCGCGCATCTGCTCAACGCGATCGTTGCCGACATCTACGGACCGCGGACGCTGCTCGAAGATGGCCGACTGCCGCCCGCGCTGGTGTTCGGCCATCCGGGCTACCTGCGTTCGGTGAAGGGCTTTACGCCGCCCGGCGGTCAGTATCTGCAGGTCGTCGCGCTCGATCTCGCGCGTACGCCGGGCGGCGAGTGGAGCGTGATCGCGCATCGCACCGAGGCGCCGTCCGGTCTCGGCTACGCGCTCGAAAACCGCCTGATCGTGTCGACGCTCCTCGCGGAGCCGTTCCGCTCGCTGCGCGTGAGCCGGCTCGCGCCGCTCTATTCGCAACTGATCGCGACGCTCGTGCAGGCCGCGCAAGCGACGATGCGCAACGAGGAAAGCGCCGACGCGTCACCGCATATCGCGCTGCTCACGCCTGGGCCGTACAGCGAAACCTATTTCGAGCATGTGTTTCTGGCGCGCTATCTCGGCGTCACGCTGGTCGAAGGCAAGGATCTGACCGTGCGCGGCGACCGGCTCTATCTGAAGACCCTGGCCGGCCTCGAACGCGTGCACGTCGTGCTGCGCCGTCTCGACGACGCATTCTGCGACCCGATCGAACTGCGCGCCGATTCGACGATCGGCGTGCCGGGGCTGTTGCAGGTGATGCGCGCGGGCAATGTGATCGTGTCGAACGTGCCGGGCTCGGGGTTCGCCGAGTCGCCGGCGTTGCACGGTTTCATGCCGGGTATCGCCGAAGCGTTGCTCGGCGAAGAGCTGCTGCTGCCCGGCGTGCCGACCTGGTGGTGCGGCGAACGGGCCGCGCGCGAGCATGCGTTCGCGCATCTCGACGACGCGTTCATCGTGCCGACCTGGCCGCTCACGGGACGCGACACGCCGCCCGGCATCGAAGGGGGCAGGCAGCCGGTCGCGACATGGCGCGAGCGCATCGACGCGTTGCCCGACGCGTTCACGATCCAGCAGGAGCAGCGCTTTTCCTGCACGCCGCGCTTCGAGGAGGGCACGATCGGCGGAAGGCCGTCGGTGCTGCGCGTCTATGCGATCGCCGACGTCAACGGCGGCTGGCACGTGATGCCGGGCGGTTTCACGCGCATGGCCGCGGAGCGTCAGACCACGGTATCGATGCAGCACGGCGGCAGCAGCGTCGATACCTGGGTGCTGTCGAGCCAGCCGAGCTCGACCTTCACACTGCTGCCTTCGCCGATGCAGCCCGCCGATCTCACGCGCAAGCATCGTACGGTATCGAGCCGTGCCGCGGAGAACCTGTTCTGGGCGGGCCGTTACGGCGAGCGGGCGGAAAACAACGTGCGTCTGCTGCGGCTGATTCTCGGCTCGCTCGAAGGCAACGACGCCGATTCGATGTTCGCGACGCTGGTCGAACTCGCGACATGGTGCGGCCTCGTGCAGCCTGGCGACCTGGCGTCGCCGCACGGGCTGCCGTCGCCGCAGACGTTCGAGCGCGCGCTCGTCGCGAATCTCGGCGAGAGCGCGGGCAGCGTCAGCATCAGCCAGAACCTCAATTGCCAGGCGCGCGCGAACGGCGAGGTGCGCGGGCGTTTGTCGAATGATCATTGGCGCATGATCCTCGCGGCGCGCAACGACTTTCAGGACGCGTTGCAGGTGTTGTCGCCAGCCGTGGGCGCGGGCAACGGCGGTGCGGGTGCCACGAGCAGCGGCAATGCGTTCGATCGCTACGACCGCGTGACGCTCGCAAATGCGCTCGAGCATCTGTCGGTGCAACTATCGGCGATTAGCGGCGCGCAAGGCGACCGCATGACGCGCGATGAAGCGTGGCGGCTGCTGTTCGTCGGACGTCATCTCGAGCGCGTCGCGACGATGGCCGCGTTCATGCGCGGTGTTGCCGTGAACGGCCAGCTCGCGACGCCGGCCGGCTTCGATCTGCTGCTGCAAATGTTCGACAGCACGCTCACGTATCGCTCGCTGTATCCGGGACGTTTCGAAGTACCGGCGCTGCTCGATCTGCTCGTGATCGAACCGCACAATCCGCGCGGCATTTATGGCGTGTACGAGCGGCTGCGCAACAAACTCGACGAGATCGCCATCGCGGCGGGCAGCGTGCGGCATCGGCCGTTCGCGGAGCTGCTGCCGCCCGTCGAATCGCTGCCGACGCTCGAATCGCTCTGCGAGGTCGACGAACAGGGCTCGTATGGCAAGCTGATTGCGCTGTGCGATCAGATCGGCGGCTTCGCCAACGCGGCCGCGCATGAGATCAGCGCGCGCTATTTCAGTCACGCGACCACGGTTGCCTCGCAGGTGTGGGCATGAAGAACGCGTCGACGGTGCTGTCTGTTTCGCATCGCACTGTTTACCATTACTCGACGTATGTCGAAACCGCGCAGCATCTGGCGACGATCCGGCCGCTCGCGTGTCCGTGGCAGCGTGTGATCTCACGCAGCGAGCGGATCGAGCCGCAGCCGTCGTATCAGCATAGCCGCATCGACGCATTCGGCAACGACGTGCTGTACTTCGCGCTCGATACACCGCACGAGCGCCTGCAGCTCGTCAGCGAAACCACGGTCGCGCTGACGCCGCGCTGGACCAACCTCGACGCCGAGGCCACCCCGCCCTGGGAGACGGTGGCCGAGGCGCTGCGGTTTCGCGTGGGCGGCGCGTTCCGTGCCGAGGTGGAGTACTGCTTCGCTTCGCCGAATATTGCGCTACGGCCGTCGCTGCGCGCGTATGCGTTGCCGAGCTTCACGCCCGGCCGGCCGCTCGTCGCGGGCGCGATCGATCTGATGCATCGGATTCACGAGGACTTCGCGTACAAGCCGTCGGCGACGCTGTTCGATACGCCGGCCGAACGCGCGTTTGAGCTGAAGAGCGGCGTGTGTCAGGATTTCGCGCAGGTGATGATCGGCTGTCTGCGCTCGCTTGGCTTGCCCGCCCGCTACGTCAGCGGCTATCTGCGCAACGATCCGCCGCCGGGCCAGCCGCGGCTGATCGGCGCGGATGCTTCGCATGCGTGGGTGTCGGTGCATTGTCCGGCTAGCGGCTGGATCGATCTCGATCCGACCAATGACGTGCTTGCCGATCTCGATCATGTAACGCTTGCGATCGGGCGCGATTACAGCGACGTGTCGTTACTGCGCGGGACGATTCTTGGCGGCGGCGCGCATCGGATGGAAGTGGGGGTGACGGTGCTGGGGTTAGAATGACGCGGCCCCTGTCAATGTGCCTGCGATGATTTCCACCCAGTACATCAGCCGGATTTCCCTTTTACGCGAGAAGGTCGACTCGTTCGACCGCTATCCGTTTTGTCTACCCGCCATCCGGGCGTTCGAGTCGCTGGTCCCGCATCCGAAGGTCACGTTTCTGATCGGTGAAAACGGCTCGGGAAAATCGACGTTTCTTGAAGCGATCGCGGTGTCGATGGGATTCAATCCGGAGGGCGGCACAAAGAACTTCCACTTCGGAACGCGCCATTCGCATTCGAATCTGGGGGACTATCTGCGTATCGCGAAGGGTGTCAGGCATCCTAAGGATGGCTTCTTTCTTCGTGCCGAAAGTTTTTTCAACGTCGCAACCGAAATCGAAAACCTCGATGCGGAGGCGGGACTCGGGCCGCCGGTCATCAATTCGTATGGCGGCCGCTCGCTGCATGAGCAGTCGCACGGGGAGTCGTTCCTGGCTCTGCTGATGAACAGGTTCGGCGGCAAAGGACTTTATCTGCTCGACGAACCCGAAGCCGCGTTGTCACCGCAACGGCAGCTTGCCGCGCTTGCCCGAATCCACGCTCTGGCGAGCGACGACTCGCAGTTTGTCATCGCGACGCACTCGCCGATCCTGATGGCTTATCCCGAGGCGGCGATCTATCACTTTCATGCGGACGGCGTGTCGCAAGTGGCCTACGAGGAAACGGAGCACTACCAGGTTATGCGCTCCTTTCTGATGAACCCGCGGCGCATGCTGGATACTTTGCTGGGCGGCGAGTAGCGGGTGTCCGCTACGTGCGGGCTATGGCGAATGCAACGTTCACTGCGATAATGTCGAAAACGTCGCCGGAGTTCACATCCTCATGAAGTCCCTTTGGTTCGCAGCAGCGCTGGTCTTTCTCACCGCCGGCTGCACTTCGACCTCGGCGCCCGCGGACAATCAGACGGCAGCCAATACGGACGCCTACATGCTGCACACGCCTGACGGCGCGCCGCCCGCCGACTCCGCGTCTAGACCACCGCGACTCACCGTCGGCACCAGCTATTCCGACACGCAACTGATTCTGCCGTGGTTCCTCAACGACATCATCAACTTCGTCAACTATCGCTAGTCCGGTGCGCGGGGGCACTCGGGTGACGAGATCACCTTCGGGGTTCCTTCGCCTATCCTTACACTGAGAAATCCTTCAGGCCCGCTTCACGGGAACGGCGCAGCACCCGATTTCATGTGGCGAACGTGGATGGACACGCGCGATACTTACCGCCGTAGTACCCTTCGCTGACTCGGTCAATGGCGCCCGGGCCTGCGTTCGAGCTCTTTTTTCAGCTCGCAGCCAGAATCAAAGTCGACGGAATACCGGGCTGGCATTGACGCCCCCAAAACCAAAGCCATTGGAGATTGCATATTCCGTCGATATCTTGCGGGCCGATCCGCTGACAATGTCGATGCCTTCCGCTGCCGCATCAGGCCGTGTCAAGTTGAGTGTAGGAGGCGCAAGCTGGTCACGCAGCGCAAGCACGGTGAAGATTGCTTCCACGCCGCCAGCCGCACCAAGCAGATGTCCTGTCGAGGACTTGGTGGCTGACACGGCGGGACCTCGACCTATTCCAAAGATAGCCTTTATGGCAGCCAGCTCACTAATGTCGCCTACCGGCGTGGACGTCGCATGGGCGTTCAAATGCCCGATCAGCTTTGGTTCAAGGTGCGCCTGCTGGATCGCCAGTTCCATCGCTCGTCGTCCGCCGGCACCGTCTTCGGGCAGAGACGTCATATGGTGTGCGTCGGCGCTCGTGCCATAACCGAGCACGTCCGCAATCGGTCTTGAACAGAATATTGCACAGCCGGTAACCATACAGGATCTTGCGCAGGCTTCCATCAACCTACGACTCCCGCCCGCGTCCTCACGAAGGCCGTCGGGCGTTTCTTCCTGTGCTTTTTCGATGTGGTTCGGAACGCGGAATTTTCCTCGGTATGCACGCTTGCGTGCACCGCCAGCGGCAACAAAAGGCGCGCGGGGCGATCCTGTGGTTAGCGTGGCTAGAAACAGCGGGCGGCGTGACAGTAGTGATGGCGTGACAGCGCGTATGACTCAAGTCGGCCAGGTGAACTATCATGGTAGAAGCTGTATTCATCAGCGCAGGAGCACATCATGACCTCCAATCCATCCGCTGAGCCGACCGGCACCTCTCTCGACCCCGCGCAAACTTCCGCCGGCAAGACTCGCCAGCCCGATCCGAAGGGCCTGAAAAATCCGGCCCCAGACGACCTTCCTAACGCCGACGCGGCAGAGCCCGAGCCTCACGAGCACCTCCCGCCCAGAAGCGACGACAACTGATTCAACACCGCAGGTGCCGACGTCGTCCGCATGACAATCCACGCGGCGGGTTCGCGAGTGGTTCGCGCATGCTTTCGCGCCGACGCCGTGAAGTCGGGGAGCGCTCGCGGTTCACGCAAATGGCTCGATGCATTTCGTCCAACAAAGTCACGGCCCAGTTTGAACCGCACAGGAGCAGATCATGCAGAACGTGCTGGTAGGTTATGACGGGTCGGCGTCCGCGCAATATGCCGTTGCTTTCGCGGTCGATCTCGCGAAGCGTTTCGACGCGCGCTTGCATGTGCTCGTCGTCGCGCGCACGCCGGACTGGGGTGCGATAGAAGTTGAGCGAAAAAATCTGATCGATCTGGAAGTGCGCCATGCCACCGAGATCCTCGACGACATCAAGGCGAAGCTCGCCGCTTCGATCGGGGCCGTGGAGTTCGATCTCGTGGTCGGCCCGCCGGCAAAGGAGATCGTGCTGTACGCGGAGCGGCATGCTATCGACCATCTCGTGGTGGGGCATCGCGGACATACGCCGTTCGATCGCTGGCTGATCGGTTCGGTCGCCCGCCAGGTGCTCGCCTACGCGCCGTGCGCGGTCACCATCGTGCGCGATCCGGCGACGATGAAAAAATCGCGGCATGAGAGCGAAGCACCATCGGCATAAAATCCGCAAACTGCTGCAGATGATGGGCTCAGGACAAACGCGACCGATCTCGCAAGCTGGAAGCGGCTTGAGCGTAGAGACGCTGAGAACGTTTGCGTTGACGAACAAAAGCTCGCATGGCCGCGCCTATCAGCTCGCTGCCGAAACGCCGGAGCTCATGAGTCGCATGCTGATCGTGGGTTACTGCTTCGGTGTCCGGTCCGAGCGACGGCTATGCGAAGACCTTTGAGCTTCCTCGACGACATCATCAACTTCGTCAACTGTCGCCAGGCATCGAGCGCGTCGCGCGGCTCTTCACATGATCGATGAACGCACGCAGCTTCGGCATGATCTGGCGGCGGCTCGGATAGTAGAGAAACACGCCCGGGACCATCGGCGCGTACGCCTTCAGAACGTGCACCAGCTTTCCCGTTCGCAACCCCTCGGCGGCCATCGGCTCGGGTAGCTGGGCAAGGCCAACGCCTTCGATCGCAGCGCCCAGCACGCTCGGAAAATCGCTGGCGATGAAAGGACCGGAGACGGCGATCTCGATCGGCTGGCCGTTATCGTTGAACGACCACAACGCGAGCGCGCCGCTGGAGCGCCGCCAGCGAATGCATGCATGCTCGCGCAGATCGTCCATTTGCTCGGGGCGGCCGCGCGCTGCGAAATAGGCAGGACTTCCCACGACGACAAAACGGAACGGTGCCGTGAGCGGCACCGCGACCATGTCGGCGGCGACGAACTGACCGAGCCGGATGCCGGCGTCGAAGCCTTCCGTCGCGAGATCGATCAGCTCCTTGCTGGCCGCTATTTCCACCTCGACCTCGGGATTGGCCTTGCAGAATGACGCGATCAGCGGCTCCAGCAGGATCGGCACGACTGCACGCGGCACGGAAAGACGCAACAGGCCGGACGGTCGCTCGCCGAGTCCGCGCGCCACCTCGCTGGCGGCGACGAGTTCCTCGAAGGCGGGCTTGGCCCGAGCGAGAAAGCGCTCGCCGGCTTCGGTCAAGCCGACGCTGCGCGTGGTGCGGATGAAGAGCGTCGCACCGAGGCGGGCTTCGAGCACGCGCACCGCCTGACTGACGGCCGACGGCGTCACGCCCAGTTGCGCGGCGGCCCCGCGAAAACTGCGATGCTCGGCAACGCTGAGGAAGACTTCGACGCCGTCGAGCGCGCCCTGCCTGACTGTGAAGTTCTGCTTCATAGCCTGTCAACATTGTGAGGAATAGTCACCCGCGCGAGACGATGGTACACCTAACACCTGCGCGTCCACCTTTCGACAGGAGGCATCATGGCACCGCGGCTTCTCTTTCAGTTGCATCTCGTTCTGGGCTATGTCGCCTGGCTATTGTGCTTCGGCACCTACGTCTGGCCGAAGCTCAAGTCGATGGCTCCATTCGACGCGCAACGCGCGGTCGCCACGTTGCACAGCTTCCGCTTCTTCGGGCTCGCCTTTCTGTTGCCTGGTGTCGTCAGTGCGCAACTGTCCGCGAGCTTCGCCGTGTTCGCCGCCTATGGGGATTTCGCCACGGGGGTGCTGGCGATGCTGGCGTTGCTGACGGCCCGGATACGTCCGCTGTTCTGGTCGTTCGTCGTCGCTTTCAATCTGGTTGGTATGGCCGACCTGATCATCGACTACTACCACGCAACCGCGGCCGATCTGCCCGCGCATGCAGGCGAGCTGGGCGCCTTGTACGCGATTCCGATCATCTATGTGCCGATGCTGGCGATCACGCATGTTGCCGCCTTCTATCTGATGTTGCGCCCTCGGCTGAAGCGGCGTCACGCCCGTCCTTCCGTCGGCCGTGACATTTCCCAGGCGTAGCCTGCCGCACTGGCCGCAGTTCGGCCACGTAACGAGGAATCCGATCAGCATCGAGCGACGTTTTTACGCCTTCCACCTGCGTTATGCTGTCGGTCGTCGAGTCGATGCTCGCGGCCTGAACTAAGCAGGTGCGCAAACCCGGCCTGATGCGGCCGGGTGGTACCCTTCACTGGCACTTCCGGCTTTCGTGCATGCGACCTGATTCTCGCGTCCCTTGGCCCGACGACGCGAGCAAACGCCCGGAACGACCACTGAACTCAGCGAGGTGCCGACGTGAAATACTGCATGCTATTGCTGCCGCTCTTTCTCGCCGCCTGCGCACAGGCACCGGAAGTGACAGCGCCGGCGCCATCGGCAACCACGGCGGCCGCCAACCCGGCGTCGCCGACCGGCACCGATCTGTTGACCCGATACCACTGGCAACTGAACAACGCGATCGATCGCAATGGCACGCACATCGATGCCCTGTTCGTCCGCCCAGACAGGCCCGTGCAGCTCGACTTCAGTCCATACCGGATCACCGTCGTCAATAGCTGCAACAGCATGGGAGCGGGTTACACCGTCAGGAAAGGGTATTTGCAGATCGGCCCGATGGTCAGCACGATGATGGCCTGCCACGATGCCGCGCTTGCCGCACTCGACGATGCGATCTCGCAGCGTGTGCGCGGCAGCGTCAACGTGACCCTGCTCACGCGGGACAACGCGCCGAGCCTGCAACTGGTCACCGATAGCGGCGACACGCTGAGATTTACCGGTGTGCCCACGGCCGAGACGCGCTACGGCGGCCCCGGTCAAATAGCGTTCCTTGAAGTGGCGGCGCAGTCCGTGCCGTGCAACCATCCGTTGATGCCGAACGCGCAATGTCTGCTCGTGCGCGATCGCTTCTTCGACGAGCAGGGCCTGGCGACCGGCACGCCTGGTCCGTGGCACCCGTTGAATCAGGATATCGAAGGCTATACGCACACGCCGGGCATCCGTAACGTCGTGCGCGTGAAGCGTTTCACAGTCAGGAACCCGCCTGCCGATGGGCCGTCGGTCGCTTATGTGCTGGACCTGGTCGTCGAATCGGAGAAGGTCGGGCAGTAATGCTTCTTCAAACGTGCCGCCAGGCACATTGGCGGCACGGCTCCCCACCAGCGTGACTTCACCCCTTCTGAATCAGCCGTCCCAGCGGCGCGAGCGGTCCCACCGGCAGGTATTCATACTTCATCAGCCCGTCAGCCACGAGCGGCAACGCGTTGAGTATTGCCTTGGCCTCGTCGACCGACCCGACGTTCATCAGGAAAATCGGTCCGGCCTTGTCGCGGAACCAGAACTGCTCGACCTTGCCGTCGAGATAAAGCTGGAGCGTGGCCGGCACCTCGTGGGGCATGTGCTGCTGGAGCTTGTCCGGGGTGAGGGTCGGTTGTGCGGTTGCGATGGCGAAAACTTTCATCAGTGACCTCCTGGGTCGACGTTGGTTGCGATGTACAACGGGGCTCACTGTAGCCCTCGGCCGGGAAAAGCTGTATCGTCGCAAATGACAACTTTAGGGTCATTTACGCCATGCGCATCGCCGTGCTCGCCTTGCAGGGGCTGTTCGACACCGGTCTCACCGTCATGCTCGACGCGTTCTCGCTTGCCAACCGGTTCGCGGCCGCGAAGATGGGCGGGCGGCCGCACTTCGAACTGTCGGTCGTCGGCGTGCGCAAGAAGGTTCGCTCAGGGCAGGGGCTGACCATCCCCGTGCAAGCGATCACCGCGGACCTGAAGCCGGACTGGGTGATCATTCCCGCGCTCAGTACCGGTACGCCGGAGCAGCTGGTACCCGCGCTCGAGCGGCCGGACGTGCGCGACGCCAGGGTGCAAATGCTGGCATGGCATGCACAGGGCACGTTGATCGCCGCGTCGTGCATCGGCACGTTCCTCGTCGCGGAAACCGGACTCCTCGATCATCGCGAAGCGACCACGACCTGGTGGCTGGGTCCATTGTTCCGGCAACGCTATCCGGCCGTGTTGCTCGACGAGTCGCGCATGCTGGTGCCATCGGACGTCGGTGTGACTGCGGGCGCGGCGATGGGGCATCTCGATCTCGCGCTGTGGTTGATCCGCCGCGCGAGCCCCGAGCTGGCTACGCTCGTGTCGCGCTACCTGCTCGCCGACCTGCGCTCATCGCAGGCGCCGTACATCATCCCGAACCATCTGGCTCAAGCCGATCCGCTGATTCAGCGTTTCGAGCGATGGGCGCGCGATCATCTGAAGGAAGGGTTCTCGCTGCAGCATGCTGCGGCCGCATTGGCGACGAGCGCGCGTACGCTGCAGCGTCGTTGCCAGGACGTGCTCGGCAAATCGCCATTGGCTTACTTTCAGGACCTGCGTGTCGAGTATGCGCAGTCGCTGCTGCATGGCAGCGGCCTCGGCATCGACGCGATCGCGGCCGAGGTCGGCTATGTCGACGGTGCCACGTTGCGCACGCTGTTGCGCCAACGGCTCGGCAAAGGCGTGCGCGATCTTCGTGCGGATCTGCGTTGAAGGCTATCGCGAGCGCGGCAGCGAAGCCGATTGCAAAGTCGACTCTTACGCGCTTTCCGGATCGCAACCGACGATTGAATGTGCTGGCCGCCTGGCTGCCATGCATGCCGTGGCCCGCCGGCGGCTCGCGGCACGCCGCTTGCTACGCACCGCATTGCCGTATACCTTCGCGCCTCACATCCCCCAGCGCAGACACGGCGTGCGAGATGAAGCCGACTCGTGCGACCGCGTCTCCAAACCAGGATGGAGACAGTCATGCCCATGCGGCGCGCCGTTCCGTCATTCTTCTCTTTGGTTCCCGTCATTTCCGTCGCGCCATTGCTCGCGGTTCTATACGCAGTATCCGGGCTTCAACGTGTACGGCGCCGATCTCGGCATCGCGAATCCTTCGGCGTTGCAGCCGGCAGTGACCACGCTCGCGCTCGGCATGTCACAGCCCGCATCGCCGATGCCCACGACCGCGCCGTATCTGAGCGTGTTCTGGGACCAGTGGATCCGCTACTTCGTCACGCGCGACCCGAACTACAACTCGCTCGCCGTCGATCCGCAGAATCCGGGCAGTCTGCAGGCGCGCATCAGTCAGCTGACGGGCCTGCAGGACGTCAACAAGACGGATCTGTCGGCCTTCAATGCGAAGGGCGGCAAGATCCTGATGGCGCACGGCATGGCCGACGCGCTCGTCAGCACGCGTTCGACCGAGCAGTACTATCAGCGTCTGCAAGCGACGATGGGCGTGTCCACCGTGGCGAACTTCGTGCGCTTCTACGAGATTCCCGGCTATGGCCATGCGCTCAGCACCGTGTTCAACGCCTCGTGGGATTCGCTGACGACGCTCGAAAACTGGGTCGAAAACGGCGTGGTGCCGCCCGCGCAGATCGTCGCCGATACGGCGGGCGTGCCCGGACGCACACGGCCGCTGTGCCAATATCCGACCTTTCCGCGCTATAACGGCTCGGGCGACGTGAACGGCGCGGCGAATTTCACCTGCGCAAGACAGTAGGCGCTGTTCAACTGACGTTGAAATGCACGCGGATGTTTTGCGTGCTTTCGACGGGCCGGCCATCGCGCAGCGCGGGAAAAAAGCGCCAGCGCCGCAACGTGTCGAGCAGCAGCTGATTGAGACGGGGGTTCGGCGTCGCGTGAATGAGCTCGACATCGACCGAGCCGTCGGCGTGGATCGTGAAGCGGGCTGTCGCGATCGTCTGATAGGCCTGCTCGCGCAAGTCGTCGGGCAGCGTCGGTAGCGGTTGCGATATGGAGCGGGCGGCGGTGTTGGAGCTTGCCGAGGCGGCTGGAGCGGCGTCGTGCTGTGCGGACGATTGCTGCGATCCCGCGGCGGCCGTTTGTTCCGGCTGATCATCTTGCGACGGGCGTTGTGCCTGACTAGCAACCGGTACTGACGGCGCTGCGGCAGCGGGCGTCGTCAGCGTCTGCGGCCTGGTTGGCACAGGCGGCACCGCGCCATGCGCTGAGGTACGCGATTGCGTCTGCGCGTGCCGTGGCGCCTGTTCCGCTGGAACCGCAACCGGAGTTTGCGACGGACGGGATTCAGGCGGCGCAGGCTCGTCGAGCACGACCACGCGCATATCCAGTGGAGCAGGCGGTGGGGCTGGCTGACTCGACTTCAGCAACCCGGACGACAGCGCAGCCAGCACCAGAAGCCAGATACCCAGCGAGATCAGACAAGCGACGGCGGTACGCAGCGTTCCCACAACGTGCCCCTCGGACAGCTCGCGGCAAGCTTTAATCACGATGCACGGCGATCAGAAAGTGTTCGGCGCCCGCGCGTCGCGCCGCGAGCATGGCCTGCACGACCGCGCCGTGACCCGCGTGATCGTCGGCCGCGATGACGACGTTGCCGTCCGCGCGCAGCAGGCGCTTCACTTCAGGCTCGATCTGATCCGCGCGAACGACGTGGCGATTGACCGAGACCTCGTCGTTGCCGTTCACCGATATCGTCAGCGGCTCGCTCGTGCTGATCGGCTGCGCGCGTCCCGAAGGCAGATTGATCCGCACCGCGTCGAGACGTTGCATCGCCAGCGAGGCGAGCATGAAGGTCGCGAGCAGAAAGAACATCACGTCGATCATCGGAATGATTTCGATGCGGCCGCGCCGCGAGGCGCGCGAGCGTTTGAGTTTCATCAGCGCTCGCCTCGCGCCTCTTGTTGCAGGCGCAGCGCGCTGAGTCGCGCGTTGGCGAATAGTTCGAGTTCATCCATCAGACGCTCGAGCCGCCGTGAAAAATAGTTGAACGCGAACAGTGCGAAGACCGCGACGATGAGTCCGATCGCGGTCGCCACCAGCGACTGCGCCACCCCGCCCGTGACACCGCCCGGATCGACGAGCCCATTGCCGCCGAACAGCTGGAATGACTTCATCATCCCGACGATCGTGCCGAGCAAGCCGAGCAGCGGCGCCGCCGTGACGATCGTCTCCAGTAGCCACAGACCGCGGCCCATGTCGCGCTCGATCTGCGATGCGATCGATTGCGCCGACGCCTCGCGCAGCCACAGCGGCGAGTCGGATTCCGACAGCCACGGCGCGGCCATGCGCCGAAACGCGTGGTGCGGGGCGAGACCGTCGAGACGGTTGTCATCGGCTGACGACGTGGGTTGCAAAACACGCGCCGGTGCGCTTGCGAAGCGGGCAAACACATACGCCCGCTCGATGATGATGGTCAATGCGAGCACGCCGAGCACGCTGAGCGGATACATGATCCATCCGCCGGTGCGCATCGCCGCGATAAAGCCTGTCCATTCCTGCATGATGGTTCTCCCTGCCGTCGATCAGAAGTACTTGGTTACGCCCGCATAAACCGCGAAATGCGGACCGTACTGCGGCGCGCCGACGCCGATGCCCGAGCCGTCACGCAACTCGTACACGCGGTTGAATGCGTTGATCACCACCAGACGCGCGTCGAACTTGCCGATCATCGGCTCGTTGAAGTGCTGGATGACGCCGAGGTTGAACTGCGCATAGACGGGCAGGCGATCGGTGTTCGCAAAGCCGCTGCGCAGGCCGGAGCCGACGATTCCGTCGAACGTGAAGGTGGTTTGGTGGAAGTCGTATGCCGCGCCGAACGATGCGGTCACGCGCTGGTCGTGATCGAGGTACACCCAGTTGTTCGAGATGTACGCCAGTTCGTCCGCACCGAAATTGAACTGCGCGGAGTTGATGTTCTTGCCTTGCGCGCGGCTATACGCGAGGTTCAGATACGCGGAGAGATTGTCCTGTTTGTAGTTGGCGGTGAATTCGACGCCATACGTTCTGCCGTACTGGTAGTTGAACGGCGCGTAGATCAGCGCGGAGCCGAACTGTCCTTCGTCGAGCAGGTCGGTCGATTTCTTGTAGTACGCGTCGAGTCCGAGCGTGACGGCAGGGCCGAGTTTCTGCGTGATGCCGAGATCGAAATAGTGGCTGCGTTCCGGCTTTACGGGATCGTTCTGCGTTACCGAACTCTGATTCGTCGTGCCGTCGAACTTCGATATCGTCGAGCCGGACACGAGTTCGAACGGCGGCGGCGTGAAGTAGCGCGCGTAGCCGGCGTGCAGCGTCGTCGACGACGTGAGCGTGTAGACGAGGCCGACGCGTGGGCTCAACTGGCTCGCGCTCGTGTACTCGTCCATGCGGTCGTAGCGCAAGCCATAGTTCAGCGTGAGCCGGTCGGTCAGCTTCCATTCGTCCTGCGCGTACAGGCTGTACAGATAGCCGGTCTTGCTGCTGCTGTCCTGGATGTTGAAGGGCACGTCGGAGAGCTGGTTGCCGTCCGCGTCGGCGGGGAACACAGACACGTTATTGTCGAATATCGCGTGTTCCTGCTGGAAGAAGACGCCCGTGCGAACCGTGTGACTGTCGTTGATGCGCCAGGTCGTATCGACCTGCACGCCGTTGGCTGTGTTGCTATGGAAGTCCTCCGATGCCACGCCGTTGAACATCAGGTCGCCGATCGGATCGGGATTGAACTTCGTGCGCGTATAGCGCGTAAAGAAGGCGACCTGGTAATCGAGCGCGCCGCCGTTGGTGCCTTGAAGCGCGAGCGCCGCGAAATTGTTCAGCTCCGATTGCGTTTCGTTCAGTTGCGACGAATCGAACGTGCTGTGGCCGTTGAGCGCGAAGTTCGGCGTGAGCCCCGGCGTGTTCGGAATCTCGAACTGGTTGCTGGTCGCGCCGAACAACAGACTCACACGCGTGAGCGGATTGATCAGATACGACAGATAGCCGAACGCATCGCCCTGGCGCGTGTGATCGTGAATCGCATTGGCGCTCGCCGTCGGATTCTCGATGCCGAGATTGTTCATGCCGAGCGAGCCGCTCAGGTAGTAGCTGAACGGTCCCTCGCTGCCGAACACGTCGGCACTCGTTTTGACGGTCTGATGGCTGCCGCCGAATACGTCGATCGAGCCGCCGCTGCCCATGTCGCCCGATTTGGTGCGGATGTCGACGATGCCGGCCGTGCGGTAGCCGTACTGCGCGGGCAGGGCGCCCGTGAGCAGGTTCATTTGATCGATGATGCGCGTGTCGAACGACTGGCCGAAGCCGCTGATCGGCTCCGGAATGATGATGCCGTTGATCCGGTATTGCAGATTGGCGTGCTCGCCGCGCACGTGCAACTGGCCGTACGAGTCGTTGGCGACGCCGGGCGCTTGCAGCAGCACCTGATTGAGCGGCGTGTTCGCGCCCGCCGGCATCGTGTCGATGTCCGCCTGCGTGAAGCGATAGACGCTGCTGCCCGTTTCGGGCAGCAAGCCGTTGCGGGCAGCGTTCAGACGTTGTGCGTTGACCTGCACGTCGAGTGTGTCGCTCTTTTGCAGTTGTACGCTGACGCTCGCCGGGGCGCCGGACTGGGCGGTCGCGATGCTGCTGCCGCTTGCAAAACCGGCCGCGGTGACGACGACCGCATAGGTGCCGGGCGCCACGCCGTCGATCGAGAAGTGGCCCGACGTGTCCGTGTTCGACGTGCCAATGGAGGCGCCGCTCGCGTCCTGTACCTCCACTTTCGCGTGAGCGACGGGTCGGCCCGCGGGATCGGAGACCGTGCCCGTCAATATGGCGTTGCTCGGCGCGCCCCATGCGTTCGAGATGGCGGTACAGAACACGATCGCCGCCTGTGCGGTCAGTGTGCGTTTTTTCATTGTTGTTGCTCGCGCTATGGACGATACGTTGATGAACAGAAGCGTTCGGCAAAAGCTCGCCCACCTCGCCCCTGGCCGGCAGGGGAAGGACAGGCGAACTGGAGGTTGACGACGCGCGATAGCAGGCCCGTCGATCGGGCCTACTTTTCGATGAGAACGGTAATGGCGATGACGGTCATAAGTGGTCGTTGAGCATGGACTGTCCGCTCATAGGTCGGACGGATTTTGTTGGACGTCGCAGTGGGCCCGTGTGAAAAAACGGCAGGGCTGGAGTGCCAATTTTTCGGCATGTTATAACATAACAATTACAGCTGGCAAGTCGCAAGATGAAGGCCGCCATAGCGCTACGGGTGAGGCATTTGCCCATTGCAATTCGAAAAACTTGACACAGTGCATATGCACACATAAACTTCGCTCCATGAACCGTCCTCTCTCCTACGACGAATGCAACTGCTTCGCGCTGCGCCAGGCGGCGCGGCACGTCACGCAGATGTACGAGCGCCATCTCGGCAGCGTCGGGCTGACCGCTGCGCAGTTCACGATCCTCGCGAAGCTCGCGCGCACACCGAACCTGCCTATGGCGGAGCTCGCGGACGCGATGGTGATGGAGCGCACCACGCTGGTCCGCGCGATGAAGCCCTTGCAGCGCGACGGCCTCGTGCTGGCCGAGGCGGCGGACCACGACAACCGCACGTTGCTGTTCAGCCTGACGGAAAAAGGCGAGACGACGTTCGATCAGGCCTCCGTCGCATGGCGCGCCGCACAGGACGAATTCGAAAAGAAGTTCGGCCGCGCCCGCGCAAAGACGCTGCGTACCGAGCTGTTCAGCATCACCGGTTAGATCGCGCGCAGGAACCCGCTTCGGCGGGTTTTATGACGCCTCTTAATGTGCATATGCACTAACGAGCAAAGGAAGTGAAGCGAATGGAAGCGCTTTTCGACGACGACTGCTTTGCGATCCGCCAGGCCGCGCGTCACGTATCGCAGATCTACGACCGGCACCTGTCGAATGTCGGGCTGACCATCACGCAGTTTTCGCTGCTGGGGCGCCTGAAGCGCACCGGTCCGATGACGATGAAGCAGATTGCCGAGGCCATGCGCATGCAGCGCACCACGCTGGTCCGTACGATTCAACCGCTGCGACGCGACGGGCTGGTGTCGAGCGAGGCGATGGGCGCGGATGCGCGCGCGCTGCTGATCTCGCTGACCGCCGCGGGCGAAGAGCGGCAAGACGCAGGCCGCGCTCATTGGTATGCCGCACAGGCCGAGTTCGAGCACCGCTTCGGCGAGGAGCGCGCGGCTGCACTGCGCACCGAGCTGTTTGCGATCACCCGGGATACGCTTTGACATAAACGCTGAAGATAGCGGAGGCCGGCGCACTGCGCCGTTTTTTTCAATCTGAAGAGTGCATACGCACATATCGACACCATGTCCACAACTCCTTCGACCGTCGCGCCGCCAAGCGCGGTACAACCCGTCAGACAGGCGCGGCGTATCCCGTGGATGCTGCTCGCGATCCTCTCCGTTCTCGTCGTGTTGGCGCTTGCCACTTCGTACTGGTTCTTCGTCGGCCGCTTCGTCGAGAGCACCGACGATGCGTACGTCGGCGGCGACGTCACGGTGATGGCGCCGAAGGTCAACGGCTTCGTCACCGACGTGCTCGTGCACGACAACGAGTTCGTGCACGCCAACCAGGTGCTCGTGCGTCTCGATGCCCGCGACTACGACGCGCGCCTCGCCCAGGCCAGCGCTGAAGTGGAGAGCGCGCAGGCCGCCGTCACCGAACTCGAAGCGAAGAAATCACTGCAACTCGCGGCGATCAACGAGCAGGCCGCCGAGGTCCGCGCGTCGGGCGCCGAGCTCACACGCAGCGCCGCCGACCAGACGCGCTACCGCGAGCTCGTGAAAGACGACGCGGTGTCGAACCAGGTCGTCGAGAAGGCCGACGCCGATCTGGCCAAAGCGCGCGCGGCGGTCGATCGCAGCAGCGCGGCGCTGCTCGCGGCGCAACGCCAGATCGCGGTGCTCGACGCTCAGATCGGCGACGCGAAAGCGCGCATCGCGACCGCGCAGGCCGCGCAGCGCGTCGCCGCGTTGAACGTCGAGTACACGACGATCCGCTCGCCGATCGATGGCTATGTCGGCAATCGCACCGCTCGCGTTGGGCTGCTCGCCAACACGGGCGTGTCGCTGCTGACCGTCGTGCCGGCGAGCGGTTTATGGATCGACGCGAACTTCAAGGAAGATCAGCTGCGCAAAATGCATTCGGGCGACAGCGTCGACGTCGAACTCGATGCGTCGAGCACAACGCTGCACGGCGTGGTCGACAGTCTTGCACCGGCGACCGGTGCGACCTTCAGCGTCTTGCCGGCGGAAAACGCGACCGGCAACTTCACGAAGATCGTGCAGCGCGTGCCGGTGCGCGTGCGCCTCGACGTGCCGAAGGACATGCAGGGCGTGCTGCGTCCGGGACTGTCCGCGACCGTGAAAGTGCACCTCGATGCGGGCCGTCCGGCCGCGCAGGGATGAACCGATCATGACTCACGCTTTTGACAACCCCGCCGACCAGCCGACCCGCACCAAGGTCTTCGCATTCGCGCTGATGTGCGTCGGCTTTTTCATGGCGACGCTCGATATCCAGATCGTCGCATCGTCGCTGCGCGATATCGGCGGCGGACTGTCCGCCAGTCAGGATGAACTCTCCTGGGTGCAGACCTCGTATCTGATCGCGGAGATCATCGTGATTCCGATGTCGGGGTGGCTCACGCGCGTGTTCTCGACGCGCTGGGTCTTCACCTTCTCCGCGTTCGGCTTCACGGTCACCAGCATGCTGTGCGGTCTCGCGTGGGACATCAACTCGATGATCCTGTTTCGCGGTCTGCAAGGCGCGCTCGGTGCCGCAATGATCCCGACCGTGTTCACGACCGCGTTCGTGCTGTTTCCCGGCAAGCAGCGTTTGATCGCGTCGACGACGATCGGCGCGCTTGCGTCGCTTGCGCCGACGATCGGCCCGGTGATCGGCGGCTGGATCACGTCGCAATGGTCGTGGCACTGGCTGTTCTATCTGAACCTGGTACCCGGCGTCGCCGTCACGCTGTTGGTGCCGAAGTACGTGCATATCGACAAGGTCGATCTGTCCTTGCTGAAAAAGGGCGACTACTTCGGCATCTTGCTGATGTCGGGTTTTCTCGGTTGCCTCGAATACGTGCTCGAAGAGGGACCGCGCAAAAACTGGTTCGGCGACGACGTGATCGTTCTGTGCGCGTGGGTCGCGGCGATCTGCGGGTTTCTGTTCCTCGTGCATGCGTTCACCGCGAAGGAACCGATCGTCGATCTGCGCGCACTGGCGTTGCGCAATTTCGGTATCGGCAGTCTGCTGTCGTTCATTACCGGGATCGGAATCTTCTGCACCGTGTTTCTGACGCCGGTGTTTCTTGCGCGCGTGCGCGGCTTCGATTCGTTGCAGATTGGTCTCGCGTTGCTGTCCGTTGGCTGTTTTCAGTTGCTCGCGCTGGCCGCCTACTCGACGCTCGCGCGCTTCGTCGATATGCGCATGCTGATGGTGTTCGGACTCGCGCTGTTTGGCATCGGCTGCTATCTGTACGTGCCGTTGACGAACCAATGGGGCTGGCAGCAGTTGCTGATTCCGCAAGCGTTGCGCGGAATTGGCCAGCAATTCTGTATTCCGCCGATCGTGACGATGGCGCTGGGTGCGTTGCCGCCGTCGCGGCTGCGCTCCGCGAGCGGGCTGTTCAATCTGATGCGCAATCTCGGCGGTGCGATCGGCATCGCGGTCAGCAGCACGATGTTGAACGACCGTCTGAACCTGCACTACGAACGGCTCGACGAACATCTGAATGCGGGCCGTCCGGTCGTCGAATCGATCTTGCAGAAGCAGGCCGAGTATCTGTCGGCTGTTGGTGGTGATGTCTTGAACGCCGCGAGTGCGGGGCTCGCCGAATTGCACGCGGCATTGATGCGCGAAGCGCTGGTGCTCGCATTCTCGGACGCCTTTTTGGCGGTTGCGCTGTGCTTCGTGGTCGGCTTGCTGAGCGTGCTGTTTTCGCGCCCGTTCGGCAACACCGCGCCCCCGCCCGATGCCCATTAGGAGACCAACATGAAACGAATCGTGATGAGGTTACTGGCGAGCGCGGCGTTCCTGACGCTCGCGGCCTGCGCGGTGCAACCCGCGACGCACGCGGATTTGCCGCATACGGTGCAGACGCTCGCGCCGGCCGCGTGGAGCGTCGACGCGCCGCAAGACAGCGTGAACACCGATGCCTGGTGGGCGCAATTCGGCGACCCGGTCATGCATCAGCTGATCGAATCGGTGCTGACCGGCAACCTCGACGTGCGGGCCGCGGCCGAACGCGTGAAGCAGTCGCAGGACCTGGTGACGCAGAATCGCGCGGCGCTGCTGCCGGAGCTGAATGCGAACGCGGGCGCATCGACCGAGCGGCAGAACACGCCGCCGCCGCTCGGCTATGTGCGCCAGGCCGGCTTCGGCCTCGCCGCGAGCTGGACGCCGGACGTGTTCGGCGGCGAACGTCTCGCGGTGCTCGCCTCGCAGGCGCAGGTGTCGGGTAGCGTTGCGGCGCTGAACCAGTTGCGGCTCGCGCTCGCCGCGAACACGGCGGCTGCGTATATCGATCTACGCTGGGCGCAGGCGCAATTGCAGATCCTCGACGACAACGAGCAGATTCGCAGCCGCGCGCTGAAGCTCACGCAGGAGCGTCTGCATTACGGCCTGTCGACGCAGCTCGACGTCGCCCGCGCGCAGAATCAGTTGCAGGACTTGCAGGCGCAGATTCCGCGTATGCAATCGGCGGTGCAGCATCAACTGAGTCTGATCGCCGTGTATTCGGGACGTACGCCGGAAAGCCTCGATACGCTGCTGCTTTCCAACGCGCGCGAGATTCCGGTGCCTGCGCAAAGCGCGCCGCAGGTGTTGCCGTCCGACGCGTTGCTGCATCGACCCGACGTGCGCACCGCCTATGCGCTCGTCGAACAGCGTGCGGCGGAAGTGGGGGTATCGAAGGCGCAGCGCTATCCGCAGTTCAAGATCAACCTGACGAATGGGCTGCTCGCGTCGTCGTACCTTGGCTTGCCGACGCTGACCGACAATCTGTTCAGCGCTGCGTTGAATGCGACGAGCCCGATCTTCAACGCCGGGCGCATCACCGCGAACATCGACGCGAGCGAGAGCCGCATGCGCGAATCGCAGCTCGGCTTGCAACAGACGATGTTGCAGGCGCTGAAGGAAGTCGAGGACAATCGCAGCGATCTCGTCAGCGGCGCGGTGCAGGTGCAGCGCCTGGCCGGTGCGCTCGATGCGTCGAATCACGCGTTGCGTTTGTCGACCGAGCTGTATAAGGGCGGTGCGTCGAGCTTCCTTGATGTGCTCGACGCGCAGGAAGCGTATCTGCGCGACTCGGAGTCGCTCAACCAGGCCCGTCGCGAGCACGCGCTTTCGGCGATCGCGCTGTACCGGTCGCTGGGGGGCGGGTGGGAGCAGGGGGAAACGGTGGCGGCGCAGTGACGGCACCGACATGAAAGCGTATGGGAGGGTTGAAGTCCGATCAAGTGTTTCGCAATCGTGCCTCGCACGCACCATCTGGCCGACACCACCCGCCTGCTGGCAACACTCCCGGAACCGATCCCCCAATCTTTGCTACATTCCTGCACAAGCACCGAATACGCGGCACCATGAAGATGCGTCCGCCAGCGACGCGCATGATCGGCAAATCGAAATCTTTCAAGAGGCTCAAGATGCGAATTCTGGTAGTGGGAGCGGGCGCGGTAGGCGGTTATTTCGGCGGACGTCTGGCGGCGGCCGGGCAGGACGTGACCTTCCTCGTACGCGCCGGTCGCGCGGAAAAGCTACGGAGCGACGGCCTCGTCATCAACAGCCCGCGCGGCAATCTCCAGTTGCCCGACGTGAAGACGATACTGGCCGGTGTCGCCGCCGAGCCGTTCGACCTCGTGCTGCTGAGCTGCAAGGCCTACAGTCTCGACGACGCGATCGATTCGTTCACGCCGTTCGTCGGCGAAGACACGCTGATCCTACCGATGCTCAACGGCATGCGCCATATCGACGTGCTGACCGCGAGCTTCGGCAAGGAGCGCGTGCTCGGCGGTCAGTGCGTGATCGCCGCGACGCTCGATGCCGAGCAGCACATCGTGCATCTGAACGACATGCACGCGATCACGTTCGGCGAACTCGTGGGCGGCACCTCGGAGCGCACCGAGGCGATTGCCGATGCAATGTCCGGCGCGAACTTCGACGTCGCAATCAGCGACAACATCCTGCTGCGCATGTGGGAAAAATGGGTGTTCCTCGCCACCTTGGCCGCGAGTACGTGCTTGATGCGCGGGTCGGTCGGCGATATTCTGGCTGCGCCGGACGGCAAGCGCGTGATTGAGAATCTGCTCGGCGAATGCCGCGCGGCGGCCGAGCACAACGGCTTCACGATGGCCGCGGACTTCGACGTGCGCGCCACCCAGGTGCTGCTGACGCCGTCGCCGCTGACCGCGTCGATGCTGCGCGACGTCGAAAACCGCTCGCACACCGAGGCGGATCATATCCTTGGCGACCTGATCTCGCGCGGCGGCGACGCGCAAAAGGGCGAACACGGCGTGTCGCTGCTGCGCATCGCCTATAGTCATCTGAAGACGTACGAAGCTCGCCAGACCCGCACTTCCTGACGGCTCGCCGCGGCCGACGCGAACGCGGATCGGGCGGATGGCGCGACGCACGCGAGCGCCGCCGCAACCTGACGATCGGAGGTCAAGCATGCCGGCTCCAACTGGATCGGTGCCCGCGCTCAGCGCCGCTTCCGCGACCGTGTTCTCGATCGGCATCGTGTTTCTCGGCTACTGGGGTATGTATGAGCCGACTGCCTGGCACAAGGCCGACGTTTTGGTCTTTGTGCTCGCGCTGGCCGGCTTCGCGTGCCTGGGCCTCGTGCCATGGATGGCGACGAGTCCCGTCGAGCCGGAGAACAGCGACTCACGCGTGCGTATCGCGCGGCATCTGTTTCTCGCGGGCGTGACCGCGATCTGGCTCGCGGTGGCGGTCTCCGTGATCTTCTGAAGCTCAGCGAAGACGCGCCGCTGCTTACTCCGGCATCTTCCTGAACGAGACCGCAATGCGGTTCCAGCCGTTGATCGCAACGATCAGCGGCGTCAGGTCGCTGATTTCCTGCTCGCTGAAATGCGGCTTCACCGCGTCCCATACCGTATCCGGCTCTTCCCCGAGCTGCGCATCGGCTACCTGGTGCCGCCCGCGTCGTTGCACGGCCCGCTGCTGAAGGCGCGGCAGATCGCCGATTGTCACGGCTGGACGCTGACGCAAACGGCGCTCGCGTCGTTTATGCTCAATGGCGACTTCGCGCGCCATCTGCGGCGCATGCACAAGGCTTACGCGGCCCGCCGCGCGATGCTGCTCGAGCATCTGCAAGGCGATCTCGCGCGCTGGTTCGAGCCGATCGTGCCGAGCGCCGGCATCCATCTGGCGGCGCGGCTCAAGGGGCCGTTGGCGTCGCTCGGCGAAGAGGTGCTCGTTGCCGCCGCGCGTCAAGCGTCGATCGGCCTCTATGGACTCGCGCCATTTCACCATCGCGTGACACCGCAGCCTGGGTTGATCTTCGGCTATGGCAGCATCGCGGCCGAACATATCGACACGGCGCTGACGACGCTCGCCGACATCCTGCAGCGCGTCGCACGCTGAAACGGAGCTCGCCGCAAGCGAGGCGTAGGCATCGTCGAAACGTTGGGGGGTGCGTTGCTTGACCCGTCAAACGAAGAAAATGCCCTGTTTCAAGGGGCGAAAACACCGGCTCGCCCCACGCAACCGCCTCGAAACCACGGCCGAAACGAACTGTAACGAGCGTTACTCCTGTATGTCAAAGAGCTCGCCACGCACGTTTTAGGCGCTAAAACAGGGACTAAAACGTGTTGCAGCGTCGGCGCCGCGCAAAAAACTTCATCGCAATACATAAAAGAGTCGCGCAAATCGCTTTAGCGCTTGTAGAATCCGGCGTTGAAGCGTGCACATACGGTGTGCGCTTCGAGCAATTCACTGACCACAACAGGTAGGAGAAACATGCCGACTTCCGCAAAAAAGGTGGCCAAGAAGGCTGCTGCCCCGGTACCGACCAAGAAGGTTGCTGCAAAGAAAGTTCCTGCGAAGAAAGCCGTCGCAGCCAAGAAGGTCGCCGTGAAGGCGTCTGGCGCACCGTCGCCGATCAAGGACACCTTCACGAAGGCCTCGTTGGCAGCTCACATCGCTGAACGCGCTGCAGTGGAACCGAAGACCGCCAAGGCCGTGTTGGCCGCGCTCGAAGACACGATCCTCGGCACGGTGCACAAGAAGGGCGCTGGCGAATTCACGCTGTCGGGTCTGCTGAAGATTGTCGTGCAGGCTGTGCCGGCGAAGAAGAAGCGCTTCGGCAAGGACCCGTTCACGGGCGAAGAGCGCTGGTTCCCGGCCAAGCCGGCCAGCGTGCGCATCAAGACACGCGCGCTGAAGAAGTTGAAGGACGCAGCGGCAGCCTGAACGCGTTGCTCGCACGACTCAGGCGTCGGCATGGCGCTGTTGTGTTTAACCATGCCTGACGTTTGAGTGCGCGAAAAAGCGCCTGCATGCAGGTGATCGAAGTCCCCGTGGATGAAGATTCACGGGGCCTTTTTTTATGCGCTCGCTTCGTAGTGCGCGTCGAGTCCATTGGCGAAACGGCAAGCGCGCCTCTCATAGTGTGCTCCCTGATGGCGCATACGCACCTGACTGGCGCATCATGATCCACGACAGTACGATCAAGGCAATCCGACGCCCTGCGGATGCGCCGTTAGGGGGCACGTCAACGCGCTCTATCCCGACACATTCAATGGCATAACGCTTGCTTGATCGAAGGTCGAATACCGAATGCGCAGCGCATTCGCCTTCTATTTGACAACAAGACTGGGGCTGACATGCGATGCTATGACGAGATGCGCCATCACGCCGATGGCGTACGGCCGCATTACGCGCGCTTTGAGCGATGGTTGGACAGTCAGGGCGATGAAGCGATCGCACGCAAGCGCGCGGAAGCGGACCTGCTGTTCCGGCGCGTCGGCATCACGTTCGCAGTAAACGGCGACCTGTCAGGCACCGAGCGGCTGATTCCCTTCGATCTGATTCCGCGCATCATCCCGCGCGGCGAATGGCAGACGCTCGAAGCGGGTTTGCGACAGCGCGTGCAGGCTCTCAATCTGTTTATCCACGACGTCTATCACGATCGCAACATCGTGCGCGCGGGCATCGTGCCGGCCGACCAGGTCTTTACCAACGCGCAGTATCGTCCCGAGATGCAGGGCGTCGACGTGCCGCTCGGTGTTTACGCGCATATCGCGGGCGTCGACGTGGTGCGCGCCGGCGATGAAGGCGAATTCTACGTACTCGAAGACAATCTGCGTGTGCCGTCGGGCGTGTCGTACATGCTCGAAAACCGCAAGATGATGATGCGGCTCTTTCCCGAGCTGTTCGTGCAGAACCGCATCGCACCGGTCGCGCATTATCCCGACCTGCTGCTCGATACGCTGCGCTCGGTCGCGCCGGCGGGCGTCGACGATCCGGTCGTCGTCGTGCTGACGCCGGGCATGTACAACTCCGCGTATTTCGAGCATACGTTCCTCGCGCAGCAGATGGGCGTCGAGCTCGTCGAAGGCAAGGATCTGTTCGTCGACGACAACTACGTGTTCATGCGCACCACGCAAGGACCGAAGCGCGTCGACGTGATCTACCGGCGCGTCGACGACGATTTTCTCGATCCGCTCGCGTTTCGCCCCGACTCCGCGCTCGGCGTACCGGGTCTGCTCACCGCCTATCGCGCCGGCCGCGTCGCGCTCGCGAACGCGATGGGCACCGGCATCGCCGACGACAAATCGATCTACCCGTACGTGCCCGACATGATCGCGTTTTATCTTGGCGAAAAGCCGATTCTGAACAACGTACCGACCTATCAGTGCCGTAAGCCCGAGGATCTCGCCTATACGCTCGCGCATCTGCCGGAGCTGGTGGTCAAGGAAGTGCACGGCGCGGGCGGCTACGGGATGCTGGTCGGCCCCGCCTCGACGAAGGCCGAAGTCGAGGCCTTCCGCGAGCGGCTGATCGCGCGTCCGGCCGGTTATATCGCACAGCCCACGCTGGCGCTGTCCGCGTGTCCGACTTTCGTCGATTCGGGCATCGCGCCGCGCCATATCGACCTGCGGCCGTTCGTGCTGTCGGGCAAGACCACCACGATGGTGGCGGGCGGCCTCACGCGGGTCGCGTTGCAGGAGGGCTCGCTCGTCGTCAATTCATCGCAGGGAGGCGGGACCAAGGACACCTGGATGGTCGACTGACGCGGTTGCCGCCGCGCTTTTCGCCTCGCTCGCAACAGAGCAGAGCAGGGCGCGACACTCGCAACCTGATGCGCGCTGGCGCTCAACGGATAACCAGCGCGGACCTTCGTCGCGGACGAAGGCCTCGCGCGTTCAGATCACAGACATGGAACGTCGTCATGCTTAGCCGAACCGCCGATCACCTCTTCTGGATGGCCCGCTATATGGAGCGTGCGGAGAACACCGCCCGCATGCTCGACATCAACCTGAAGGCGCAACTGCTGCCGCAGACGGCCGAACAGGAGGCTCGCGCGCAGCGCTCGGTGCTGCGCATCTCCGAGCTCGAAAGCGCCTTCGAGCAGCGCTACGACGAACCGACCCGCGACCACATGCTCGACTTCATGGTCGCCGACGCAAGTAATCCGTCGAGCATTCATTCGTGCCTGCAGGCCGCGCGTGAAAACGCCCGCGCGGTGCGCGGCACGCTGACGACCGAGTGGTGGGAAACCATCAACGACACGTGGCTCGAATTCAACGAGCGGCTCGCGAGCGGGCAGGCCGCGAGCAATCCGGGCTCGTTGTTCGAGTGGGTCAAGTTCCGCTCGCATCTGTCGCGCGGCGTGACGATCGGCACCGCGCTGCAGGACGACGCGTTCTTCTTCACGCAGCTAGGCACGTATCTGGAGCGCGCCGACAACACCGCGCGGATTCTCGATGTGCGTTTCGCGAACGTCGAGCCGAATTCACGTGACGCGGCGCGCCAGCTCGAGGACTTCTATTACTGGACCTCGATCCTGAGTTCGGTGTCGGCGCTCGAGATCTACCGCAGGGTATATCGCGACGTCGTGACGCCCGCGCGCGTCGTCGAGCTGATGATCCTCAATCAGCAGATGCCGCGCTCGCTGCTCGCCTCGCTCGACGGCGTGTGCAGCAATCTCGCGATGCTGCGCACATCGGGCTCGAACCAGTGCGAGCGCTTCGCCGGCAAGCTGCGCGCCGAGCTGTTGTATGCCGACATCCGGCAGATTTTCGAAAGCGGTCTGCACGCCTATCTGACGCAGTTCCTCGCTCGCGTGTTCGATCTGGGCAATCTGGTGGCGCGTACTTATCTGATGCTGCCAGTGGCCTGACGGAGTTTTCTCATGTACCTGACGATCCGCCACGACACCTCTTACCGCTACGAAGCGACGGTTCACTATTCGATCCAGCAGTTGCGCCTGACGCCCGCGAGCGGCGCCGGACAGACCGTGCGGCGCTGGAACATCGACGCGCCGGGCAAGCTCGACGCGACGCTCGACGCCTACGGCAACGTGCTGCACACGCTCGTCATGAACAAGCCGCACGACGAGATTCATCTGCGCGTGTCGGGCGAGGTGGACACGATGCCGCTCGTCGACGGCGTGCTGGGTGATCCGCCCGGCCCGATTCCGCTCGAGCATTTCACCTGCGCGACGCGTCTGACCGAAGCCGACGGCGCGATCCGCGAACTGGCGGAGTCGGTGGCGAATCTGGCGAGCCCGGCAAGCCTGCTCACGCTGTCCGAGCAGATCGTGCAGCGCGTGCAGTACCGGCCCGGCGTGACCGAGGTTACGAGCACGGCCGCCGAGGCGCTCGCGCTCGGCAACGGCGTCTGTCAGGACCATGCGCATCTGATGCTCGCGTGCTGCCGCGTGCGCGGCGTGCCGGCGCGCTACGTGAGCGGATATATCGAACCCGGCGACGTGCCGCATGGCGCGAGTCACGCGTGGGTCGACGTATGGCTCGAAGGCAAAGGGTGGATTTCGATCGACGTCACGCATGCCGGGTTTGCCAGCGAGATCTACTGCCGGCTCGCGGTCGCCCGTGACTATGAGGCCGCGGCACCGGTGCGCGGCCGACGCATCGGCGGACTCGAAGAGGAGCTTCACGTGGCGGTGGCGGTCAGCGCTCAGATGTCGCAGTAGCCGCGTTGCAACGCCAACGCGCGCGACCGCATTTAACATTCCTGCCACGTGTTCGGAATCAGCTGCCAAAAGGCTGCAAAAAAGGCTGCAAAAAAAGGCCGTAAACACGGATAAAAGGCGCCTGTGCGCCGCATTACAATAGCCCCGTTCCTTTGCCTTCCGCGGATTCCTTATGACTTACTGCGTAGCGATGGCCGTCAACGACGGCCTCGTATTTTTGTCCGACACGCGTACCAATGCGGGCGTCGATCACATCAGTACCGCGCGCAAGATGTCGGTGTTCGAGCAACCCGGCGAACGCATGCTGGTGCTGCTCGGCGCCGGCAATCTGTCGATCACGCAAGCGGTGCTGCACGAGCTGTCCGAGCCCGCCGATGCCAGCGAGCCCACGCTGTGGAGCGTGCCGACCATGGCGGACGCCGCGCGCGTGGTCGGCAGCGCGGTGCGTCGCGTGCATGAGCGCGAGGCCGAGGCGATGCAGAAGTTCGGTGTCGACTTCAATTGCAGCTTCATTCTTGGCGGCCAGATCGCGGGCAACCGGATGCGCCTTTTCATGATCTACGCGGCGGGCAATTTCATCGAGGCGTCGGCCGTGAATCCGTATTTCCAGATCGGCGAGGCGAAGTATGGCAAGCCGATCATCGATCGGGTGCTGACGCCGTCCACACCGCTCGACGAGGCCGCGAAGTCCGCGCTGATCTCGATGGACTCGACGCTGCGCTCGAACCTGTCAGTGGGCTTGCCGCTCGATCTGCTCGTGTACGAGAAGGATGCGCTGCGCGTCACGCGGTTCGTGTCGATCGATCGCGACAACGCGTACTTCGACATGCTTCACCGCACGTGGGGCGAGCGGCTGCGCCAGGTGTTCGCCGAGATTCCCGATCCGGACTGGCAGCAGTCGCTGGATGCGCCGTCGCCGCAGTCGGAGCGGGCGCTGGTGCTATATCGCGCGCCAGTCGGCGCCGATGGCGTCGAGCATGAGCAGGATGTGTCGCCCGCGCAGATTCTCGCGCAGGCCGACAAGGGCAAGGCGCAGCGGCGCTAGCTGCGTTGGGTTCGGAGCGCTCGTCAGGCTCGCTCGGGCCCGCACCAAAACCTCAGGACGAAAAAAAACCAGCCATCGGCATCGCCTCTGGCTGGTTTCTGGTCTCTGGCTACGCAGCCCGTCGGCTGCGTAGCAGGTCCGATTCGAAGTCCGATTAGAACTTGTGACGGATACCGAGGCTGACCATGACCTGGTTGCTGGTGCTCGACTGGTTGCCATACGAACCGATCGAAGCCGTAGCCGATTCGAGGCCGCCGGTTGTCGGATTGCGCTGTTCGCCGCTTGCATGCTGCCATGCGCCGACCGCGTAGAAGTCCGTGCGCTTCGAGAGCGAGTAGTCCCCGCCCAGCGACACCTGGTTATACGTTGCGGACGCATCGCCGTGACCCTTCGTGTAGGCATAGCCAATACCCACCAGCGCTGCCGGCGTGAGCTGGTAGCCCAAATACGCGCGACCCACTTCGTACTTCTGCGTCGTCGCGAAGCCCGAACTCGCGTCCGGCTTGTACTGTGCGTTGCTGTACGACAGGTTACCCGTCCACGGGCCCGTCACGTACTGAACCGCTACCGACGCGATGCCGATCGACTTCGAGAACGCGTAAGCCGAGTTGATACCAGCGGAGGCGGGGAAGTTGGTGTCAAACGTGGCTCCCGGCGCTGCCGTACCAGCCCAGCCGTCATTAGCCGCACGCGTAACCGGCGAATTGGCATTGCTTGCGTGCAGGTAACCAGCAGCGATGCTGAACGGACCCGTTGCATACGTTGCCGCGCCCGACCACGTCTGGGCCGAACCCGTCGCGCCTGCGGCGCCGCCCAGAGCGTACAGACCTTCGAACTGGAAGCCCGACCACACCGGCGACACGTACTTCATCGAGTTGATGATGCGGAAGCTGTTGTCGTTGTTGTCGACGTCACCCGGCGTAGCGAACGTGCTGCCGAAGTAGTTGTCGCCCGTCAGCGGCTGGATCATGTCGACCAGCGGGTCGTACTGACGACCGGCCGTAAACGTGCCCCAAGTGTCGCCCGTCAGACCGACGTACGCCTGACGACCGAACATCGAGCCACCTTGCTGCAGCTTGCCGGTGTTGATGTCAAAGCCGTTTTCCAACTGGAAAATCGCCTTCAGGCCGCCGCCAAGGTCTTCCGTGCCCTTCAGGCCGAAACGGTTGCCTTGCAGGTTGCCGCCAAACAGTTGAACGAGGCTGCCGCCGTTCGGCGTAGCGTTGTTCACGTACTGGATCGACTGATCCAGCACGCCATACAGGGTCACGCTGCTTTGCGCGTGAGCGATACCGGCGACACCGAGGAGCGCCAGCGAGAGGGTAGACAGTGCGATTCGTTTCATCCATTTCTCCACGCAGATGATTGTTCGTTGTTGCGGAAAGCAGAATAGCTCAGCGCCTCGGCGGGGTAGAAACGGAAAAAAAAGAGTGTCGCCAAAAACTGACAATCGATGCAAACCCTTGTATTTAAAGCTCTCAACGATTGTTTCCATTTGCGCAACATTTATTGGTCTGATGTGCATTATTGTTGATTTGTTGATAGTGGCTGGTGAATGAACGCACGATGAGCATCGATTTGCATGCTAAATGTAATCTAGTCGTCTACACGTCCACTCGTCTTTGTAGTGAAAGCATAAAAGAGACGGCTGATGAAAGGACTAGAAAGGCTGGACAGAAGGGGCGCGTTGTGTGTCCAGGCGCAATCGACTGGATTGACGGCGCAACACGTGCATCTATAAGGGTATGGACGGTAGCGTGGTGTGAAGGTGGTGTGACGCGCCCGCTTCAGCGCCGGTCGGCGCCACGGCGCGCCATGGCCGCCGCCGTGAGCCCCGCGGCGGCCGCGAGCAGCACCGAGGTCCACGGGTTGCGTCGCACGTAGCGGTCGGCGGCCGTCGCCTGGCGGCGCGCTTCGACGAGGGCGGACGCCGCGAAACGGGTGGCTTGCGCTTCGGCGTCGAGCACCTTGCGCGTAACATCCACCGCGGTCTCATGCGCGGAGCGCCTTTGCGCCGCCGCGTTGATTCCCGCGGGCAGCGGCGTGGCCGTTTGGCCGGCAACACCCACAGCAGCGGGAGCAGACGGCGCTGCATTTGCCGCGACGGTCGATGCCGCCAGTACCGACGCGAGCTTCGCACGGCTGCCCGGCGGCGACTCGCCCTGCATGCCCCAGCCGCCACGCGGATCGTGCAGCCGGCCGCGCGCCGCCGAGAACTCCGCGCCGAGCAGCAGCACCAGCGCCGAGAAGTACAGCCACATCAGCAGCACCGCGAGCGAGCCGGCCGCGCCGAACGCGCTGGCCATTCCCGCATGCGCGAGATACAGCGCGAACAGCTTCTTGCCAGCCGTAAACAACACGGCCGCGACGATGCCGCCCACCACCGCATCGCGCCACAGCACCCGAGCGTCGGGCAGAAACTTGAGCAGTCCGGCGAACGCGAAGATCAGCACGAGCAGCCCGACGCCGAGCTGCAGCAGATTGCCGATCACGACATACGGCGAGTCGCCCCACAGCCAGTTGCCGATAAAGACGATCACCGTATCGAGCACCAGCGACACGATCAGCAGGAACGCGACGCCGAGCACGAGCCCGAACGAAATCAGTCGCACCCGCACCAGCGCGAGCCAGCTGGAAGTGCGCGGCCCGCTGTACGGCCACACTATATTGAGCGCGCTGTTCAGCGACGAGAACGTCGCCGACGCGCCGATCGCCAGCAGCGAGAACGAGATGATCGTCGCGATGCCGCCTTTGGCGCCCGCGTGATGCGCGTTCTCGACGATCGTCTGCACGCCGGCCGCGGCCTGGTCGCCGATCAGCCCGTTGATGTGGCCGAACAGCTCGCCGCGCGCGGCCGCCGGGCCGAAGAACCAGCCGGCCACCGCGATCACCATCACGAGCGTCGGCGCGAGCGAAAACGCCGCATAGAACGCGATGCTCGCCGCCAACGCAGGACAGCGGTTCTCCGCGAACTGCCGCAGTGCGCCCATCGCCCAATTGGCCTGATGACGCGCGGCCTGCTGGAGGTTCTCGCGAGAGAGCGTGTCGATGTCCATGATCGTGTCTGAATCGTGAGGGCGCCTTCAGGGTGTTTGCTTCATTGCCTTTCGCAAACCTCGTGCCCGTCACTATACAAGTTAAGCGGCGCGCTGCATGGCCTGCGTTCATGGCCTGTTTTGCGGCCCGTTTCGGGGCCCGTTTCGCGGCCGCCCGCGCGTACCGCTAGAATGCAGCGGGTTAATGTCACCTTTCCGCTCATCATGCATTCGCACGAACTCGTACAGCAACTGGACGTCATCGAGCGCGACCAGTGGAGCGCGCATCTGCCCATGCACGTCATCGAACAATTGCCGGCGCGCGGGATCACGGTGTTCGCCGTCACCGACGACGCCTCCGACACCGCCGCATTCAGCGCTCGCTACGGCTTCGGTCTCGAAGACTGCGCGAACACGATCGTGATCCGCTACAGGAAAGAGGGTGGCGAGCACTTTGCGGCGCTCGTGTCGCTCGGCTCGCGGCGGCTCGACATCAACGGCGCGGTGAAGGCCGCGCTCGGCGCACAGCGGCTGTCATTCGCGAAGCGCGAGGCGGCGGTCGAGCATAGCCAGATGGAGTTCGGCGGAATTACCGCGTTCGGTCTGCCGGCCGACTGGCGCATCCTCGTCGACGCCGCCGTGATGGAGCGTGCGCAGATCGTGATGGGCGCCGGCGTGCGCGCGGCCAAGCTGCTGATGTCGCCCGACGTGCTGCGGCAATGGCCGCGCTGCGAGGTGGCGGCGCTGACGCTGCCTGCGGACGGAAACCCGCAACCTTGAAGCCGCACTGAAGTTTTCTTGCGTCGCGCCGTTAATCCCGACAACGACATGAAACGTTTGCGGCGTCCGTTCGCGCGGACAGCCGCCGACCACGACAAGGGATACGGAAGATGGAACGGTTTCGCCTGAAAGTGCGGCTGTGGCTCGCGCTCGCGGTGATGTGCATGGGCATTCTGGCGATCGGCCTGTGGGGGGCGTTCAAGACACGAGACACGATGATCGCCGATCGCGAGGGCGAGCTGAAAAACGTGGTCAGCATCGCGTACAGCGTGCTCGATCGCTACAACGCGCTCGTCGCGGCCGGCACGATGCCGCTCGCCGATGCGCAGCGCGCCGCGATGGACGACCTGCGCGCAATGCGCTACGACGGTGCCGGCGGCTATCTCGTGCTCGAAGACAGCCGCGCGCACGTGCTGATGCATGCCACGCGCGCCGACCTCGTCGGCAAGGACATGACCAACGTCACCGATCCGGACGGCCGCCACGTGTTCAAGGAAGGTTCCGAGCAAACGCAGCGCGAAGGCGAGGCCTTCGTTCATCTGCAGTTCCCGAAGCCCGGCACCGACAAGCTTGCGCCGAAGATCAACTACATGCGGCTTTACAAGCCGTGGGACTGGACCATCGTCACCGGCGTCTTCACGGACGACATCGACGGCGTGTTCTACCGCACCCTCGTGCAATACGTGATCGCGGCGGTGGTGCTTTGCGCGCTCGTGTCGCTGGTGATCGGCGTGATTCTGCGCAGCATTCTGCGTCAGCTTGGCGGCGAACCGGCGTACGCGCTGCAGATCGCATCGCGTATCGCGGACGGCGATCTCGACGTGGTCGTCGACGCGAAGGCCGGCGACAGCACGAGCCTGCTCGCCGCGATGAAACGGATGCAGCAGCGTCTCGCGCAGGCGATCGAGCAGATTCGCGGCGGCGCGACGCTGATTTCGTCGGTATCGAACGAGATCGCCGCGGGCAATTCGGACCTGTCGCGCCGCACCGAGCAGCAGGCGGCCGCGCTCGGCGAGACCGCGTCGAGCATGGAGCAGATCACCGCGACCGTGCGTCAGAACGCCGACAACGCGAAGCAGGCGAGCCAGCTCTCGCACAACGCGTCGGAGACCGCGGCGCGCGGCGGCGCGGTGGTCGGTCAGGTGATCGACACGATGCGCGGGATTTCACAGTCGTCGCACCGGATCGGCGACATCATCGGCGTGATCGAAGGGATTGCGTTTCAAACCAATATTCTCGCGTTGAACGCGGCCGTCGAGGCGGCGCGCGCGGGCGAGGAGGGCCGCGGTTTCGCGGTGGTCGCGGGCGAAGTGCGCACGCTCGCGCAACGCAGCGCGGCGGCCGCGAAGGAGATCAAGGCGCTGATCGAGGAATCGGCCGCGCAGATCGCGGGCGGTTCGGAGCACGTCGGACGCGCGGGTGACACGATGCAGGAAGTCGTGCAGGCGGTACGTCGTGTCAACGACATCATGGGCGAGATCAGCGCGGCGTCGGCCGAGCAGACCTCAGGCATCGAGCAGGTCAACATCGCGGTCGCGAGCATGGATCAGACGACGCAGCAGAATGCGGCGCTCGTCGAGGAGGCGAGCGCGGCGGCCGATGTGCTGAAGACGCAGACCGGGCAGTTGTCGGCGGCGATCGCGGTGTTCCGGTTGCCCGAGCAGCGCTAAAGCACCAGGCCGCGTTGTCGACGCGCGCGAGAATTCACCGCGCGCGGGCTCGCAACGCGGTGCGTGTCTCACGCCAAGCCGATCCCCGCGCGGCTCAACAATTGGCGGTTGCGCTCCGACAGATTCTTCATGCGCAATTGCTTGCCCGCCTTGCGATAGCGCTCGGCCAGACCCTGCAACGCGGCGAGCGCCGAATGATCGGCGAGCAGCAGGTGACTGCAATCGACGGTCACGCTCGCCGGGTCGCGCGCCGGATCGAACAGCTCGTGAAAGCGCGTCGTCGACGCGAAAAACAGCGTGCCGCGCGGCACATAGGTCTTATGGCCCGCTCGATCCTCGGCATGCGTGTGAATTTCGCGCGCGTGCTGCCACGCGAAGTTGAGCGCGGCGATCACGATGCCGCACATCACCGCGATCGCGAGATCGGCAAACACGGTGATGACCGTGACCGCGACGATCACGAGCGCGTCGTTGCGCGGCACCTTGCCGAGCACGCGCAGCGATCCCCACGCGAAGGTTTGCTGCGCGACTACAAACATCACGCCCACCAGCGCCGCGAGCGGAATTCGCTCGATCAGCGGCGACAGGAACAGGATGTACAGCAGGATCATCACGCCGCTGACGATTCCCGACAGCCGTGAGCGTCCCCCCGAATTCAGGTTGATCATGGTCTGGCCGATCATCGCGCAACCGCCCATGCCGCCGAACAGCCCCGATGCGATATTCGCCGCGCCGAGCGCGACGCATTCGCGATTCGGCTGACCGCGCGTTTCGGTGATTTCGTCGGTCAGGTTGAACGTCAGCAGCGTTTCGAGCAGACCGACGATCGCGATCAGCACGGCGTACGGCAGGATGATGCGAAGCGTCTCGAGATCGAGCGGCACGTCGGGCAGATGCAGCGTCGGCAGATTGCCGGCGACATGCGCCATGTCGCCGAGCGTGCGCGTCGGCAGATGCAGCAGCTGCGTGAAAAGGCCGATGCCGAGAATGGCCACGAGCGCCGGTGGCACGGCTCGCGTAAGTCGCGGCAGCAGATAGACGATCGCCATCGTCAGCGCGACGAGCGCGCACATCGTCGCGAGCGCGCTGCCGTGCAGCCAGGCTTCGCCGTGCGGCGTGACCGTTTTGAAGTGAGCGAGCTGCGCGGTCGCGATGACGATCGCGAGTCCGTTGACGAAGCCGAGCATGACCGGATGCGGGACCATGCGGATCAGTTTGCCGAGCCGCAATATGCCGAACAGCATCATCAGGAGGCCGCTCAGGATCACGGTCGCAAGCAGATACTGCGCGCCGTGCTCGACGACGAGCGCGACGATCACGACGGCCATCGAGCCCGCCGCGCCCGAAATCATGCCGGGACGTCCGCCAAATAGCGCGGTGACGGTGCAGATAAAGAATGCGCCGTACAGACCCATCAACGGATTCAGATGGGCGACGAGCGCAAAGGCGATGCATTCGGGCACCAGCGCGAACGACGAGGTCAAGCCTGCGAGCACGTTGCTGCGAATGCCGGACAGCCAGGCGGGCCGACCGGAAGCGGGACTAGCGGTGTTCATGTTCTACGAGGTGGCGCGCGAGCGCAATGCTGAGGCTTGCATGGGCTGCGCTGGACTGGCGTGGCAACGCGCGGCTGCGCGAAGGATTGCGTCCGCTGGGCGCGGACGGTCTACGAAAGGCGTGAATTCTACCGTAGCGCGATGAACGGCGCTGGCGAAGCGGGCGGGAACGCTATGGCCCGAACGCGCGGCGCGGATCTGTCGTGCAATCGCGCGGTGCGCTCGCGCCACAAATCCGCAAGAGGGAAACCTCCGCTCAGATACTCAGATAATCAGCCGCGACACCTTCGTGCCCTCGAGCGACACGCCGGCCATCAAGCCGCCGTTGGTCAGCACGAAAGCCTGCACCGGGCTCGTCGCGGTCGACGAATCGACCGCGCCGTTCGCGCCGACTTTCAGCACGGCGACGGTCGCATTCGCGCCGACTGCCCAGCCCTGGCTGTGCATGAATTCGTCGAGCGCTTCCTGCGTCATGAACAGAAACACGAGCGCCTTCGACTGCGCGCCGATCTGCAACCCGAACGAGCCCGCGACCGTGCTGTAGTAGCCGACCGTGCGGCCGCCGATGCGCATCGCCCCTTCACCATACTGTCCGCCGACCCAGAAGCCGGCCGAGATCACCGATGGAAACACCAGCACGCCGCGCGCTTTCGCGACGAGCTCACGCGCACCGTCGACGTTTTCGTAGAGACGCGCGAGCGTCGAGTCGACGCCGGCGTTGATCGTGTCGCGCTTGCCGGCGTTGGCGGACGGCGATGCGTTCGAGGATGGCGAAGTCGTCGTGCAACCGGTGAGGCTCAGGCCTGCGACGGCCAATGCAGCGCTGCCGGTCATGATGAATTGTCGTCTGCGCATGACGGTTTTCCTTTGCGTTTCTCACGCGTGTTGTACGTTTTGGAAGAGTGCGGCGAGTCGCCTGCTTTGCTTTGTTCTCATATGCACGCTGGAGGTTCCGTGCGCGCGGTCATCGCAGCCAGGCGGCGGCGTGCCGCGACGTTCCCATCGCGGAGGTCCACCGCTCAAATAGCAGATAGCGTGCCCAAGGGCCGCGCCGCCTTGCGCGAGAGCGGCGCGGCCATTGCAGTTCGGGTTTTTACGCCGCTTTCCGTCACGCGTCGTCGCTACGCCGTTGGGCGAATGTTCTGGTTATGGCGGAACAGGTTGCGCGGATCGTAGCGGTTCTTCACGGCGACGAGCCGCTCATAGTTGGGCCCATAGGCATCCGCGATACGGCCGCCTTCCTCCTGCGTCATGAAGTTGACGTACACGCTGCCTAGCGCAAAGGGGCGCGACGCGTCGAAAAAGTCGCGCGCCCATTGGACACAGCGCTCGTCGTCGCGCGCATCGTCCCAGCGGCCGTGCACGTTCATCGCGTATTGCGTCTCGCGACTTGGGTAAGCGGTCGCGTCGACCGCCACGCGCTGCGTTTGCGCGCCGATCAACCCGAAGAAAATTTCGCATTGCGCGGACGGCAGTGTGTCGATCGCGCGGATCAGCGCGTCGATCAGTCCATCGTCGATGGTGGCGAGGTTGTGCGACTTCCAGTAGTTGCGCGCGCCCGGCGTGAGCAGCGGATCGAAGGCCTGTTGCCAAACTTCATAAGGCATCGGACCGAGATGTTCGCCGAGCGGCTTGCCGAAGCCGCGCACGGCTTCCACCGCGGCTGGGCCTTTTTCGACCGGCCCGTTGTAGCACATCGCGAACACGAGCACGGGTTGGCCGTGCACGTCGGGCGGCAGGAAAGGCAGCGGTGGCGCGAGCCGCGCGACGGCCCAGACGGCCAGCTCGTCGGGCATCGCGGGCACGGCATCGCGGTATTTGATCAGCGCTTCCTTCGCGTCGGCGAGCGGCAACACGACGAGGCCGCCATACACGAGCGGGCCGACCTCATGCAGCGCGAACTCGAATAGCGTAACGACGCCGAAATTGCCGCCGCCGCCGCGAATCGCCCAGAACAGATCGTCGTGCGAAGTGGCGCTCAGGCGGCGCAATTCACCGTCCGCGGTGACGATGTCGGCCGCGACGAGGTTGTCGACCGTCATGCCGTAGCGGCGGCTCAACCAGCCGAAGCCGCCGCCGAGCGTCAGACCCGCGACGCCGGTCGTCGAGTTGATGCCGAGCGGCGTCGCGAGTCCGAATGCCTGCGCTTCGTGATCGAGATCGTGCAGCGTCGCGCCCGGTTCGACATAGGCGCGCCGCGCTTGCGGGTCGATGCGCACCGATTTCATCGTGGACAGATCGAGCACGAGGCCGTCGTCGCACACAGCGCTACCGCCGATGTTGTGGCCGCCGCCGCGAATTGCGAGCGGCAGGCCGTTGTCACGCGCGAAGGCGACGCCGCGGCGCACGTCGGCAACACCCGCGCAGCGCAGGATCATCGCGGGAGAACGGTCGATCATTGCGTTCCAGATGCTGCGCGCCGTGTCGAAGCCCGGCGTGTCGGGCAGCAGAAGCTGACCGCGAAGTCCGGATTTGAATTCGTCGACCGCGCTGCTGGAGATAGTAACCATGTTGTACCTCGTCGAAGAGGGGAAGGCGCTCGCAGAACACGGCTCCGCAGACCAAACAAAAATACGGGCGGTGAATGAAAGCGGATTGAGAGGTTCGGCTGCGTGCAGTAAACGGGGCGACGCGTCGAAGTCAAACAAAGGTTTACCCGCGTTCGTGGGCGATCCCGCGCGGTGGCTCGCGGGGACAGGCTTTTGCGGGCAGGGCCACGACGATACGCGGCGGTACCGCCGAAGATGGTGGGAATGCTCCGGGAAAAGCGTGCGCGCTGATGTGTTGGTTATCCGACGCGCTGGTGGTTGTGCCACGACACTTTGCATATGGGCGTGGCTCGTGATCGCGTGCGACCGAGGCACACGTTCGACGACTGTGCGAGGTAGCGCACATCGCGACAGCGATTTTCGCGACGCACGCGCATTGCCCGACGACGCGTAATGTTTCGCACGCGCGTTTCGGTGATTTTCATTGCGTTGTCTATTGGGTTGCTCTCATTGGGTTTTTCCTATTTCTATTTTATGTGCGAATGGCCACATGAATAAAAGAAATGATGTGTAAATGGTCGGTATTTGTCCGATAAAACCAAAGGCTAATTTTCTTTTTTTTGATCAGATTGCATTGAGCGCGAGATTTTTTAACTTCCTGTCTGAAGAATGCGGAGTAGCGGATTTGGCGGGCGGATCGTTGTTTAACGCCGCCTGACGGGCCGTATCGGCAATATCGCATTGCGTGGTCTAGCGCACGGTCGAGCGATTGCGCTGCGAATAACTTCAACGTCCATCAAGCCTCGCTGTGCGGCTCTCACGATCACGTGCGCGCACGGCCAGCCGATTCTCTCGAAGCACGCCAAATCGGACCGGGGATTTTCCGTGAGAGAAGTGTTTAGTGCGAACGCATTTTTAATTCGCATAAAGCGAAGCTGCGCAAAGGCTTTGACTTTTCGTTTTGTTGGCGAGCGGAGATTCACTCGTTAATTGGGCCGGTCTTTTTGGTGAAATAATTCGGAGAGTGAAATGAAGAAGCAAAACGGGGACGCGTGGATATTGGGAACGCGACGGGCGGCTTTGGCGGTCGCGGTCAGTCTTTATGCGGCGATGGCGGGTGCGCAGACGAATTCGGGGAGCACCGCCGCGCCGGCAACGAATCCCGCAGTGATGGTGCTCGCCGAGGCTAGCGTGCACGGCGGATGTCCGTCGGGCGGCGGGCCGGGTTGCACGTCGCAGGGATTCGGGCAGCTCGGGGCGGGCGCCTTCGGCGTCGCGGCGGCGGGGCTCGGCCCGACATCGCCCACCGGCTCGCCGGCGGGCAACGGGACGTCCTCGACGGGCACGGGCGCGGGAAGCGGTGGCGGGAATAGCTCGGCTAATTCCGGCCCGGGCGGGGTGGGCCCGGGAAATACCGGCGGCAACAACGGCAATGGCGGTGCCGGCGACAACGGTAACGGCGGCGCGGGTAGCGGTGGTGGCGGGAATGGCTCGGGGAATGGCGGCACGGGCGGCGATGGCGGCGGTAACGGAGGCGGTAACGGAGGCGGTGATAACGGCGGGGACGGTGGAGGGGATGGTGGTCATGGTCATGGCCACGGCGGTGATGGTGACGGCGATGGCGGTCACGGCCATGGCCATGGCCATGGTGGTGATGGTGACGGCGATGGCGGCCATGGACATGGCCACGGTGGTGATGGTGATGGTGACGGCGGTCATGGCCACGGTGGTGGTGGTGACGGCGATGGCGGCCATGGTCATGGCCACGGTGGTGATGGTGACGGCGATGGCGGTCACGGTCATGGTCACGCTGGCGATGGTGACGGCGATGGCGGCCATGGACATGGCCACGGTGGTGATGGTGATGGTGACGGCGGTCATGGCCACGGTGGTGATGGTGACGGCGATGGCGGTCACGGCCATGGCCACGGCGGCGATGGTGACGGCGATGGCGGCCATGGACATGGCCATGGTGGTGACGGCGATGGCGGTCACGGTCATGGTCACGGTGGTGATGGTGACGGCGATGGCGGCCATGGCCATGGCCAAGGTGGTGATGGTGATGGCGGTCGTGGCCACGGTGACGGCGGCCGCGGCGATGGCGGCCACGGCGCCAGCGGTCACGGCGACGGCGGTCATGGCGACGGCGGTCATGGCGACGGCGGTCATGGCGACGGCGGTCATGGCGACGGCGGCCACGGTGACGGCGGCCACGGCGACGGCGGCCACGGCAGCAGCGGTGGCGAAGGCAAAGGCGGTTCCGGAAACGGCGGCCATGGCGGTGAAGGCGATGGCGGCCAGGGCAACGGCGGCTACGGCCACGGCGGCCATGGTGGTGAAGGCGGCGGCCAGGGCAACGGCGGTTCCGGCAACGGCGGCCATGGCGGTGAAGGCGGTGGCGGCCAGGGCAACGGCGGCTACGGCCACGGCGGCCATGGTGGTGAAGGCGGCGGCCAGGGTAACGGCGGTTCCGGAAACGGCGGCCATGGCGGTGAAGGCGGTGGCGGCCAGGGCAACGGCGGCTACGGCCACGGCGGCCATGGTGGTGAAGGCGGCGGCCAGGGCAACGGCGGTTCCGGCAACGGTGGTCATGGCGGTGAAGGCGGTAGCGGCCAGGGCAACGGCGGCTCCGGACACGGCGGCCATGGTGGTGAAGGCGGCGGCCAGGGCAACGGCGGTTCCGGCAACGGTGGCCATGGCGGTGAAGGCGGTGGCGGCCAGGGCAACGGCGGCTACGGCCACGGCGGCCATGGCGGCAACGGTGGCGGCGAAGGCAACGGCGGCTCCGGCAACGGAGGCCACGGTGGCCGTGGCGGCAACGGCAGCAACGGCAGCAACGGCAGCAACGGCAGCAACGGCGGCGGTCAAGGCAGCGGCGGCCACGGTGGCGGCTACGGCGGCGGTGGCTCCGGCAATGGTGGCCACGGCGGCGGCAACCACTAACCAGTGGCAGGAGTCCCGCGAACCTTGCGGGGCTCCCGAGGGTGGAGGCCGGCGCCGCCCGGCCTCCACACCGACCGCGCTCGCGAGCCGCGGGGAGTTTTCAGCGAAAGAGCCAGCAAAAAACCCCGCCAGCGAACCGGCAAACCAACCCGCAAACAAAAAACCAGCCAGGCAACAAAGTGGACGGCCCCCGCCGTCCACTCAACTCCTCAACTCGATCACTCTCTGCTGTACCACCAGAAAAACCCTCTCCCCCAGAACGCGCGCCGTCTCACGCGCGCCTCCGGTAAAACTACCGAACGCCGGCAGCACCCCCCGATCGATCCCAAAGCGAAAGCACGGCACGCGCACTGAATCGGTCCGCGTCGCGATCCGAAAGACCGGATGCACATGCCCCGCGAGCACATCCGCGTGATCGACCGCATTCGGGTGATGGCACAGCGCCCACGCCCCGATATGCCACGGCTCGCGCACAGACTCGACATCCAACGTAAGCGGCAACGCACCGGAATGCCGATCGTGATTGCCCTCGACGAGCACCACGCGCCTCGACGCGTGCCGCGCGCGCCACGCATGCAACGCATCGAGCGTGAGCGTCGACAGCGACTCGCGCGCATGCAGCAGATCGCCGAGAAACACCAGCGTCGCCGGCTCGAACTCGGTGATCAGACGTTCGATCCGCAGCAGCTTCTGCGCGGTGGAACCAGTCGGCACTGGAATGCCGCGCGCACGAAACACCGCATCCTTGCCGAAATGCGCATCGGCGATAAAAAGCGCGCGCAGCGCCAAATCGAAACACGCGCGCAAGCTTGACAGCACGAGAGGTCGTCCGCCGACGTCGATCGCGAGCGAGGTCGGCTTCATCGTTGCGCCGCCCGTTCGAGCTCGGCCAGCACTCGCTCGACGCGATCGGCGAGCTTCTCGGTGCTGACTTTTTCGCGCAGGCGTCCGACGATCAACGGAAACGCGAACGGGGTCGGCTTCTTGGGCCGCGTGAGCACGACGCGGTTCGCGTTCATTCGTTCGAGCGCAAAACGAATGCGCCGCACGTCGAGTTCCTGCAGCAGTACTTCGGTATCGGCCTGGCCCAGCAGCAGATTGCCGCGATCGTGCTGACGAAAGATCTCGTAGAAAAGCCCGCTCGATGCCTGCAATTGCCGCGCGCTCTTCTGCTGTCCCGGATGCGCCTGAAACACGAGTCCCGACACTCGCGCAATCTCGCGAAAACGTCGCAAGGAGAGTTCGGACGAATTGAGGCTCGGAAGAATGTCGTGATCGAGTTCGTCAGGTGAAAGCAGGCCATTCTCTAATTGCGCGGCCCAATCGAAAGCCTGCGCGCACAGCAATTCGAAACCGTAGTCGTTGATCGAAATCGAAAACGTGCCGGGCTTGTCGCGCGCGACTCGCCACGCGAGCAGAGCGCCAAGTCCGATATGCGCAATGCGTCCCGCGAACGGATGGCAGAAGAAGTGGTGACCCTCGCGCGATTTGAGCAGCTCGACGACGAGTACGCCCGGCTCGGGCAACGCCGACCACTTCTGCTGCAATTCGAGCGGCGGCCGCACCGCGCGCAATTCCGGTTCGTCGTAGATGCCGTCGGCGGCGCGCGCGAGCATCGTCAATGTGGCGTCGGCGAGCTCGGACGATAGCGGCGCGGCTGCCGGCCCATTGCGGCATTGCGCCACGCGATGAGCTCGCGCGCCGCACCCACGCCGTCATGTCCTGAACGCGGATCAGTTCGAGCGCGCGGCCGCCGAACGTGAACACATCGCCGGGCTTGAGCCGCGAAATGAACGATTCCTCGATTGCACCAATGCGCCCGCCCGATAGATACGCAACGTTCAACGTGCCATTCGCGACGATCGTGCCGATGTTGTTGCGATGCCGGCGCGCGAGATCGTTGCGCGGGACGCGATGGTAGTCGGGATATGCGCGCAGCGTCGCGCCGCCGCCTTCGACGAAACCCAGCGTCCAGTCGAACTCCTGCTGCGTCAGATCACGATATGCATAGGTATGCAGAAGTTCATCGTACAGCTCGAGCGCGTCGAAGCCACCGCCGAGCGCAACGGTGACGAGGTGCTGCACCAGCACGTCGAACGGCTTTTGCGGCGTATCGCGGCTTTCGATCTGCCGCTTGTCGACGGCTTCACGCGCGGCCGCCGCTTCGATCAATTCGAGCGCATGCGTCGGCACGATCGTCACGCGAGACGGCAAACCGGGCGCATGTCCCGAGCGGCCCGCGCGCTGCATCAAGCGCGCGACGCCTTTTGGCGAGCCGATCTGGAACACCCGTTCCACCGGCAGAAAATCGACGCCGAGGTCGAGACTAGACGTACACACGACAACCTTTAGCAAGCCGTTCTTCAACCCACGTTCGACCCACTCGCGTACCTGCTGATCGAACGAGCCGTGATGCAGCGCGATCACTCCGGCCCACTCGGGGCGCGCCTCGAGCAGCGCCTGGTACCACACCTCGCATTGCGAGCGCGTGTTCGTGAAGACGAGCGACGTGTGTGCTTCGTCGATCACGAGCCGAACCTGAGCCAGTACTTCGCGCGCATCGGCGCGCGTCGTCACGTGAATACGAGGGGAACGGTAGCGGTTCGAACGCGGGTTCGCGCGCATCGAGCCGCGCCTGTTGCGCGCGGCTGCGTGGAATCCGGCGCGGCCTTGGCGCGCGAACGCGCTCGTCGGGGGGGGGCTGCGCAGGGATCGCAAGCGGGGTCGTCGGAATGGGCCGGCTCGGTCATCGAAAGCGCTCTCAACGAGTGTGGCGGATTCGCTTGCCGGCGACTCGCGCCGGACGTTCATGTGGACCGAGGGGTCGCGCGACGGTTCAGCGAGGTTCCTGATGGGCGCGCAACGACCCGCGGCATCGGGCAATATGTGGGAGCCTCGGCCGACACCTGATCCGTTACAATCAAACGGACAACCCCACTGGAGATTCGCTTTGAAATCACTCGTTGCTTTGCTGGCCGCAGCCGTTCTGTCCTCGACCGCGATGGCTGCCGCGCCGACCACGGAGAAGCTGCCGTCCGGCGTCATCGTCGAACATCTGACGCAAGGCACGGGCCCGCAACCGTCCGCGACCGACGTGGTAAAGGTCAACTATCGCGGCACGCTGCCCAACGGCACCGAATTCGATAGCTCGGCCAAGCATGGCGGGCCGGCCACGTTCCCGCTCAATCGCGTGATTCCGTGCTGGACGCAAGGCGTGCAGAAGATGAAAGTCGGCGGCAAGGCGCGACTCACGTGCCCGGCGGCGACCGCATACGGCGATCGCGGCGTCGGCCCGATTCCGCCGAATACCGATCTGACCTTCGAAGTCGAACTGGTCGACATCGTCAAATAAAGCACGCGAGCGGCGCTAAAGATGCACTGACACCCGAGCTTCGCTGCGCCAATCGCAGCGAGGCTTTTTTATGGGCGCCGAATGGCCTGCCAGGGGATTCACCATGAAACGTGACAAAAGTAGCGTGCAGGTGGCCAGCATTGGTTTTACCGGCAAGAGCGCCCAGAAATTCTTCAGTTTGCTGAAGGACGCCCATGTGCGCACGGTGCTCGACGTTCGCCTCAACAACACGTCGCAACTCGCGGGCTTTGCGAAAAAACAGGATCTGCCTTACTTTCTCGACCAGTTGTGCAATGCGGCGTACGTGGAAATACCGGAGCTGGCTCCCGAGCCGGACCTGCTCAAACGCTACCAGGGCAAGCAATTGAGCTGGGAGAACTTTCGGGAGGAATATTTCGACCTCATCGCGCGCCGCCGCGTGGAAAGTAATCTGGATATCGCGCTATTCGAATCGGGTTGCCTGCTTTGCAGTGAACATTTACCACATCATTGCCACCGGATGTTTGCGCTCGAATATCTGAACCAGCACTGGAATAGTCGACTTTCCGTTACACATTTGACCTGACCGGCGCCGATCGGGCCAGGTTACGTTTATCCGCCTCATTGGCCGGCGGCTTTCCGTGCCGGCAGGTTACATCTCGCCGGCCGCGCCCGCGTTTCCTTCAGTAGCCCGAATGGTTGCGTGGCGCGAAACGTGGAAAATCGCGTCCGCTACGCATGTTTTTTCAATGCGTGTGCCGCTCGCTCGTCTACTATCTACTCACGCGCAGCTCCCTCTATTCGTCTCGCCCTATCGCCGGCCACGAACCGGCCGTGATTATGCGCGCCAGGAGCGCTTGCCATGAACATCGACTTTCATTACGGCGTGGTCTACATTGCCGCGCGCGTCGGCGGCATGACGGCCGGCGATGCGCAAACCATCGCGCATGCCTGCCAATATGTCGACGACGCAACGACGAGCGGAATACTGCGGTTCAAAGGCGGCGAGACATTCGAGCGATTCGCGACCGCGCACAAGTTATTCGATTACGCCAATACCGAGAACGACCAGAACCGGCTCGTGTGGACGCCGTTCCATTTTCTGCCGGCTGGCGAGGGTGAAAGTCTCGAGGAAAAGGCGATTTGCCGGCCCGACAGTGAAGTTGCGCGCGAAGTCGTGCGGCGCGCGATCCGGCAGCGCAATTCGGAGACCGCGTTGCACCGGCTCGGCGTGACGCTTCATACCTATGTCGATACGTGGGCGCACCAGGGATTCGCGGGCATCGAAAGCCCGTGGAATCGCGTACATCTTCTCGAGGCACAGGATTGCACGCGCAAAGGCTGGCTCGCGAGCCTCGAACTAGCGGTCGCGCATCTGATCGAGCATGTCGAGGAGGACGTTCTGACGATCGCGTTGCCGGTCGGCCACGGCGCCGCGTTGCATTATCCCGACCAGCCATGGGCGCGCTGGCATTACATCGACGGCCGCAATCACTTCATCTCACGACATAATTTGCCGGATTTCGTGCAGGCGGCGGACATGAGTTGTCGTGTCGTGCGAGCTTATCTGGCCGGACGCGAAGATTTCGAAAACCAGCCAGGCATGCCGGACGACGTTAAAGACGCACTGACCCGGCTGCTCGATACGAACCGCGAACCCGACGACAACCTGCGTCTGAGAACCGTTTGCGAATGGGTGAATGCAGGCCGTATTCCAGGTTTGAAAGAACCCGTGCCCGGCTATATCGCCAAAGGACAAGGTTCGTGGAAGTACCAGGCCACCGGTTTGTTGTGCGATGACGACACCGGGGACAGACCGGAGTGGACGACCGCCTTCGAGAAGAGCGACTACCGGCTCTTTCACGACGCGGTCAAACAGCACCGTTTCGTGACCACTCAGGAGATCTTGCCCGCGCGCGGATTACGCATTGCCTAAGTGATCGGAGCAGGGCGCGTCGCCGCGAACGGAGATTCGAAGATCATTGCCGCGTCGCTCGTGCGAACGTTTGCGGTGGCGCCCGTATTCTCCAGTCACTGCATTCGGGCTTGCTGATGCAGCGCAGCCTGAGTCGCCGCCTGCTGTTCTTCGGCGTGCTTTTTGGCCATATGCCGTCCGACGATACAGCCGCCGACCGCGCCGACCACCGCATGATGTCCCGCGTAGTGCCCGGCGACGCCGCCCACTACCGCTCCTTTCAGGCAACCGGCCGCGTTCGCGGTGCCGGCCATTGCCAACGAGGCTGCCATTGCCCCGAGGGCGGTCCGAATAAAACCAGCTTTCATTGCAAGTACCATCGTGTTTGAGTGGATCGGAATTAGGATGGCCCGGCGTCCATTTCAATAGCCGCCGCGAGCATGGCGGCTGACAAAGGACTCTCTATTGGCCATACGTCCGCCGCTGGGCACGGATACGAAGTGTAATGGACTTGGCCGGTACAGGAGCAACAGGTGCTGCAAGATCGGTAACGGCACGTTACCGGAGCCCGGGCGGTGTCTTTGCACGCGTCGTCAGTGGCGTTTCGCGCATGCTTGAATCCGTTCGCTATAGCGGGCCACGAAAAAAGACCGTTTTCAAATAAAAAGTGGACTACTCTCCTTTGAATATCCAAAGGCCCGGCTATAGTAGAAGCGACTAATGCCAGAAAGCACGGCGGCGCCCCTTTCTGTCGCCGATGCGGATGACGGGGAAACACAAATGACGCCATCGAATGCAGCGATCTATCAGACCAGGACTTGCACGCCAGAGTCGTTGCGCACGCTCGCGAGCTTTCTCGAATTGGCGCTCGACGAGGGAAAAAGCGTGGTCGTGATGCGGATCGGCAAGCAGGCGCGCAGCGTTTATGTCGGAAATCCATCCGGGGCATTGGAGGATTTAACGGATTCCGGCGTCGTCGACGCTTTCCAGGCAGATGAAATGCTGGTACTGACCCGTCTGGGCCTGAACCGGATAACGGCGGACGGTCAACACTACCGCTTCATACGGAGTGTGAGGTACATTGCCGATCGCCAGGTCGTCGTTTTTACACCTATCTGAGTGGTGGTGGAACCGAAATGAAAAAGAAGAATCAGGAGGGAAGGAAAAGGAAGAAAGCTTCGATGACCCGGTAAAAAACCTGAAAGCTTCGTTATTTGAACGCCGCATCGGCGCTCGTATCGGTGTATTGAAGCTCGGGATAGGTCAATACACTGCCTTTCTTCCGTCATTCATGGCATAGTTCGACGATTACCACATAAGGAGCAATCAAATGCCTTCGTTAGAGCAAATCCAAGCCAAGCTTAAGAAGCTCCAGGAGCAAGCTGACGTTCTCATTGCCAGAAAAGCACAAGCCGCGGTCGACCAGATTCGCGAATTGATGCTCAAGCACGGTCTCACGACTGCCGATATCGAAGAACAGGCGAAGGCACGACGTGCCGCGCGAGGTCTGAATGGCAATCCGGCGGGTCGCGGAAGACCTGCGGGCGCGAGCAAAGCCGCCAGGTCGGCAACCCCGGCGAAGTATCGCGACCACAAAACCGGCGCGACCTGGACGGGGCACGGCCGCGCGCCCGGCTGGATCGCCGGCGTGAAGGACCGCACGGTGTTCCTGATCGACGCTGCGAGCGCAAGCAAGCCCGCGGTTGCTCCCGCCGCGAAGCGCGTCAAAGGGCAGCCGAAAGGCGCCCAGCCGCCGAAGTACCTGAATCCGAAAACCGGCGCGACCTGGAGCGGCCGCGGTCCGGCGCCGGCATGGCTCGCGGCCGTCAAGGACCGCAGCAAATTCCTGATCGATGGCGCGAGCATGGCTGCCGCTCCGAAAGCGGCGAAAACGGCGGCAAAGAGCAGCCAGGCGAAAGCGACCGCGAGTGCGGTAGGCAAGAAGACCGCGGCGAAAAAAGCAACGCGCAAGACGGCCGTGAAAAAGACCGCAGCCAGAAAGGCCACTCCGGCAAGCCGGAAAGCCGCGGTGAAGAAGTCCGCCGGCCGCAAAAGCGTTGTGAAGGCGGCAAGAAAAGCACCGGCGCGCAAGGCTGCTGCAAAGAGTACGGCCGCACCCGTCACGGCGGCTCCCCAAACGCCAGAGACGCAAGCAAGCGCGTAATAGCCGTGGAGTCGTGAAGTAGATGGTTAGCACGTTCGATGCACCCCGGCAGGAAGATCAGGTCTTCCTGCTGGACTCCGCTCCTCATCCGGCAGCCGATGCCGCCGAACCATTCATCGTCGCCAGCGATCGCCGCGTGATCCTCACTTATCCGATCGCGGAGTCGGACTTTGAACGGTTCGGGCCATTCGATCCCGACGACGATCCTTTTTGCGCGGTGCTGTTCACCGACGCCATCTTTCACCGTCTCGGGCCGCCGGGCGATGACGATCTCGCCATTCATCCGCTCGCGGCCCAAGGTCTCGTCGGCTGCGCGGTGCATGAAGTCGTCAATTCGTCGTTGTGCGCCGAGATTGCCGCCGTGGCGACAGACTCCGTCGCCATTGCTCCCGAGGCACCGGCGCGGCGGCATTTCGTCATTACGTTTCAGGCATCGACGTTCGAATGCGTGGCGTCGGACTATACGGTCATCGGCGTATTCGGCGCGGGCGAAATCGCAAGCCGCGAGGCGTTTGCATTAGTCAGATAAAGCATTGGAACCAGAAAGCAAGGCGCGGTCCTGATCCGGGCACGCGCCGTGCATGACGTGCTGATAGTGAAAGCCAGGCACGAGTTCGGCATTCTCCCGTCGGATGCGGGACTCGTATGCCGTGACCCGCCGCCCGCCATCGAGGCCACGCATGCTGACCATTTCTATTACCGCGTTCGTCACGCTCGTGATCGTTCTGCTGATCGCCAATCTGTCGAGCGGCGAGAAGAAAATAGAACACAGAATCGAGCGGCTTTATAAGAGCGAAGATCCGCAATTCCTTCGTTCGATGGGTTTATTGCTCGGTCCACCCGTGGCGCCGGGTAATCGCTTCGAGATGCTGCTCAACGGCGACCAGATCTTTCCGTCGATGCTCGAGGGCATTCGGTCGGCACGCGAAACCATCACATTTGAAACGTTCATTTACTGGTCTGGCGAGATCGGCGGACAGATTGCGCGTGCGCTTGCCGATAAGGCGCGCGAAGGTGTCGCCGTGCATGTACTGCTCGACTGGGTCGGTTCGTCGAAAATGGATCGGCGCTATCTGCAACTGCTGCGGGAGGCCGGCGCCGAAGTGGTCAAGTATCACAAGCCGCATTGGACCGGACTCGGTCGCATGAACGACCGTACGCACCGCAAACTATTGGTGATCGACGGCCGGATCGGTTTTACGGGCGGGGTCGGCATAGCGCCGGAGTGGACTGGCAATGCGCAGGACGAAAAGCATTGGCGCGATACGCATTTTCGCGTGACGGGTCCAGTGGTCGGCCATATGCAGGCCGTGTTCATGGACAACTGGATCAAGGCGACCAGCAGCGTATTGCACGGTCCCGAGTATTTTCCGCACATCGATGCCGAGCCGAAAGGAGCGGGCCAGGGTCTCGCGCATATGTTCAGCAGTTCGCCGTCGGGCGGCAGTGACGACATGCAGTTGATGTATCTGATGGCCATCACCGCCGCCACGCGCAGTTTGCAGCTGGCGAGCGCGTACTTCGTGCCCGACAAGCTCACCATCAACGCGATCGTCGAAGCCGCGAAACGCGGCGTGAAAGTACAGATCGTCACGCCGGGCAAACGCATCGACACGCACACGGTGCGCGAAGCGTCGCGTGCGTGTTGGGGCGATCTACTGAAAGCGGGCGTCGAGATCTACGAGTACCAACCGACCATGTTCCATTGCAAGTTGCTGGTAGTCGACGAGTATATGGTGTCGGTCGGCTCGACGAACTTCGATAGCCGCTCGTTCAAGCTGAACGACGAAGCGAACCTGAACATCTACGACCGCGATTTCGCCACGCAGCAGACGGCCGCGTTCGACGACGACATCGCGAAGTCGAAGCGCGTCACGCTCGAAGCATGGACGCGGCGTTCGTTCACCGAGAAGCTCGTCGAAAAGTTCGTGCGGCTACTGGATACACAGCTTTGAATGCCGATAGCAACGTGTAAAGGCGCCGACGGATCAATGAACGGCGCTGCTCAGATACGCTTCGACGTCGGGGCGCACTGCTCGCTCGCCATTGCGGCGCTCAACGGCAGCCACATCGACGAGGCGCGCCTTTGCGTGTTGATACGCATTGGCAAAGCCGCCGCAGTTGCTGCGTGACCGGACGATCGTCGAGCCGGCGTCGTGTGAGTACCGGTTGCGATGGCGAAACAAATCCGCCAGCGTCATCGACGGGGGACTGTTGCAGCATCGACCGCACGCGGAGCAGGAAAGCGAAAACGTGTTTCACCACGGCCGACGCACCGAGTCCTGATAACGCGTGAGGATGAAATGCGCGACGTCGTTCGAATGATAGGCGGCGACCAGTTGCGCGACCCATGCGTTGTGGCGATCGCTGTCGCGCACGGTCAGCACGTTCGCATGCGGCGAGCGCGCGTCTTCGAGACTGAGACCATCGCGAGCGGGACGAAGACCTGAGCGCGCCGCTGTGTCGCTGTCGAACACCGCGAACGCGACGCTGTTCAACGTGTCGTACAGACGCGCGCGGTACCCGGCGAATCTTCAGATGGAGGCGGTTGCTCGTGATGTCGGCGAGCGTCGCGTGCAGGCCCGCGCTATCGCGGAACGTCAGCAGCGTTTCGTTTTGCAGAAGGTTCAGCGCGCGTGCCGTGCCGGCGGGGTCGTCTGGAATCGCGATCGTCGCGCCGCGCTGCAATTGCCCGAGGTTCGTCAGCTTGCGCGAGTACAGCGCGACCGGAAACGTGACGGTCGTGGCCACACTCGTCAGTGCGTAGCCATGCAGTTTGCGCTGCGCGTCGAGTGCGGGTTCGTCTTCGAAGCTCGCGACGTCGATCTGTTTCGCGACGAGCGCTGCGTCGATCCGCGACGGCCGATCGCAGGCTCGATACATGGAAATCTACGCGGGCATGGTCGAGAACCTCGATCACAACATTGGCCTGCTGCGCCATCTACCGCGCTAATTGCCCGGATCGAGCACGGGCTTGTCCGGGTCCGCCTGGGTTCGGTAAGGCAACTGCGCGGCGTGAGGATCGGTGATCGTGTTGTCGATCACGCGCTCGACGTCCGCCGTTTTGGCGAGTTCGGTGAGGAAAGTCTTCTTGTCGAAGCCCGGCGCGACGCAGCCTTCGACGTAGATAAAGCGGCGTTGCAGCGTGAGCCATAGCGTCGATTGCTCGCGCCAGTGCGTCGCGACGTTCAGATTCGCGAGACGCCGTTGCACGCTCTCGGCGATTTCCGCGTCGTACAGATACGCGTTCGGCAAACGGCAACGGCCTTCGATCCAGCAGCTATTGCCGCGTTCGATTCTGTAATGGCTATCGTCGAGCCATTCCTTTTCGGTTTCGAATGGGCCAAGCGGAGTTGGGCAATCGGCAATCGCTTTGGATATCTGCAGGAATGGATCGTGGCCGCGATTGACGCGCGCCGGTTCGCCATCAACGCGAGCCGTGGCCACGCAAATCATCAGACCGGCAAGACTCAGTTCGAACACGCGCTTCATGCCGTGGTCGCTCCAGGTGTGGACCGCTCATTATCGCGCGCCCGCGAACCTCAACGCTTGTTGCGCCGGTTCTCGACCGCGAACTTGATCAACTCGGCCTGTCCTTCGATATCGAGCTTGCGCTTCAGGTTCAGCCGATGCGTCTCCACGGTTCGCACCGACAGATCGTTGCGCTGCGCGATCTGCTTGCTCGACAGTCCCTCGGCAAGCGCATCGAGAATGTCGCGCTCGCGCGGCGTCAAGCGTTCGACCGGCGATTGCGTCGCCGACGCCTGGATCAGTCGAGCACCGATCTCCGCGCTAAAGAACGTCTTGCCGTCGAGTACCGCGCCGATCGCCTGAATGATTTCGAGCGCCGGCGAATCCTTCAGAACGTAGCCGCTCGCGCCCGCGCGCACCGCCTGCGTCACGTATTCGAGGTTGTCGTGCATCGACAGCATCAGCACACGAATCGCCGGAAAGCGCTCGTGAAAGAGGCCCGCCAACGCGATGCCGTTCATGCCGCTTTTCATGCCGACATCCATCAGCGCCAGATGCGGCGCCTGTCGTTCGGCCAGCACGAGCGCTTGCTGCGCGTCGCCCGCTTCGCCGACCACTTCGAAGTGGCGCACTGCTTCGAGCCGTGCGCGCAGACCGTCGCGCACGAGCGGATGATCGTCGACGAGCAGCAGACGCGCGATGGAAGGAGAGGCCGTGTCGTTCATGATGAGAGTTCCTGCAGGTACGGCACCGTTGCATGCGTCGTGGGCAGCGGCACGCGCGCGGCGACGACGGTGTGCCCCGGCTGCGAGTTCAGCGACAGCGTGCCGCCGAGCGCTTCGAGCCGTTCGCGCATGTTGCGCAGGCCGACACCTTCACGTCCGCCGACGAATGCTTCGGTCACGTCGAAGCCGCGGCCGTTGTCGGAGATCGTCAGCGTGACCGCATCGCGCGAAACCTCGAGCGCAAGCGCCGCGCTCGACGCCTGCGCATGTCGCACGATGTTCGTCAGCGCTTCCTGGGCGATGCGAAACAGCACGGTGTTGACCGTGTCGGGCAACGTGGCGGCATGCGTATGCGCGATCTGCGTGAAGCCGATCGCGATGCCGGACTCGTCGCCGAGTTCGCGCGTCAGTTGTTCGAGGGCGGCCGCGACGCCGAGATCGTCGAGCATCGACGGACGCAGCGCATGAGAAATGCGCCGGACTTCGCGCAGCGTATCGCCGAGCCGCGTGAGTCCGGTGGACAATGCGGCCTCGGCGGCAGGCACGCGCGCGTCACCGCGTTCGAGCCGCGCGAGCGCCGATTCGAGCAGCAGCTTCACGGACACCATCATCTGGCTGATGCCGTCGTGCAATTCGCGCGACAGGCGCGCTCGCTCGTTTTCCTGCGACTCGACGACCTGCTGCGCGAGCCGCTTCAGCTTCGCGTCGGCACTGCGATATTCGGTCACGTTCAGCACGAGTGCGCACAGCGCAATGACCGCGAGGCCAGCCACCGCGATCGCGTCGATCCACTTCATCGTGCGATCGATATTGGCCGCGGCCTCCCCGTCGATGTGCGCGAGCGTCGTGTCGACGTCGTCGAGATAGATGCCGGTGCCGAGCATCCAGCCCCAGCGTTCGAGCGGCACCACGTAGCCGAGTTTCGACTCCTCCTTGCCGGTCGACGGCCGATGCCACAGATAGCGCACATAGCCGCCGCCGCGCGCGGCTGCGGCGAGTAGCTGCTGGATCGTCGGCGTGCCATGGCTATCGCGCAACGACCACAGATCCCGACCCACCAGATCCGGCTCGCGCGGATGCATCAGCGTGCGGCCGTGCAGGTCGTACACGAAGAAGTAGCCGTCCTCGCCGAAATTCATCTTTTCGAGCACCGCGAGCGCACGCGTGCGCAGCAGCGCGTCGTCGCGTGCGTTGTCGCCTCCGGCTTCGTAGAGCGGCGCAATCGCGGTGGTCGCGAGTTCGACGTAGTGCTTGAGCTCGATCTCCTTACTCGCCATGTACGCGGCCTGGGTGGTCGCGTGCTGCCGCTCGGCGAGTGCGGTCGCTTCGCGGCGCACGCCCGTCTCGATGCTGGCGATCGCCACCAGAAAGGGCACGATCGCGAGCAGCACTATCTTTGCTTTGAGTTTCATCGTTGAAAAAAGCCAGTCAACGGGCTACGTAACATTACGTAGACGGCTTACGTAGTTGCGCGCTTGAAAGCAAGCGCGCGAAGGCGAATACTACATGCCCGTCGCATACCGCGCCGCGCGAGGCCTGGCGCTCGAGTGTGCGACGTTCCCCGATTTTCCGCCTGACCTCAGGCAACCGGGCATTTGCGCGTCGGGCCACGAGCCATCGCGCGCGCTGTCGATAATACTCAGGAGACGTTCGTGGAGACCTCCCCCTCGGCCGGCCGTTCATGGCTCTGGCTCATTTTGCTGATCCCTTATATCGCGCTGCTGTGGCTGCCGTTCTATAACGACACGCATCCGCCGCTCGCGGGCTTTCCGTTCTTCTACTGGTATCAGTTTCTGTGGGTGCCGTTGACCTCGCTGCTGATTTACATCGTGTATCGAGGTCTCAAATGAGCGATCTGAATCCTGTGAACCCGGTTGCGATGACGGTCTTCATCGCGTTCTTCGTGCTCGTCACGGTGATCGGCTTTTTCGCGGCGCGCTGGAAACGCGGCGATCTGACGCAACTGCACGAGTGGGGTCTCGGCGGACGGCAGTTCGGCACGGTCATTTCGTGGTTCCTCGTCGGCGGCGATTTCTATACCGCCTATACGGTGATCGCGGTGCCCGCGCTCGTTTATTCGGTGGGCGCGTATGGCTTCTTTGCGCTGCCGTACACGATCATCGTTTATCCGTTCGTGTTCGCCGTGATGCCGAAGCTGTGGAAGATTGCGCACGCGAAGAACCACATCACCGCGGCCGACTACGTGCACGGCGAGTACGGCGGCAAGTGGTTCCCGGCGGCCATCGCGCTGACCGGCATCGTCGCGACGATGCCGTATATCGCGCTGCAGCTGGTGGGCATGCAGGTCGTGATCAAGGGGCTCGGCGTCAGCGGCGAATTGCCGTTGATCGTCGCGTTCGTGATCCTCGCGCTCTATACGTATGCAAGCGGCCTGCGCGCGCCGGCGATGATCGCGTTCGTCAAGGACATCATGATCTATATCGTCGTGATCGCGGCGGTGTGGCTGATTCCGGCGAAGCTCGGCGGCTATGGGCACGTGTTCGAACTGGCCGATGCGCACTTCCAGGCGAAGGGCGGCGCGACCGGTATCCTGCTGAAGCCGAATCAGTACACGGCGTTCGCATCGCTCGCGCTCGGCTCGGCGCTCGCCGCGTTCATGTATCCGCATACGATGACGGCGGTGCTGTCGTCGGCGTCGGCAAAGACGGTGCGCAAGAACGCGATCTTCCTGCCGGCCTACACGGTGCTGCTCGGCCTGATCGCGCTGCTCGGCTATATGGCGATCGCCGCCGGCGTGAACGTGAAGTCGGCAAGCGACGTGGTGCCGACCCTGTTCCGCACGCTGTTCCCGTCGTGGTTCGTCGGTTTCGCGGCCGCCGCGATTGCGATCAGCGCGCTGGTGCCGGCCGCGATCATGTCGATCGGCGCGGCGAATCTGTTCACGCGTAATCTGTGGCGTCCGCTGGTGTCGCCGAACATCTCGCCCGAGGCGGAGGCAGCCAATGCGAAGATCGTTTCGCTGGTCGTCAAGTTCGGGGCGCTGCTGTTCATCGTGTTCCTGCCGACGCAGTATGCGATCGATCTGCAACTGCTCGGCGGCGTGTGGATTCTGCAAATTTTCCCGGCCATCGTGTTCACGCTGTACACCCGCCGTCTGAACACGCCGGGTCTGTTCGTCGGCTGGCTCGTCGGTATCGTGCTCGGCACGGGCCTCGCGATTTCGCAAGGGCTCAAGCCGGTGTATGGCCTGCATTTCGGCCACGAGAACTATCCGCTGTATATCGGCCTGATCGCGCTCGTCGCGAATATCGTCGTGAGCTTCGCGGTGTCGGCAGTGTCGCCGCGACGGGTTGCCGTGACGGCCTGATCGACGGTTGTCCGGCTCGATGAAGAACGCCGCGGGGCTGTTGGCCCGCGGCGTTTTTTTAATTGCTTCGACGGCTGGTGGCTTGGTCGGAAGCGTGCCGTGAGGGTGGCTTTAGCGTGAGATGGCGATAATTGCGCGATGAAGGCGGAGATTTCGAGCAGGCCGCAGACCATCCGGCTAAAACCGCTCGACTCGAAACGGCCGCGGATCGACCAGCGTCTGCTCACCGGTCATCATCTCGGCGATCAGCCGCCCCGTCACCGGTCCGAGCGTCAGACCATGATGCGCATGGCCGAACGCGAACCACAGTCCCTGATGTTTCGTCGCGGGCCCGATGATCGGCATCATGTCCGGCGTGCACGGGCGGCGTCCCATCCACGGTTCGGCATCCAGACGTTCGCCGAGCGGAAACAGCGTGCGCGCGATCGGCTCGACCGCGTCGAGTTGCACCGGCGTCTTGGCCGCCTCGGGTCGCGCGATTTCGGCGCCCGTGGTCAAACGGATGCCGCGCGCCATCGGCGCGAGCACATAGCCGTGTTCGACGTCGAGAATCGGATGGTTGAGCCGCGCGCTCCGACGCGGCGCGTAGTGCATGTGATAGCCGCGCTTGACCGCGAGCGGCAGCCGATACCCGAGCCGCGTGCTCGCGCGATCCGACCACGGTCCGAGCGCGATCACCGCCGACTCGGCCGTGATCGCCCCGTCCCGCGTCTCGACCTGCCAGCCTTCACGCAGCGTATCGGCATCGCCGATGAAGAACCGTCCGCCGAGCGCTTCGAAGTACCGCGCGTATGCGGTGACGAGCGCGTTCGGATCGCTGACCGAATCGGATTGCGGATAGCGCAGCCCGCCTTGCAGACGCTTGTCGAGATCGGGTTCGAGCTGTTGCAGGCGCGGCGCGTCGAGCGTTTCGAACTCGACGCCGTACTCGCGATGCCACTGTTCGGCGAGGGTGGTTTCGGCGTCGCGCGCGGTGGCATGGCGAAACACCTTGATCCAGCCGATCGGCCGCAGCAGCGCGCTGGCACCGGCATCCGCGGCAAGCGCGCGATGTTCGCTGACACAATGCTCGATCAGCGTCGCGTACGATTTCGCGATTTCCGCGTGCTTCGCCGGATGCGAGTTGCGCCAGTAGCGCCACAGGAACGGCGCAACCTGCAGCATCGCGTCGGCGTGATAGCGCACGTCGGGCGACTGGTTGCGCGCGTAGCGCAGCAGGGTGCCGAGCCCGCGCGGAAACGCGTACGGATAGACGCCTTCGCGCTGGATCAGCCCGGCGTTGCCGAACGAGGTCTCGTTGCCCGGCTGCTTACGGTCGATCAGCGCAACCGCGCGGCCGCGTTTCTGCAGATGCACGGCGACGCACACCCCGACAATGCCGGCGCCGAGCACCACGGTATCGAATTTCATGCTCCCTGTCCGCCTTGCGTGTGTTCTGTGTGTTGTCAACGCTTCGCCGTGTTCGTGCGCAGCGAGGCGCCAGCTTTCATCTTATACAGGGATAGGTCCGCTTCGCTATTGGCAAAAAAGCCGCGCTCGGGAAAACGCTCGAATGCCAGGTTCGATCGGGCAAAACCGTGTCTTTCGACGCACGATCGAGCGGGCGACTTCGGGCTCGCTGGCGTCAGCGTGTAAACTGCTGACTTTTTTGCGTCCGGTGGTATGTTGCAAGCCCCTCAGCGCAGCGCCCTCACTGGGCCTGCGCTCGTTCGCTTACTGGCCCGTCTCGCCGAGGCCGACGTCGCCGAATCGCGACAATCGCTGGCGGATCGGCTGAGCCAGTGGCTCGGCTGGACCGACGCGATCGCGTTGTCGTCGGCGCTGGATGGCAAGCCGCCGTCCGTCGCTGGTGGCGCGCGCGCGTTCGGCCGTGCGGAAGAGGAAGAGTGCACGCGCGTGCGCCGCTCGCTGGTGAGCGCAATCGCGAGCGATAGCGTGCTCGCCGGCTCACGGCGGCGTGGCCCGTCGCCGTCGTTCGCCCGGATGTCGGCGCCGCGCGTGGCGGTCGACACGCAGGCCGACTACGCGGTGTTCCGACAGCGCTATCTCGCGCTTCAGCAGTCGATGGAAACGGCGATCGGCACGTTGCGCGGCCGGCTGCGCGCGCTGCTGGCGACGCAGGCGCCGTCGCTCGCGCGGCTCGCGGTCGTCGATGCGGTGATGGAGCGTGCGCTCGGCGAGCGCGAGCGGACTTTGCTCGGCGCGGTGCCCGGGTTGCTCGGCGGGCACTTCGAGCGCTTGCGCGAGGGTGAGAAGCGGAGGATGGCGGAGGCGCAAGCAGCGGCCGAAGTTGCCGCCGATGCCGATCCCACGCGGCAGCAGTCGGCCGAAGTCGAAGCCGGCGCTGCAGCCATGCAGCTGGAAGCGGCCTTGGCTCACGTCAAAGCGAGCACCGCAGCCACGCGGCTCGCCAGGTCGACCGATGGCGGCAACGCTGCCGTGCCGCTCGCGTCCGAGGCTTGGCTCGACGTCTTCTGCAAGGACATGCAGAGCGTTTTGCTGGCCGAGCTGGATGTTCGTTTTCAACCGGTCGAAGGGCTGCTCGCGGCTCTTCGCGCCTGCTAACTGGGACCCCATGTCCAGATATCGTATCGATCTCGTTGTATTTCTCGCGGGGCTCTCCGCGGCGTGCTGGATCGCCGTCGGTTATGCCGTTTCCAATCCGCTCGCGTTCGTCGTCACGCTGCTGATCGGCGTCTTCTACGTGCTAGGCGCGCTCGAATTGCGCCGCTATGGTCAGGCGACCGCCACGCTGACAGGCGCGCTCGCCGCGTTGTCCGGACCACCGCCGAGCCTCGCCGCGTTTCTCGAAGCTGTCCATCCGAGTCTGCGCAATAGCGTGCGGCTGCGCGTCGAAGGCGAGCGCGTCGCGTTGCCGGGACCCGCGCTGACGCCGTATCTGGTCGGTCTGCTGGTGCTGCTCGGCATGCTCGGCACGCTGCTCGGCATGGTGATGACGCTGCGCGGCACCGGCCTTGCGCTGGAGAGCGCGAGCGACCTGCAGGCGATCCGCGCATCGCTGGCCGCGCCGGTCAAGGGGCTGGGCTTCGCGTTCGGCACGTCGATCGCGGGTGTCGCGACGTCCGCGATGCTCGGGCTGCTGTCCGCGCTGTCCCGCCGCGAGCGACTCGAAGCGGCGCAACAGCTCGACGCGAAGATCGCGACGACTTTGCGCGTCTACTCGCAGAGCCATCAGCGCGAAGAAAGCTTCCGGCTGCTGCAACGCCAGGCCGAAGCGACGCCGCTGCTGGTCGAACGTCTGCAGACGATGATGAGCGCGCTCGAACAGCAGAGCGCCGCGTCGAACGAGCGGCAGATCGCGAGCCTCGACGCGTTTTACGGCCGCACCGAAGCCGCCTATCTGCGGCTCGCCGGTGTGATCGAGCAGTCGCTGAAGGACAGCGTGGCCGGCAGCGCGCAGGCCGCCGGCAAGACCCTGCAGCCGGTCGTCGAAGCGACGATGGCCGGCCTCTCGCGCGAAACCGCCGCGTTGCACGACGCGGTCACCCAGGCCGTGCAGCGCCAGCTCGACGGCATGTCGAGCGGCTTCGCGGCGACCAGCGCGAACGTCGCCGAGATTTGCCACAGCGCGCTCGCCGGACATCGGCAGGCGAGCGACGAGTTGGCTGCGCAACAGCGCGCTTCGGTCGAACGCGTTGCCGAAGCGTTCGAACAGCGCTCGCTCGCGCTGCTCGACGGCGTGTCCGCGCGGCTCGAAGCGACGGCGAGCGGCATCTCGCAGGCCTGGGGCGACGCGTTGGCTCAGCAGCAAAGCGCGGGTGACAAACTCGCCGCCAACAACGAACAGGCGTTGGCGCGCGCCGCCGCGACGTTCGGGCAGCATGCCGCGGCGTTGCTGAGCGCGGTCGGTAGCTCGCATGCGAACTTGCAGACCGAACTGAGCGCGCGCGACGAGCAGCGTTTGGGCGCGTGGGCCGAGGCGCTCGACGCGATGGGTGCGAAGCTCAGCGAACAATGGCAGCACAGGGGTGCGCAAGCCGCCAGCCATCAGCAGCAGATCTGCGACGCGCTTGCGCAAACGGCACGCGATATCTCCATGCAGACGCAAACGCATGCCAGCGCGACGATCGCGGAAATCGATCGACTGGTTCAAGCCGCGGCTGAAGCACCGAAGGCGGCGACAAACCTGCAAGCCGAACTCGCCGCGCGCGACGAACAGCGCTTCGCGGCATGGACCGAAGCGCTCGCCGCGATGACCGCAAAGCTCGACGAACAATGGCAGCAAACGGGTTTGCAAACTGCGACCCGTCAGCAGCAAATCTGCGACGCACTCGAGCAAACCGCACGCGATATCTCCACGCAGACGCAAACGCATGCCAGCGCGACGATCGCCGAAATCGGGCGCCTCGTGCAAGCGGCGTCCGAAGCGCCGAAGGCCGCTGCCGAAGTCGTCGCGGAGCTGCGCCAGAAGCTCTCGGACAGCATGGTCCGGGACACCGCGATGCTCGAAGAGCGCAGTCGTCTGCTCGCCACGCTGGAGACGCTGCTCGACGCAGTCACCCACGCGTCGACCGAGCAACGCACGGCCGTCGATGCCTTGGTCTCGACGTCGGCGGGTCTGCTCGAACGCGTCGGCAATCGCTTCACCGAACACCTCGAGCACGAGACCAGCAAGCTCGGCACGGTCGCCGCGCAGGTCACCGGCAGCGCGGTCGAAGTCGCGAGCCTCGGCGAAGCATTCGGCGCGGCCGTGCACACCTTCGGCGAAGCGAACGACAAGCTCGTCGCACATCTCGAACGCATCGAAGCAGCGCTCGACAAATCGCTCGCGCGCAGCGACGAACAGCTCGCCTATTACGTCGCGCAGGCGCGTGACGTGGTCGACCTCAGCGTGATGTCGCAGAAGCAGATCGTCGAAGACCTGCAGTTGCTGGCCGCGCAGCGCGCGACCGCCGGAGCCGACGCGGTATGAGCGAGGACATCGACGGCGGCGTGGAAACCTCCGCGCCGATCTGGGCCTCGTTCGGCGATCTGATGTCGGTGCTGGTCGGCGCGTTCGTGCTGATTCTGGTCAGCGTGATTGGCGTGCAGCTCGAACTGTCGAGCAAGCTCGAGCAGGAGGTCAAGCAGCGCCAGGCTGAAACGCAGCGCCGCAAGACGCTCGAACAGGCACTCGCGGGACCGCTCGCGGCGGGGCGCGTGACGCTCGTCAATGGGCGCATCGGCATTAGCGGCAACGTGCTGTTCGCGCTGAACTCCGCCCAGCTGCAGCCTGAGGGTCGCGCGCTGCTGAAGAGTCTCGCCGGGCCGCTGTCCGCGTATCTGCGCGCGAGCGATCAGATTCTGATGGTCAGCGGCTTCACCGACGATCAACGCTTGCGCGAAGGCAATCGACGCTTCGCCGATAACTGGGAGCTGTCGGCGCAGCGCGCGTTGACGGTCACGCGCACGCTGATCGACGAGGGCGTGTCGGCGTCGTCGGTGTTTGCGGCGGCGTTCGGCTCGGAGCAGCCGGTCAGTTCGAATGCCGACGAACCCGGCCGCGCGAAAAACCGCCGCGTCGAAATCGCGCCGGTGCCGCGGCCGTCGAGTGCGGCGGCAGCGGAGAAGTCCGGTGCTTGACGACGCGATCCACGCGGCTCGCGCGAGGCTCGATGCATGGCGCGCGAGCGGCGCGGCTCGGCTCGATCCGGTGCGCTTTCATCTGCTCGACGCGCTTACGCGGCGCGCGGCACAGCACAGCGGCGAGCCGCGACGAGTGCTCGAGCAACGATTGGCAGGACTGCTGGCTGAATATACGGCCGAGGTCGAGCGTGCCGCTGCGGACGAGAGCGCGTCTCAAGCCACGTCCGGTGAAGCCAACGCGGCCAATGACGCCACGCTCGCGGCGCTGATCGAACGCCTCGCCCGCCACCACGCGCGCGCCGATGCTCCGCACGCTGCCGCCTATCCCGATCTGCCCGCAGTCGACTACTTCCGTGAAGTTTGGTCCAAACTGCGCACCGAAAAGCAGTTGCGCCAGTCGCTCGCGCAGGTGCCAGGCAACGCGGGACCGCTCAATTCGAGCAGCCTCGTACATCGCGCGCTGTCGTTGATGCGCGAGCTGTCGCCGGAATATCTGAAGCAATTTCTGTCGTATGTCGACACGCTGTCGTGGTTCGAGCAGATGAACGGCGGCGCACCGCTCGAGAAGGAAGCGCCGCGCGCCGCGACGACCGGCAAGGGCGTTCGCAAGAAGGCGCGCTGATGCGCTAACGGCGGCTGGAATTTGCGTGCGCCAAGCCGCCGAAGCGTTCAGTCGAAGTCGAACACATCGAAAATCGAGCGCTTCTTTTGATACTCGCGATGTTCGTCGCGACGCTCCTCGTAACGCTGCCGCTCGCTTTCCAGGGCACGCTCGCCGCGCCGCGAGCCGTCGCCGTCATCCTGCGCAATCAACTTGTCCAGTTCGCCGCGATCGAGCCATACGCCTCGGCAGTCCGGACAGTAATCGATTTCGATCGAGCGGCGCTCGGTCATCAGCAGACCGATCGTTTTGCAGACTGGGCATTTCATCACGGCATCACTCCTCGCTGCTTGCCAGACGTTTCGTTTTCGCGCGCCGCGCGAGCATGTTCATCGCCTCGACGAACGCGGAAAACGCCATCGCCGCATAGATATACGCCTTCGGAACGTGCGAGCCGAAACCATCGGCGATCAGTGCCATGCCGATCACGAGCAGGAAGCTCAGCGCCAGCATCACGATGGTCGGATTGCGATCGATGAAGCGCGCGAGCGGCTGCGCGGCGAACAGCATCACCATGATCGACACGATCACCGCGATGAACATGATCGGCAGGTGCTCGGTCATGCCGACCGCGGTGATGATGCTGTCGACGGAAAACACGAGGTCCAGCAGGATGATCTGGCCGATCGCGGCCGCCACGGTCAACTGCACGGTCGAGCTGGTTTTCGCGGCGAGTTCGTCATCGGGGATCATGTGCTGACGGATTTCGGTGGTCGCCTTCCACACGAGGAACAGGCCGCCGCCGACGAGGATCAGATCGCGCCACGAAAAGCCATGATCGAACAGCGTGAACGCGACCGCGGTCAGCTTCGTGATCCACGCGATGGTGCTGAGCAGAAGCAGCCGCATCACCAGCGCGAGCAGGAGCCCGATGCGCTGCGCGCGCGCGCGTTGCGCTTCCGGCAAGCGGTTGCTGAGGATCGAAATGAAGATCAGGTTATCGATGCCGAGCACGATCTCCATCACGATCAGCGTGACGAGCGCGGCCCACGCGGCGGGATCGGCAACGAGTGCGAACAGGGAGTCCATGAGGTGGCGGAATCGAGTGCGCCGCGAGCGGCGGAACCGCCATCATGGGCCTATTCGCGGATCGAATGAACCGGTGATAACCTGCACGACGTTTCGGATTTTTCGAAGTATCGGATTAGCATGCTCAACTATCGTCACCTGTACTACTTCTGGCTCGTCGTGAAGGAGGGCGGCTTTGCGCGCGCGGCCGGGCGGCTCGACATGGCCGTGCAGACGATCAGCGCGCAGGTGCGCGAGCTCGAGAAAGCGCTTGGGCGCCAGCTGTTGAAGCCGGCCGGGCGCGGCGTCGCGATGACCGAGGCCGGCGAGCAGGCGTTCGATCGCGCGGAGCAAATCTTCCAACTGGGCGAGGCGTTGCTCGACGAGATGCGCGAAGCGAGCGGCGCGGACTCGGTGCGGCTCGCGGTTGGGCTGTCGGATGGGATTTCGAAGCTCGCCGCGCATGCGTTGCTCGCGCCGGTGCTGGCCACGCCGTCGCTCAGGCTGCTGTGCCACGAGGGGGAGCCCGCGCAGCTGTTGTCGGAGCTTGCGCTGCATCGGCTCGATCTGGTGCTCGCCTGTCAGCCGGCGCCGCACGGCGCGGATCTGCGCGTGCTGAGCCAGCGCGTCGCGGGCTCGCCGGTCGACTGGTGCGGGCCCGCGCAGGTCGTACGCAAGTCGGCGCGCGACGGCTTTCCGCTCTGTCTCGCTGACCTGCCCGTGCTGCTGCCGACCCGTCACGGCGCGCTGCGCGCGCGGCTCGACCAGTGGTTCGAGTCTCAGGGAATCAGGCCGCGCGTCGTCGGCGAATTCGAGGACAGCGCGTTGATGGCGGTGTTCGCGGCGCGCGGGCTCGGCGTGTTTCCGCTCGCCGAGCTCGGCGCCGAAGATCTCACGTTATTGAGGGGCTTGCGCTGGCTCGGCCGCGCGGACGGCGTGATCGAGGAGATTCACGCAATCCGCTCGCGACGCGGCCAGCATCATGCGCTCGCGTCGCAGGTGATCGCGGCGGCGCAGTCGTGAGGGCATCGCACTGTCGCGGCGCGCCACGCCTGCGCCGCGCGAGATCAGAACGCGTGACGCATGCCCACCGTCACCGCGACTCGCGTATTCGTCGACGACGGCGGCAGTGTGTTGATCATCGCGTGCGACAACACCGAATCGGCCGGCGGGCCCTGCGCGTACGAAAGGCCGAAGCCGTACGAGCGGTTGTTCGCGAAGTTGCCGGCCTTGTTGCCGAACGAGTTCATCGTCTCGAACGTGAGACCGTGGTAAAGCGAAATCGGGGCAAATACGCGCCGATCTGTGGGAATTTGCGCACATCGTGTAGAGAACGTGAGCGTCGTCAAGGGCGACGAGCCGCCCTGGCCGTTTCATCGACACATGGCATAGTGTTTGAACCCATCATCACCGGAGGCCGGCATGCGCATCCAGACATCCTTTCTTTTCGACCTCGACGGCACGCTCGTCGACAGCGTCTATCAGCACGTGCTGGCGTGGAAAGAGGCGCTCGACAGCGAAGGCATCCCACTGTCCGTCTGGCGTATCCATCGCAAGATCGGCATGAGCGGTGGGCTGTTCACGGACCAGTTGCTGCGTGAGACACACGGCGAGATCAGCGTCGAACGCGCCGAACGGCTGCGGCACGCGCATGCGGCCGCCTATCAGCGGATGCGCGCCCAGGTCTGTCCGCTGCCGGGCGCGCGCGAATTGCTCGACGCGCTGACACAGGCCGGCACGCCGTGGGCCGTCGCGACGAGCGGGCGGATGGAAACCGCCGCGCTGAATCTGGCGGCGCTCGGCGTCGATCCGGCAAAGGCGATCGTCGTCACGCGCGACGACGTCAAATACGCGAAGCCCGATCCCGACCTGTTCCTCGCCGCGGCCGAGCGGCTCGGCGTGTCGATCGAGCACACGGTCGTGGTCGGCGACAGCATCTGGGACATGCTTGCGGCCCGCCGCTGCCGCTCGCTCGGTGTCGGCCTGCTGTCGGGTGGCTATGGCACCGAGGAACTGGAGCGCGCGGGGGCGTTGCGCGTCTACGACGATCCGGCCGATCTGCTCGCGCACCTCGACGAGGTGGCATCGCGGCCGTGAGCCCCGCGTCGCTCAGGGTTTGATGATCGGCGGCTCCGCGGCGGGCTGCGTCGGTCCCACCTTCGACGATTCGCGGACGAGCCGATCGGTCATCGCCGACGCGACCGGATTCGTGCCGCGGCCGCTACCCGCGCCAGCCCCCGGGGGATTGGCAGACTGCAACGGCACGGTGACGCCGGACGGCATCGGCAGCGACGGGTCGGGTTTCGCCGATTCCTTGACCAGTTGGTCCGTCAGCATCGCGGCGACCGGGTTGGCGCCATTCGGGTGCGTATCGTCGCGCCGGCGGGCATGGGTCTGGTCGATGCGCGGCCCGTACTGCGGCCTCGGTTGAGCTTTTTCCTGTGCGTACGACTGCGACTTCGAGGGGGCGGGCGCGCCTGCGGCCGGATTGGCCGCGAGCGGCGTTGCGTTATCGATGCGGCCGCTCGCGGTCTGGCTCGACTGGGGCGTGACGCTCGGCACGGGCGCGGCCGCTGTGGCGGGCAGGGACGGGGCGGGGGCGGGCGCCGCAGCAGGCGCCTGAGCGGCTCGCGGAGCCGGAGTGGCCGACTCCATCTGCGGCAGCGCCGATTGCGGCGCGGGCGGGCTCACGGGTTGCGCAGGCCTCACGCTGGCGCCAGCGGCACGCGTTGCATCGGTCTGCGGTTCCGATTCCACCGCGCCGGTGACGCTGCGGGTCACCGCGCCGGTCACGGCCGGCGCCTGATCGTCCCTGGGGTACAGCAGATAACCGGCGACGCCCGCATCGACCACGAGCAGCCCGACTATCATCATCTTGCCGGTATTCGTCATATCTAGGCAACAACCATTAAGCAACTGCGATTGACTGATGATAAACGACCATTTCGACATCGACGCTTCTTGTCGGCATATTGCGGCGCGTCACGATGATTGATGTCCGAACGGACCTGGCACGAACGGCGCGCGCTTGCCGCTAAAGCCATTCGCCGGCACGACGGAAGCGGACATTTTTTCCGCGTGCCGCGATTTTCTTTTTCGACCAGTTAGTCCCCCGCAATTGCGCGGCCGGCGCCTGCAGGAATGCGATTTAAGTTGTGCCGCCCATGCGCGGAGCCTGTACTATACGAACCATTGCAGACGACCGGCAGCCACGGTTCGATTATCCGGCGTGTGAAAGCGACTTGCAGCGACTGGCTCGCAGCGCACATGCCGGCAGGCCCGCGCCAGGCTGCGCCACCCGAGACGCGCGAACAGCGTCGATAGCGGCGCGAACAGCGACGGCAGGCGGTCACCGGTAGTAGCGACAAGAACCCATTGATCATGCGGACCCGCGGGCGAGGCATCGCCCGGCATTCCTTGGGCAGTCGCCTGGCGAAACGTCAGATCGACCGACCGGTCGGTCGAGGGCCTTCGCGGCGGCGTGAGAAACACGTGAAGATATGAACAACTTTATTCGACCTCCCGTTTTTTACCCGTCCACAGTGGTTTTCGTCGACGACAACGACAGCTACCTCGACGCGCTCCGCCGTTTCTTCCCGGGCACCTACACGAACCTGTTTTTCACGCGTCCGCAAGCGGCCCTCCACTATATCCGCCAGCACGCGCGCGAGAATTCGCTCGAATTCGCGGCGGCGTCGGCGTGTCTGAGCGAACCGGGCGTCGAGCGCTTCGTCGAGACCTCGGCGGAGCGCGACATCGTCGCGCAGCCGTCGCGCTTCGAGGAAGTGGCGGCGGTCGTCGTCGACTACGACATGCCGGGCATCGACGGCGTCGAGTTTTTGTCGTCGATCTCGCACCTGCGTTGCGCGAAGGTATTGCTTACCGGCGTCGCCGATGAAACCGTCGCGGTGAAGGCCTTCAACGCCGGCATCGTCGACCTGTACCTGCGCAAGACCGACGCGGATTCGGCCAATCGCCTCACGCACTTCCTGAAGGACGCCAAAAGCCGCCATTGCGCGGAGTCGGGCTGGCTCGCGCTCGGCGAAAACGGCATGACCTACTGCGATCCGCGCACGCGCAAGGTGATCGACGAAGTGGTGGCCGCTCAGGGCATCGTCGAGTATTACTGGCGGCCCGAGCAGAACGTGATCCTGATGTTCGACGCCGCGGGCAACCCGAGCGTGTTCGTCGCGTGGGCCGAGAACGACTGGATCTCGCAGGGCGAGATCGTCGCCGACGAGGGTGGCCCGTCCGACCTGCTGCGCCAGCTCGCCACGCGCGAGGTGATGCCGCTGTTCTGGCCGGACCTCGCGTATCGTGGCGGCATGAAGTTCCGGTCGCTGACGCCCCAAAGCATTCCTGGCTGGGACGACGCGTTCTTCGGCTGGACCCGCATAGAGCCGGCCGAGGTCGGCCTCGATCTCGTCACGTTCGCGCAGTGGCGCGGCGACCGCAATCGCTGAGCCGCGATGACGCGCCGGGCGCGGCGGTGCATATCGCCGCGCTAATGGCGTGCGTTTTCGCGGAGAAATTCGCATACAGCCCTGTGCATGGCCTGCACGCCGGGGCTTGTTTCAAGCGCGCGCCAGCATCCATGCACGAGCCCCGTGCCGACCAGCAGCCGGGCATCTCCACCAGCTTCGCGAATTCGCTCGACGAACACGCGCGCGTCGTCGCATAGGGGGTCGTGCTCGGCGCCGATGGCAAGCGTTGGCGGCAGCCCGTCGAAGCGGGTTGCGGCGAGCGGGATCGTCCACGCGGGGCCGGGCGTTGGGTCGGCTTCCTCTCCTTTTCCCCAGTAAGCGTCGCGAAACTTAAGCACGTCCGCGAGCGTCAGCATCGGCGCATCGGACTCGGTGTCGCGCGCGGGCAATTGCGGCTCGGTGCCGAGCATCGGATAGACGAGCGCGATGCCGCGCACCCCGCTCGCACATTCGTCACGCAGGCGTAGCGCGACGCTTGCCGCGAGCGTGCCGCCGGCGCTATCGCCCGCAAGTTGCAATGCGGCGCGCTCTGGGAGGTCGAACGGCAGGCGGTGGTTCAACGCGGCACGCGTGATCTCGAGGCAGTCGTCGTGCGCGGCCGGCACGCGATGCTCAGGCGCGAGCCGGTAGTCGACCGCGATCACGTCGAGGCCGGTGTCGGCGGCGAGGCGCGCCGTCACCATCTGATGACTGTTCAGCGAGCCGAGCACGAAGCCGCCGCCATGAAAATACAGCACCGTGCCGCGGATCGTGCCGTGTTCGCTTGCCTTCGCTGGATGCCGGTAGAGCCGTAGCGGGATCGCATGGCCCGCGTCGGTGCGAAAGCTTGCGTCCCGTGTGGTGAGTTCGCTGGGCAGTGGCGGCGTCAACGTCGCGGCGTAGCGGTCATACAGCTCGCGCTGCTCGCGCGGCGTCATCGCCGCGTGATGCGACGGATAGAGCGCGCTCGCTCGTTCGATAAAGGCGGCGATTTCCGGCTCGAGCATGGTCACTCCGTTTGAGTAGTGTTTCCCGTTTGCACTGCGCATGGCAAAGCGATCACACGTCCCGCGAAACGCGCCGGCGGCAGTGCCGCATGGGCTTGCGCGAGTTCGTGTACGCGCGCTTTGACGTCCGGATCGAAAGCAACGCCGCGCGGTCCGCTGGTATCGACGTGCAGCAGCATCTGCTCGCCCGCGGCGACGGGGCCGGTGCGTTGGCTTTGCGTCGTGTCCAGCGCAAACATTTCGAAGTACACGTGAATACGTTTCGCGTCGCAGCCGAGCACGCGCATGTCGACACGCACCTGCGTGCCTTGTTTGATTTCATGCAGATAGTTGAGATGCGCTTCGAGCGTGTAGATCGATCGATGCCGCTCTTTGCGCACCGCATCGGGCAGACCGATCAGATCGATCAGCCCGTCGACCGCGAGACTGAAGATCAGCAGGTAGAACGCGTCGCGCATGTGGCCGTTGTAATCGACCCATTCGGCGCGCACGCCGTCGCGGTAAGAGGGCAGGGCAACGGAATGCGACATGAGCGTCTATCTCCTCGATCGAATGCGATGTCTGCGGCGCGTCGTTGGGCGTTATCAGTGTAGTGCATCGCGTTGAGGCTGCGCCGGAACGTGGTGGCCTCGAATTGTGGCCGCTATGGCAACAGTGAATTCATGGTTCAGGGCTTACTACGTGGCTCGACCGGCTTCTAAACTGCCTTAACCGCTGCGGATGGCCGATGGTCGCACCAGGCTCCGCGGCAATCGCATGAAGCCATCTCGGGAGGTTGGAAATCATGAAGTCCATCAGGTCGCTGATCGAAGCAGGGGCTATCGCCGCTCTCGTTGCCGCGCCGCTCGCGGCGTTTGCCCAGTCGAATCCGGCCGATCAGCCGCTCGCGCGCGCCCAGGTCCGCACCGAACGGATTCAGCTCGAAAAGGCCGGTCATGATCCGTCCAATGCGAACGTGATCGACTATCCGGCCAATATCCAGGCGGCCGAAGCAAAGGTCGCGGCGCAAAACCAGGCTGCGCAGAATAGCGGCTACGGTGCGCCGTCGAATGGCTCGTCGCAGCGCAGTGGCCGCACCGATTTCGCGCCGACTTCGTACTCCGTGCCGGTGGTGAATTACACGCGTTGATTGCAGCGTGTACAACTAACGTCACTCCCGAAGTGCAGCAACGCGACGCCGTCGAATCTGACGAGCGGCGCGGCCGACAGCACGGGCTGAGGCTTCAGTTCACCGTTCGTCGTGAGCCCGACGGGCGCGGGCACCGACCAGCAGCGCATCCTCGGTGCGGGCCACGCGGCCAGCGCCGGCAGCGGCAGCAAGAAGGCCGGAATGGCGGAGTGGATGATCGAAGCGAAGGGGCTTTGTGCGGTGGAAAGCGGCGGTATGAGGCGCGGAAGAAGTGTTGGCATTGCCCGGTGATCGAGATCACCCCCCTGCAGCACCGAGTGCAGGTGACGCGGAAAAAACGGTGCGCTTCGCCCGTGCTGTCAGTTTTGAATCCGGCTGCTCAGTGCCGCGCGCGCGACGCGCGCCATCCTCAGATCACCCGTTCACGCAGCCACGCCGAGCCGAGATCGATCACCGTCACGACGACGATCACCATGATCATCACCGCGGCCGTCTGCGCATAGTTGAACGAGCGGATCGCTTCGTACAGCACGACGCCGATGCCGCCCGCGCCGACCATGCCGACCACCATCGCCGAGCGCACGTTCGACTCGAAGCGATACAACGCGTACGAGATCCACAGCGGCAGCACTTGCGGCAGCACCGCATAGACGATTTCGTCGAGGCGCGTCGCGCCGGTTGCGCGCACGCCTTCGGCCGGGCGCGGATCGATCGCCTCGGCCGCTTCTGCGAACAGTTTGGCGAGCACGCCCGTCGTATGTACCCACAGCGCGAGCACGCCGGCGAACGGCCCGAGGCCGACCGCGACGATGAACAGCATCGCGAAGACCATTTCGTTGATCGCGCGGCACGCGTCCATCAGGCGGCGCATCGGCTGCACGACCCACTGCGGCGCGAGATTGTGCGCGGACATCAGGCCAAATGGCACCGCGCAGACGAGGGAGAGCGCGGTACCCCAGATTGCGACCGCCAGCGTCACGTACATCTCGTGCACGTAGCTGCGCCACTCGGTGAAGTCGGGCGGGAAGAAGTCCGCGGCGAACTGGCCCATGTTGGCCGAGTCGCTGAGCAGATCGAGCGGCCGCATGTCGGCGCCGTGCCACGCGCCGCCGAGTACCGCGAGCACCGCGATCCAGCCGAGCAACGACCACCAGCTGCGCTTGCCGGCACGATCTTTATCTTGCGCCGTCCGCGCGGCGGCCGCTTCGCTCGCGCGCGCGGGCGACGTGCTCAGATCGGCGGAGTTCATTGCTTCGACTGTGCGTTGCTGAGCGCGCTCAGCTTCGCGTCGAGAGCGGCCAATTGCGTCTTGCGGTCGCTATCGGACAGATGTGCATCGTTCTCGATCTTCTGCTTCTGCTGGAACAGCACGATCTCGCGAATCGGCAGCAGTTGCCGATCCGACGATGCCTCGAAGCCGCTGTACTCGGTGATGCCGGCCATCACCGCTTTTTCGTGCAAATCGGTTTTCGCGTAGTTCAGGAAAAACTTGCGCAGCTTGTCCTTCGTCGCTTCCGGCAGATCCTTGCGCCACACGAGCGGGTCCGAAGGAATCAGCGGCGAGGTCCACAGCACGCGCACCTGCGCGAACTTGTCCGGATGCTCGCGCTTCAGCGTTTCCATCATCATGCTGTTGTTGGTCGCGATGTCGATCTTGTTGTTGACGACGGCCAGCAGATTCGCTTCGTGGCTCGACGGCAGCACGCTCTTGAACGACGTGTAGACCGGCGCGTTGTGCTTCGCGAACAGGTAGTAGCCAGGCACCAGCGTGCCCGACGTCGAGTTCGGATCGCCGAACCCGAGCGTCACGCTCTTCGTGTCCTTGAACACGTCGTCGAGCGTCTTGAAGCGGCTGTTCACGTTGGTGATCAGCAGCGAGTAGTAGCCGCTGTCGCCGTTCGCGTGCTGCGCTTTCGCGAATACTTCGCCATTCGAACGATCGACGGCTTCGATCGCCGACGCGTTGCCGAAATAGCCGACCTGCACCTTGTTGAAGCGCATGCCTTCGATGATGCCCGCGTAATCGGTCGCGAAGAATGCCTTCACGTTCAGGCCGGTCTGTTTCTTCATGTCATCGATCAGCGGTTCCCAGCGTTGCTTGAGCACCGCCGACGAATCGGTCGAGATGATCCCGAGGTTGATGTCCTCGGCGTGGGCCGCGGCGATGCAGGCGAAAGCGGCAGCGCCGGCCGCGAGCGTGATCAGGGAGCGCAGGAATTTCATCGGTTGAGATCCGGTTGAGTGGACGGAGAGAATCAAAAGCGCGCGATAGCGCGCGCGGTTCAGTTCGACGGCGCGGCGTTCAACGCGAACGCGTAGCGCGCGGCGGCGGTGTCGGGGGCGTCAGGCTCGTCGTGAGTTTCGTCTGCGTCGTGCGTCGCGTCGTCGAGCAGTTCGCGCGCATCGCCGCCGTAGAGTTTCTTTAGCAGCGCCGGTGTCAGCGCACTGGAAGGGCCGTCGTAGACCACCTTGCCGCGACGCAGCGCGACCGTGCGCGGGCAGTACTGCATCGCGATGTCGACCTGATGCAGCGACACCAGCACCGTGATCCGGTGCTCGACGTTCAGCGCTTGCAGCATGTCCATCACGCGGCGCGACGACTCGGGATCGAGCGAGGCGATCGGCTCGTCGGCGAGCACGATTTGCGCACGTTGCACGAGCGCCCGTGCGAGCGCGGCACGTTGCTGTTGACCGCCCGACAGGTTCGCGGCCCGCTCGCGCGCATGTTCGCCGATCCCGACCTCGTGCAGCGCGGCCCGCGACAGCGCGCGTTCCGCGCGCGGGAAACGGCCGGAGAGACGCCGCCACCACGGCAGGCGCGCGAGCGCGCCGATCAGCACGTTGGTTTCGACCGACAGCCGGTTCACCAGATTGAACTGCTGGAACACGAAGCCGATGTCGCGGCGAATGCTGCGCACCTCGCGCACGATGCGGCCGTTCTGCTGGATCGGCCGGCCGAGAATCTCGATTTGCGACGGCTGCGCGTCCGACGCGGTAAAGCCCGCGATAAGCCGCAGCAACGTCGATTTTCCCGAGCCGGACGCGCCGATCAGCGCGACCATTTCACCGGGCGCGACGCGCAGATCGATTTCGTCGAGCGCTTTGCGGCCGTTACCGAACGTCTTGCTCAAACGCTCGATTCGAATAGCTTCACGGATCGCTTCCATCTGTATTCCCTCTTGCATCCGGCCACTGCCGGCAGGTGTGGGCTCATTCTAGGAAGCGACTGTGACGGTTGAGTGAAGGCATCGCAACGTCTAGATGACTACATCTTTGTGCGTCGCGTTTTCCGCTGTGTCATGTGTCGTCAGGATGGCAAAACGAAGTCAGAGCGAAGTCAGTGATTCGAACGAAAAGTGACATACGGATGACACGATTCGCGTGCAGACGTGCGCGCTCGCGTGTGCTGACACACAGCCAGGCTATAGTGCGGGTTTTCCGGCCGTCCTTAATAATCCCGACACTCCGGTCACGCCGTCATGCCGACTCCTTTGAGCTTTCTTCCGGACAGTTTTGCCGAATATGAAGATCTCAAGTCGATACTCGACCAGGGCAGGGCGAGCTTCGAAATCCGCGCGGTCTGCGAGACCGAGGTACGCGGCCGGCGCTTTTCCATCTACACCGCGAGCATCGGTTCATCCGATCCGCTCGCGCCAGCCATTGGCTTTTTCGGCGGCATTCACGGGCTCGAGCGAATCGGCTCGCAACTCGTCCTCGACTATATGCGCGCGCTGCTCGCTCGGCTCGAATGGGACGAATTGCTGGTGCGTCAATTGCAGTCCATCCGGCTGATCTTTTTACCGATCGCGAATCCCGGCGGCATGTGGGCAGCGACGCGCGCGAATCCGCGCGGCGTCGACCTGATGCGCAACGCACCGCAAGACGCCGACGCGCGCGTGCCGCTGCTGGCGGGCGGCCAGCGCGTCGGCGCGTGGTTGCCCTGGTATCGCGGCCGCGCGGGCGAGCCGATGGAGGTCGAGGCGGCCGCGCTGCTGCAAGTCGTCGAGACGCAGCTCGCCGCGCGGCCGTTGAGCATTGCGCTCGATTGCCATTCCGGCTACGGCTGGAGCGACAGCATCTGGTTTCCGTACGCCCGAACCCGCCGGCAGATGCGGCATCTGCCCGAAATGTACGTGTTGAAGAGCATGTTCGAACACGCGCATCCGCATCACGGCTACACGTTCGAGCCGCAAAGCCATCAGTATCTGGTGCACGGCGACCTCTGGGACTACGCGTATGACCGCACGCCGGCGCCGAACGTCTTTCTGCCGATGACGCTCGAACTCGGCTCGTGGCTGTGGATCAAGAAAAACCCGCGGCAGTTGTTTTCGCGGCAGGGCATGTTCAATCCGGTCATGGAGCATCGCACCGCGCGCGTGCTGCGGCGCCATGCGAACCTGTTCGACTTCCTCGCGCGCGCGGCGTTTTCGGCGCAGCGCTGGCTGCCGCAAGGCAACCGTCGCGAGCAGTTGCTGCAAAGCGCGCTCGATCACTGGTACAGGCCGGATCGCGTATGAGCACATGGATTCTGCTGCGCGGCCTGACGCGGGAAACGCGGCATTGGGGGCGCTTGCCGGCGGCGTTGCGCGAAACCCTGGGTCAAATTTCGGGCGATCGCTTGCGCGATGCAACCCCAGCCGCAACGAGCACGACCGGCTTGCGTTTGCTGCTGCTCGATCTGCCTGGCAACGGTGAATACGTGCGGCGGCGCGCGCCCGCGAGCGTCGCGGGCATGGTCGCATTCGTGCGGCAGGCAGCGCTCGAAACGGGCGTGCCGGGCCCCTACAACGTGCTCGCGATGTCGCTCGGCGGCATGGTCGCGACCCACTGGGCACAGCGTCATCCCGGCGAGATCGAACGGCTCGTGCTGATCAATACGAGCATGCGGCCATTCAGCCGCATGCACGAGCGGCTGCGGCCGTCGGCGTGGCCTGGTCTGCTCGGCGTCGCGGCGCATTGGAGCGATGCCGTCGATGCCGAGAGCGGCATCCATCGACTCACGTGCAATAACCTCCACACCTTGGGCGCGGATCTCACTGCCTGGACCGCGATTCGCCGCAGCGCGCCGGTGAGCCGCGCGAATGCGCTACGGCAATTGTGGGCGGCCGCATGCTTTAGCGCGGCGCCCGCCGCGCCGGAGTGTGCACTGCTGATTCTGTCGTCGGAAGCCGATGGGCTCGTCAACCCGGTCTGTTCGGCGAAGCTCGCGGCGGCGTGGGGCGCGCCGCATCGCAAGCATCCGTGGGCCGGCCACGATCTACCCCATGACGATCCCGCGTGGACGGCCGCGCATATTCGCGCGTGGCTCACCCAGCGCGCCGAGAATAGCGATGCGGCCGCGCCGGCACCGGCGCCCGCAAAGCCCGCGCGTTGAGCCGCGCACGGCGTTGCCGCGCTGCAGCGATGCCAGGGCCTGGCGATTCTTCGACGAGCGGTCAGCGGGTATTACCTGACTGCGCGAAACGGCCGTATCGCGTACGGCAGGCGCATAATTCCAAGTCAGACGTTGCCTGCGAATCACGCGATACTCACCATTGCCGCCAGCCAGGGGAGTCGATCATGCAAGCAAAGAACGAAGAAGCCGTCACACACCTGCTGAACGATGTTGTCGAATTTGCGCGGGGGCGGTTGCCGGAGCCGACCTTCAATATCGTCGAACCCTTCCTGCGGCATTACTACGATTTCGTCGACGCGGGCGATCTGCAAAGCCGCTCGATCGCCGATCTGTACGGCGCGGCGCTGGCCCACTGGCAGACCGCGCAGCGCTTCGTGCCGGGCGAGCAGCGGCTGCGCGTGTATAACCCGATCCTCGAACAGCATGGCTGGCATTCCGATCACACGGTGATCGAAATCGTCAACGACGACATGCCGTTCCTCGTCGATTCGGTCTCGATGTCGGTCAACCGGCATCGGCTCGCGCTGCATTCGGTCGTTCATCCGGTATTTCGGGTCTGGCGCGCGCCGGACGGCAGCATCGCGCGCGTGAGCCAAGGTGCCGAAGAAGCCGGCGATACGCGCTCGCATCTGACCTCGTGCATCCATTTCGAGGTCGATCGTTGTGGCGATGCCGCAAAACTCGACGCGTTGCGCGACGACATCGCGCGCGTGCTCGGCGACGTGCGCGCGGCGGTCGAGGATTGGCCGAAGATCATCGAACGCGCGAAGCAGACCATTCAGGATATGAAGGTGCGTGAAACCGGTCCCGAGGGCGTCGAAGCGCGCGCGTTCGTCGAATGGATGGTCGCCGATCATTTCACGTTCCTCGGCCACCGTGATTACGAACTGGTGCAGCACGACGGCGGCTTCGGTTTGCGGGCGGTCGCGGGCTCCGGTCTCGGCATTCTGCGCGATGCGCAGCAGCCGGGCGGCGCGGCGGAAGTCACGCCGTTGCCGCCGGCGGCCGCGGAGATCATCTCCGGGTCGTTGCCGATCTTTCTGACTAAGGCCAATTCGCGCGCCACGGTGCACCGGCCCGGCTATCTCGACTATGTCGGCATCAAGCTGAGCGGCGCCGATGGCAAGGTGACGGGCGAGCGGCGCTTCATCGGCCTGTACACGTCGACCGCTTATTTCGTGTCGGCCGCGGAGATTCCGATCGTGAGGCGCAAATGCGCAAATATCGTCAGACGCGCCGCATTCCTGCCGAAAGGTCATCTGGCGAAATCGCTGGTGACGGTGCTCGAGACCTATCCGCGCGACGAATTGTTCCAGGCCGACGAGGACCAGCTGTACGACACCGCCCTCGGCGTGCTGCGTTTGCAGGAGCATCAGCGCACGCGGCTGTTCGTGCGGCGCGATCGCTTCGATCGCTTCGTATCGTGCCTCGTGTTCGTGTCGCGCGACAAGTACAACACCGATCTGCGGCAGCGCATCGCGAACCTGCTCGCCGACGCATTCAATGGTGAGAACGTCGAATTCACGCCGCTGCTGTCGGAGTCGACGCTCGCGCGAATTCATTTCGTCGTGCATGCCAAGGCGGGCGGCATGCCGAGCGTCGACACGCGCGAGCTCGAAGCGCGCCTCGTGCAGGTCGCGCGACGCTGGCAGGACGATCTGGCCGACGCATTGCTCGACGCGTACGGAGAAGAGCAGGGCAACCGATTGCTGCAGCACTACGCCGATTCGTTCCCGGCCGGCTATCGCGACGACTATCCGGCGCGCACGGCCGTGCGCGATATCGAACTGATCGAGCGCGTGCAGGGCAGCGAGCGGCTCGCGATGAACCTGTACAGGCCGATCGAATCGGGACTGCGCGCGTTCCGTTTCAAGGTGTATCGCGCGGGCCTGCCGATCGCACTGTCGCGCAGCTTGCCGATGCTCGAACATCTGGGCGTGCGCGTCGACGAAGAGCGGCCTTATCTGATCGAGGCGCCCGGTGCAATGCCCGCGTGGATCCACGACTTCGGCCTCGAACTCGCGGACGATACCGAGTTTGACATCGAGCGGGTCAAGGATCTGTTCGAACAGGCGTTCGAGCAGGTGTGGACCGGCACGATCGAAAGCGACGACTTCAACCGCCTCGTGCTGCGCGCGCAGCTCAATGCACGCGAGGTGACGATTCTGCGCGCTTACGCGAAGTACTTGCGACAGGTCGGTTCGACGTTCAGCGACGCGTATATCGAACGCGCGGTGACCGGCAATCCGGCGATTGCGCGCATGCTCGTCGACCTGTTCATCGCGCGCTTCGATCCGGCGCTCGGCGCGGTACGCGAGGCCCGCGTCAACGCTTGTCTGGAGACGATCGACAGCGCGCTCGACCAGGTGCCCAATCTCGACGAAGACCGCATCCTGCGGCAGTTCCTCGGCGTGATCAAGGCGACCAAGCGCACCAACTACTACCGCCATGACGCTCAGGGCCAACCGAAGCCGTATCTGTCGTTCAAGTTCGATCCCGCCCAGGTGCCCGGCTTGCCCGAGCCGAAACCGATGTTCGAGATCTGGGTCTATTCGCCGCGCGTCGAGGGCGTCCATCTGCGAGGCGGGCGCGTCGCGCGCGGCGGCCTGCGCTGGTCTGATCGGCGCGAGGATTTCCGCACGGAAGTGCTCGGCCTGATGAAGGCGCAGATGGTGAAGAACGTGGTGATCGTGCCGGTCGGCTCGAAGGGCGGCTTCGTCGTCAAGAATCCGCCGCCGCAGAGCGAGCGCGATGCGTGGATGCGCGAAGGCGTCGCGTGCTATCAGACCTTCCTGCGCGGCTTGCTCGACGTGACCGACAATCTGGCGAGCACCGACGTCGTGCCACCGCCTGACGTGGTGCGCCACGATCCCGACGACCCGTATCTGGTCGTCGCCGCCGACAAGGGCACGGCCACGTTTTCCGACTACGCGAATGCGATCTCGCAGGAATACGGTTTCTGGCTCGACGACGCGTTCGCGTCGGGCGGCTCGGTCGGCTATGACCACAAGAAGATGGGCATCACCGCGCGCGGCGCGTGGGAGTCGGTCAAGCGGCACTTCCGCGAAATCGGCGTCGACACGCAGAGCGAGGACTTCACGGTGGTCGGTGTCGGCGACATGTCGGGCGACGTGTTCGGCAACGGCATGCTGCTGTCGCCGCATATCAAGCTGCTCGCTGCGTTCGATCACCGCCATATCTTTCTCGATCCGAATCCCGATCCCGCGGCGAGCATGGCGGAGCGGGCGCGGCTCTTCATGCTCGACCGTTCGAGCTGGGCCGATTACGATCCGTCGCTGATCTCGGCCGGCGGCGGCGTGTTCCCGCGCAGCGCGAAGACGATTCCGCTGTCGACGGCGGTCCAGGCGGCGCTCGGGATCAGCGCGGCGGCGCTCTCGCCGGCCGAGCTGATGCGCGTGATTCTGCAGGCGCCGGTCGATCTGCTTTACAACGGCGGCATCGGCACCTATGCGAAGGCGAGCCGCGAGACCAATCAGCAGGCGGGCGATCGCGCGAACGACGCGATCCGCGTGAACGGCGCGGATCTGCGCTGCAAGGTCGTGGCCGAAGGGGGCAATCTCGGCTTGACGCAACTCGGGCGCATCGAGTTCGCGCAGCGCGGCGGCCGCATCAATACCGATGCGATCGATAATTCGGCCGGTGTCGATTGCTCGGATCACGAGGTCAACATCAAGATTCTGCTGGGCCTCGTCGTCGCCGACGGCGAGATGACGGAGAAGCAGCGCAATGCGTTGCTTGCCGAAATGACCGATGAAGTCGGTCTGCTCGTGCTGACGGACAACTACTATCAGACCCAGGCTTTGTCGATCGCGGGCCGTTTTGGCGTGGAGCTGCTCGATGCCGAAGCGCGCCTGATGCGCTATCTGGAGAAGGCGGGGCGGCTCAATCGCGTGATCGAGTTTCTGCCCACCGACGAGGACATCGCCGAGCGCGCGGCCGCGAAGCAGGGACTGACGACACCCGAGCGCGCGGTGCTGCTCGCGTACAGCAAGATGTGGCTCTATGACGCGCTGCTCGAATCGTCGATGCCGGAAGACCCGCTCGTCAGCGACATGTTGATCGAGTACTTTCCGAAACCTCTGCGGGAGCGTTTCCGCGAACCGATGCAGCGACATCCGCTGCGCCGTGAAATCCTCGCGACGCATCTGACCAATGCGCTCGTGAATCGCGTCGGCTGCGAGTTCGTGCATCGGCTGATGGAGGAGACCGATGCACAGCCCGGCGACATCGTGCGCGCGTGCATCATGGCGCGCGACGTGTTCGATCTCGATCAGATCTGGCGCAGCATCGACGCGCTCGACAACCGCGTTCCCGACGACGTGCAGGCACGCATGTTCGCGGAGGTCGCGCGGCTCGTCGAACGTTCGGCGCTGTGGTTCCTGCGGCATCTGCAAACGGGCGCTGCCGGCGACGACGTGACCGGCCTGCTCGCGCGCTGTCGCGACGCCGCGCAGCGTCTCGCGCCACAATGGCCGGCGCTGTTGCCAGGCGCGGACCTCGAAGCGTTGTCGGAGCGGCAACGGGTGTTCGTCGATGCGGGTGTCGATAGCGATCTCGCGGTGCGGATCGCGAGCGGCGAGGTGTCGGCCGCTCTGCTCGATATCGCCGAAGTCGCGTCGACGTGCGGGCGCAATCTCGAACAGGTCGCGGGCGTCTACTTCGCGCTCGGCACGCTGCTGAATTACAGCTGGATCAGCGAGCGCGCCGCCTCGTTGCCGGCGCCGACGCATTGGGACATGCTCGCGCGCGCATCGGCGCTCGCCGAACTCGCACGGCTCAAGCGCGCGCTGACCACGAGCGCATTGGCCGGCGCGACCGATGCGTCGACGCCCGATTCGCTGGTGCAAGCGTGGCGCGACAAACGCGCGGCGCAGCTCGAGCGTTATACGCGTCTGCTGACCGATCTGCGCGCGACGGGCGGCGCGAGTCTTTCGGTGCTGCTGGTTGTCGTGCGGGAGATGGCGGCGCTAGAGAGGGCGTGAGCCGAACGAATAGTGCAAAGGACGCCTGGGGAACTGGCGGCACGACGGCACATCAGGTCCGATTCCTGCGACCGGGTGTGTCGTTGTCATCCATAATATCGAGTACTTGCCGATCACTTCGCTCGTGCAATACCCAACAATACCCAGCCCACTCACCGACCCCCGCCAGCAGATGAAAGAAGAATCGCCGAAAGCCATTTTCTACGCACTCGCCGCCAACTTCGGCATCGCCGTCTGCAAGTTCGCCGCGGCGGCGTTCACCGGCTCCGGATCGATGTTCGCCGAAGCGATTCACTCCACCGCCGACTGCGGCAATCAACTGCTGCTGCTATTCGGACTGCGCGAAGCGCGCAAGCCGGTGAGCCCTTTGCATCCGATGGGCAGCGGCCGCGAAATCAACTTCTATTCGCTGCTGGTTGCGTTGCTGCTGTTTTTCGTCGGCGGTGCGTTTTCGGTGTATGAGGGCGTGCATCGACTGATTGCGCGCGAGCCGTTGCAATATGCGTTCGTCGCGTTGGCGGTGCTCGGTGTGTCGGTGGTGCTCGAATCGCTATCGTTGTGGGGCGCGGTCAAGGAGATTCGCAAGACGCATCCGGATAAAAATCTGTGGCACTGGTTTCGCGAGACGCGCGAATCGGACCTGCTGGTCGTGGCCGGCGAAGATATCGCCGCGCTATTCGGTCTCGCGATCGCCTTCGTCGCGGTGCTATCGACGATGGTGACCGGCAGCCCCGTGTATGACGCGCTCGGCTCGGTGGGGATCGGTTTTCTGCTGATGACGATCGCGTGGCTCGTCGCGCGTGAAGTGAAGTCGATGCTCGTCGGCGAATCGGCGAGCCCGGAAGTGCGCAGCGCCATCGACGCGCATCTGCGCGCGCGTCCCGAGATTCGCGGCATCATCAACCTGATCACGCTGCAGTGGGGGCGTCACGTGGTGGTGGCGGTGCAGGCGGAAATGATCGACTACGCGAGCGGCCGCGCGATGGTCGATGCGATCAACGTCATCGAGGCCGATCTGCAGGCCACGTTTCCTCAGGTGCGCTGGGTGTTCTTCGAACCGGATGTGCCGCGCAATTAAAGAAGACTTCTCCACTCGGGCATGAATCGGGTCCATGAACCCCGCGGACGAGAGGAGGCGAGCGCAGGCGAAGCGACGTGCGCTGCGATCGCGGGTCATTCCGCCCGCCCCGACTGGATGCCAGTACGCTTCACAGCGTTTTTCACAGCGTTTATTTGAACCCCGCCACCGCATGCGGCACATACAGTTCTTCGAGCCGGCGAACTTCGTCGTCACTGAGCTTCAACGAGAGCGCCGCAACGGCATCGTCGAGATGATGCAGTTTGGTAGCACCGACAATCGGCGCGGTAATCGGCTTCTTCTGCAGCACCCACGCTAGCGCAACCTGCGCGCGCGGCACGCCGCGTTCTTTCGCGATCTCGCTGACCCGCTCGACGATACGCCGATCTGCTTCCTGCGTGTGCGCGTACAGCGTGCGGCCGAATTCATCGGTTTCCGAGCGCGCGCTTTCGGTGTCCCAGTCGCGCGTCAAGCGTCCGCGGGCAAGCGGACTCCACGGAATCACGCCGATGCCTTCGCTTTCGCACAGCGGCAGCATTTCGCGCTCTTCCTCGCGGTACAGCAGATTCACGTAGTTCTGCATCGTCACGAAGCGCGTCCAGCCATTGCGCTCGGCCACCTGCAGCGCCTTGGCAAACTGCCATGCGTACATCGACGACGCGCCGAGATAGCGCGCCTTGCCGGCTTTCACGACATCGTGCAGCGCTTCCATCGTTTCTTCGATCGGCGTGCCGTAGTCCCAGCGATGGATCTGATACAGGTCGACATAGTCGGTACCGAGCCGCCGCAGGCTGTTATCGATCTCCGCCATGATCGCCTTGCGCGACAGCCCCGCGCCGTTCGGGCCCGGATGCATGCGGCTATTGACCTTGGTGGCGAGCACGATCTCATCGCGCTTCGCAAAGTCCTTCAGCGCACGGCCGACGATTTCCTCGCTGGTGCCGTCCGAATAGACGTTGGCCGTGTCGAAGAAGTTGATGCCGTGATCGAGCGCCTGCTTGATGAAAGGCCGCGCGGCTTCGTCGTCGAGCGACCAGGGGTGCGTGCCGCGCGAGGGTACGCCATAACTCATACAGCCGAGACAGAGACGCGATACATCGAGGCCGGTGCGGCCGAGTTTCACATAATCCATCGTGTTGCTCCTATAGTGAAGCGCACAAACCCGCTGCGAGGGAAGGATATTCGATTATAGGGAAACGACGGCAAGCGCGTCGTCACGGGCCGCACCGCTTTCGATCGCTTCAATGCAAATGCGCCCGCGAAGCCACTTCGCGGGCGCATGACGCCGAGTGCCGTGAACGACAGCCAACGCTCAATGCCGTACCGGGCGATACGGTGTCCACACGGGCGTGTCGGTATTCCAGTTGTCGAGTTCCGATGGTGTCACGATGTGCTCCTTGATGAAGAGACGCGCAGTTTTGCGCCGCAAGCGCGCCGGGTTCTGAATCAACTTCTTCTAACTCGTTACTGGCCCTTCGCAATGCGCGTCACTTCGCCGTTCGTTCCTTCCTGCAACGCGATGCGCGCGGCTTGCGTCTGGCCGATCAGGCCTTTGTCCGGATACGAGGTGCGATTCAGTGAGGGCAGCGAGCCGTCGCGATACGCGGCGACCAGTTCGGCCTTGACCTCGGCGCGTGTCTTCGTGCTCGCGGTCGGCGCCGGTTGCGTGTCATACGTTCCCGCGCGGCCGATACCGCCGCCGCCTTGCGCAAATGCCGGAACGCTGACGAGCAGCGACAGAGCGAGGCCCGCCAACAGATTGCGTTTCATGATTCACTCCTGTCGATTCATTGGCAGCGCGATGGCGCTGCGACAGGGTGAAATGTAGACGTCGACGCGGTGTGGATAAATCGCGGTTTTGCGAAATGAATTGTCGCGATTCAGGAACAATCGCGAGCGAGGCTTCACCGGGGCCGTGCGATTGCGCGGTTGCCGCGGCATTGGCGCCGCGGCTGGAATTCACTGTTTCACTTCCCGTACTTCATGCGACCCATTCGGTCATCACCGGCGTGTCGAGTGCCGGCGCGGACTCGCGCTGCTCGAACGTGCGCTTCGTGCAGGTGGCGTCGAGAGTGCCGCGTCCGCTCAGCAATGGGCAACGATCGAACAGCTCCGCGATCCAGTCTACGAAAACGCGGACTTTCGGCGACAGATGACGACTGTGCGGATAGACTGCCGAAATCGGCATCGGCAAGGGTTTCAAGTCCGGCAGTACTTCGACGAGCTGACCCGAGCCCAGATGCGGCAGCACCATGAAGCGCGCCGGCTGAATCAGGCCGAAGCCTTCGAGTCCGCAGGTCACGTAGGCATCCGCGTCGTTGACCGACACGATGCTTTTCATCTTCACTTCCACTTCGTTGCCGTTCACCAGGAACGCCCAGTCGAGCGTGCGTCCCGTGCGGCTCGAGAAGTAGTTGACGGCTTTGTGATTGTCGAGATCTTCGAGCGAAGCGGGCACGCCCGCGCGCTTGATGTAGTCGGGCGACGCGCAGGTCACGCCCTCGAACAGACCGATGCGGCGCGCGACCAGCGACGAATCCTGCAACGCGCCGACACGCACCACGCAATCGACACCTTCTTGCAGCAGATCGACCGGCCGGTCGGTCAGGCCCAGTTGCAGATCGATGTCCGGATAGCGCGTGTGGAATTCGCACAGCGACGGAATGACGAGCAGACGGCCAATCGAGCCCGGCATGTCGATGCGTAGCTTGCCGTGCGGCTTCTTGTTGCCGCTCTGGAAACTCGCCTCGGTTTCTTCGACGTCCGCGAGGATGCGCACGCAGCGCTCGTAGTACGCGGCGCCATCGGGCGTCAGCGACAGACGGCGGGTGGTCCGGTGCATCAGCCGCGTGCCGAGAAACGCTTCGAGGTTCTGAATAATCGTAGTAACCGATGCGCGCGGCAGGTCGAGCGTTTCCGCTGCGCGGGTAAAGCTGTTGGTGTCGACGACGCGCGTGAACACTTGCATGGCCTGAAGCCGGTCCATTGCAAACCTCCAGAAGGGGCTGGTGCACAGGCGGGAATGGAGTCCGCGAAAACAATCACAACGGGATTGTTCAAAGGCACCGAATTGTGTTGCCGGATTATAGGCATTTATTTGCGAGTCTGCCGAACCCACAATTCGCACCATTGAAGTTCTATGCGCATTTGCGCGGCTCGACATGGATGCATTCAAATCGCCGTACCCGCCTTTTTCCACCGGCGTTTCCGCCGAAGACACTGGCGCTGAGGCCAATGACGCAACGCTTGAAGTCACCGACGTGGATATCGATGGGTACGCTCAACCCATTACGTTGCGCCTGTATCGGCTGACGAAAAAAACCGCGTTGCCGGTGCTGCTTTATTTTCACGGCGGCGGTTTTACGAAGGGTTCGATCGAGTGCGCGGACTTCGCCGCGCGGTATTTCGCAGAACACTTACCGGCGCTCGTGGTGTCGGTCGGCTATTCGCTCGCGCCGCGGTTTCCGTTTCCGGCCGCGCCGGAAGACGCGCATCGCGCGGCGCTGTGGGTGCAGACGCGGGCGCGGGCGTTTGGTGGCAATAGCAGAAAGATCGGCGTGGCGGGCCATGATGCGGGCGGCCAACTCGCCAATTGTCTCGCGTTCATCGCGCGAGATCGTGGCGACGTGCCGATCAGCGCGCAGGCGCTGTTCGGCCCGATGCTGGATCCGAGCCTGACGCGGCTCGGCGACGAGCAGCGGCTCGGTTCCGACATCACCGCGCGCGAGTGCGCCGCGTGTTATCGCGCGTATCTGCCGCAAGCGTCTCAGCGCATGCATCCGTATGCGGCGCCGCTCGAATCGTCGCGGCTCGCCGGCTTGCCGGCCACGCTGATCGCGACCGCGCAGAACGACGTGCTGCACGTCGAGGCCGAGAAGTATGCAAGCAATCTGATCGACGCGGGCGTGCAGACCCAGGTGGTGCGCTTTCCGAGCGTGTCGCACGCAGCGCTCGCCGATCATCCGCCCGCTTTGCAGGAAGCGGTGCGCTTTTTCCAGTGGCGCTTCGACGCGCGCGCTCATCGATAAACAGAAATTCAATCAACGATACCGGGAGCTACACATGACTATCCTTCCTCTTTCCCGCCGCCGCGTGGCGTTAGCCGCCGTGGTCGTCGTCGTCCTTGCCGGGCTTGGCACGTTCGGCGCGATTCGTGTCGATGCGAGCTCGCCGGCCGCACCCACCATCGTGCCGGAAGTAGACGTGGCGACCGTCGTGCAGAAGACGATCACCGACTGGCAGTCCTATTCGGGTCGTCTCGAAGCCGTGCAGAAAGTGGACGTGCGATCGCAGGTGCCGGGCACGATCGTGTCAGTCAACTTCAAGGACGGCGCGCTCGTGAAGCAGGGCGACACGCTGTTCGTGATCGATCCGCGTCCGTACGCGGCCGAAGTCGATCGCGCGCAAGCGCAGCTCGCGGCCGCGCAGGCACGCACCGGCTACACGCAAAGCGACTGGGAACGCGCGCAACGGCTGATCGTCGACAACGCGATCGCCAAACGCGACTACGACGAGAAGCAGAACGCCGCGCGCGAGGCGAGCGCGAACCTGAAGGCCGCGCAAGCCGCGCTGGAAACCGCGCGCATCAATCTCGGCTACACGAAGATCGTCGCGCCGGTGTCGGGCCGCGTGTCGCGCGCGGAGATCACGGTCGGCAACGTGGTGGCGGCGGGCGCCAGTTCGGTGCCGCTGACGACGCTCGTGTCGGTGTCGCCGATCTACGCGTCGTTCGACGCGGACGAGCAGACCTACCTGCAATACCTGAGCCGCGCGAAGGACGGCAGCAAGGTGCCGGTCGAACTCGGTCTCGCCGATGAATCCGGCTACTCGCGCAGCGGCACGATCGAGTCGGTCGACAACCGGCTCGACACGTCGTCGGGCACGATCCGCGTGCGCGCGAAGTTCGACAACGCGGACGGCGCGCTGATTCCGGGCCTCTACGCGCGCATCAAGGTTGGGGGCAGCGCACCGCATCCGGCGCTGTTGATCGACGATGCCGCGGTCGGCACCGACCAGGACAAGAAGTTCGTGCTGGTCGTCGATCAGGGCAACCACGTCGTTTATCGCGGGATCACGACGGGTTCGATGCAAGGCAATCTGCGCGTCGTCAAGGACGGCTTGAAGCCGGGCGATCGGATCGTCGTCAACGGCGTTCAGCGCGTGCGTCCCGGCGATACGGTCCGAGCGCACATGGTGCCGATGACGACCGACGACGACCCGAACAGCGCAGCGCTCGCGCAGTCGCGTGCCAAGGCCGAGGCCGGCGCGAAAGGCAATTCGTGAGCCGCATGCTCCAACGCGCATGCTCCAACGTTAAGAGCTTCCAATGAACATATCCAAATTCTTCATCGATCGCCCGATCTTCGCAGGCGTGCTATCGGTATTGATCCTGCTCGGGGGCATCATCTCGCTGTTCAAGCTGCCCATTTCCGAGTATCCGGAAGTGGTGCCGCCTTCGGTGGTGGTGCACGCGCAGTATCCGGGCGCGAATCCGAAGGTGATCGCCGAGGCGGTCGCCGCGCCGCTCGAAGAGCAGATCAATGGTGTCGAGAACATGTTGTACATGCAGTCGCAGGCGAATAGCGACGGCAATCTGACGCTGACAGTCACGTTCAAGCTCGGCACCAATCCCGACCTCGCGACGCAACTCGTGCAGAACCGCGTCAATCAGGCGCTGCCGCGTCTGCCGGACGACGTGCAGCGGCTCGGCGTGACGACGATCAAGAGTTCGCCGACGCTGACGATGGTCGTGCACCTGATCTCGCCGAACGATCGCTACGACATGACGTATCTGCGCAATTACGCGCTGCTCAACGTGAAGGATCGGCTCGCGCGGATTCAGGGCGTCGGCGAAGTGCAACTGTGGGGCTCGGGCGATTACGCAATGCGTATCTGGCTCGATCCGCAGAAAGTCGCGCAGCGCGGTCTCACGGCGACCGAAGTCGTCAACGCGATCCGCGAGCAGAACATCCAGGTCGCGGCCGGTGTGATCGGTGCGTCGCCGTCGGTGCCAGGCACGCAGTTGCAGTTGTCGGTGAACGCGCGCGGCCGTTTGAAGACCGAGGGCGAATTCGGCGACATCATCGTGAAGACCACGCCCGACGGCGGCGTGACCTATCTGCGCGATATCGCCCGGATCGAGCTCGCGGCGTCGGAATATGGCCTGCGTTCGCTGCTCGACAATAAGCCCGCGGTTGCGCTCGCGATCAATCAGGCGCCGGGTGCGAACTCGCTCGCGATTTCAGAGCAGGTGCGCGCGGCGATGAAGGAACTCGCCGAAGACATGCCGGCCGGCGTCGAATACCGGATCGTCTACGACCCGACGCAGTTCGTGCGTTCGAGTATCGAGGCGGTGATCCATACGCTGCTCGAAGCGATCGCGCTGGTCGTGATCGTCGTGATCGTGTTCCTGCAGACGTGGCGCGCGTCGATCATTCCGTTGATCGCGGTGCCGGTGTCGATCGTCGGCACGTTCTCGCTGCTGCTTGCGTTCGGCTTTTCGATCAACGCGTTGTCGCTGTTCGGCATGGTGCTCGCGATCGGCATCGTGGTCGACGATGCGATCGTCGTGGTGGAGAACGTCGAGCGCAACATCGAGAGCGGGCTCAGTGCGCGCGATGCGACCTACAAGGCGATGCGCGAAGTGAGCGGGCCGATCATCGCGATTGCGCTGACGCTCGTCGCCGTGTTCGTGCCGCTCGCGTTCATGACGGGTCTCACGGGCCAGTTCTACAAGCAGTTCGCGATGACCATCGCGATCTCGACGGTGATCTCGGCGTTCAATTCGCTGACGCTGTCGCCGGCGTTGTCCGCGCTGCTGCTGCGCAGCCACGGCGAGAAGGAAGACTGGCTGACGCGTGTGATGAACCGTGTGCTCGGCGGCTTCTTCAAGCGTTTCAACAAGGTCTTTCATCGTGGTTCGGAAGCCTACGGCCGCGGCGTGACCGGCGTGCTGAGCCGCAAGGGCGCGATGCTCGCGGTGTACGCGATCCTCGTCGGTGCAACCGTATTGGTGGCGCGGGTCGTGCCGGGCGGCTTCGTGCCCGCGCAGGACAAGGAGTATCTGATCGCGTTCGCGCAGTTGCCGAACGGTGCCTCGCTCGATCGCACGGAGAAGGTGATCCGCGATATGAGCTCGATCGCGCTGAAGCAGCCGGGCGTCGAAAGCGCGGTGGCCTTCCCTGGTCTGTCGGTGAATGGATTCACGAATAGTTCGAGCGCGGGCATCGTGTTCGTGACGCTGAAGCCGTTCAAGGAGCGCGGCAACAAGAAGCTCTCGGCAGGCGCGATTGCCGGTGCGCTGAACCAGCAGTACGGCGCGATCAAGGACTCGTTCGTCGCGGTGTTCCCGCCGCCGCCGGTGCTCGGGCTCGGCACGCTCGGCGGCTTCAAGATGCAGCTCGAAGATCACGGCGCGGTCGGTTACGCGGAACTCAACAAGGCTGCCGAAGCATTCGTGAAGCGCGCGGCGCAAACGCCCGAACTTGGGCCGACCTTCTCCAGCTATCAGATCAACGTGCCGCAGCTGAACGTCGATCTCGATCGCGTGAAGGCGAAGCAGCTCGGCGTGCCGGTCACGGACGTGTTCGACACGATGCAGATCTATCTGGGCTCGCTGTACGTGAACGACTTCAACCGCTTCGGTCGCGTGTATCAGGTGCGCGTGCAGGCGGATGCGCCGTTCCGTCAACGCGCCGACGACATCCTGCAATTGAAGACGCGCAACGCGGCGGGCGAGATGGTGCCGTTGTCGTCGCTCGTCACGGTGACGCCGACCTACGGACCGGAGATGGTGGTGCGCTACAACGGCTACACGGCGGCCGACATCAACGGCGGCCCAGCGCCCGGCTTTTCGTCGGGACAGGCGCAGGCCGCGGCCGAACGCGTGGCCGCCGAGGTGCTGCCGCGCGGCGTGAAGCTCGAGTGGACCGACCTCACGTATCAGCAGATCCTCGCCGGCAATGCGGGCATGTGGGTGTTCCCGATCAGCGTGCTGCTCGTGTTCCTCGTGCTCGCCGCGCTGTACGAAAGCCTGACGCTGCCGCTCGCCGTGATCCTGATCGTGCCGATGAGCGTGCTGTCCGCGCTGACCGGCGTGTGGCTCACCGGTGGCGACAACAACATCTTCACGCAGATCGGTTTGATGGTACTGGTGGGCTTGTCCGCGAAGAACGCGATCCTGATCGTCGAGTTTGCGCGTGAGCTCGAACACGACGGACGCAGTCCGCTGCAGGCCGCGATCGAAGCGAGCCGTCTGCGTCTGCGGCCGATTCTGATGACGTCGATCGCCTTCATCATGGGCGTGGTGCCGCTGGTGTTGTCGAGCGGCGCGGGCTCGGAGATGCGTCACGCGATGGGCGTCGCGGTGTTCTTCGGCATGCTCGGCGTCACGCTGTTCGGCCTGATGCTGACGCCGGTGTTCTATGTGGTGCTGCGTTCGCTCGCGGGCGGGACGATTCACGTCGCGCAGAAGGATGCGCCGCGCTACGGCGCGCCCGTTACGGACGCCTGAGGAGAAAACAACAATGAAACGCTTTGAATCTCGCTTTGTATCTTTGCGCCGATGGGGCCGCGCGGCCGCGAGCGGTTTGCTGATTGCCCTGCTGGCCGCTTGTTCGGTCGAGCCGACGTACAAGCGGCCCGACGTCGATACGCCGGCGGCGTTCAAGGAAGCGCCGGCGATGGCGACGTCGGCTGCGGCGGCGCCGGGCGTGACGGCTGGTTCGGCCGCGTCGGCGCAAAACACCGGCACGTGGAAGCCGGCCCAGCCCGCCGACGACGCCCTGCGTGGCGAATGGTGGAAGGTGTTCGGCGACCCGCAGCTCGACGCGCTCGAAGAGCAGGCCGCCGCCGCGAACCAGGACCTGAAGGCCGCAGCCGCGCGCGTGCAGCAGGCCCGCGCGGTCACGCAGGCGGCGAAGTCCGACTGGTTCCCGAAGCTCGACGCGGGCTTCGGCCCGACCCGGGAGCGTGCGTCGGCGGCGTCGCAATTCCTGCCGGACAGCGCGGGCGGCACGACGGGCACGATCTGGCGCGCGCAGGTCGGCGCGTCGTATGAGGCGGATCTGTTCGGGCGGGTCAGCTCGAACGTGAACGCGTCGCGCTCGGACGAGCAGCAGAGCGAAGCGCTGTTTCGCTCGGTGCAACTGTCGTTGCAGGCCGACGTCGCGCAGAACTACTTCCAGTTGCGCGAGCTCGACACCGACCAGGATCTGTATCGCCGCACCGTCGCATTGCGCGAGGACACGCTGAAGCTCGTCGAGCGGCGCTTCAAGGAAGGCGATATCAGCGAGCTGGATCTGTCGCGCTCGCGTAACGAGCTCGCGAGCGCACGTGCCGATGCGGTCGGCGTGGCGCGGCAACGGGCGGCCTCGGAGCATAGCCTCGCGATTCTGCTCGGCAAGCCGCCCGCGGATTTCTCGTTCGCGGAAGAACCGCTCGCGCCGGTGGCGGTGCGCGTGCCGCCGGGTTTGCCGTCGGCGCTGCTCGAACGCAGGCCGGACATCGCGGCAGCCGAACGCGCGATGCAGGCAGCGAATGCGCGCGTCGGGCTCGCGAAGTCGGCGTTCTTCCCGAAGCTCGACATCACGGGCGCGTTCGGCTTTGAATCGGCGACGCTCGGCGATCTGTTCATGTGGTCGAGCCGGGCGTTCATCCTCGGTCCGCTCGCGGGTACCGCGCTGACGGTGCCGATCTTCGACGGCGGCCGCCGCAAGGCCAATCTTGCGCAGGCCCGTTCGAAGTACGACGAGGACGTCGCGCAATATCGCCAGCAGGTGCTCGTGGCGTTCCGTGAAGTCGAGGACAATCTTGCCGATCTGCGCTTGCTCGACGATCAGATGCGCGAGCAGAACGACGCGGTCGATGCGTCGCAGCGCGCCGCGCATCTGTCGCGCACGCAGTACACGGAGGGCGCGGTCAGCTATCTCGACGTGATCGATGGCGAGCGGCAGGTGCTGCAGTCGCAATTGCAGGCGAGCCATCTGGCGGGCACGCAGGCGGTCGCTACCGTGAATCTGATTCGCGCGCTCGGTGGCGGTTGGGGCGATGTGACGGCGGGGGATACGGCGGTGGGGGCGGCGCCGGTGCCGGTTGGTGCTTCCGGCGGCGCGGCGGCTTCGCTGGCTGCGGCTTCCGGCTCTGCGGCCGGAGCCGCATCGGTTTCAGCGCAGCAGCAGGTGGCGAAGCGCTGAATTCCTAAGCCTGTTGGCAAGCGCTTCATCGACCTCATCAACGACGCTTGGCATTATCGGCGCGACGGTGATGCCGCATAACCTGTATCTGCACTCGTCGATCGGCCGGACCCGCGCGGTGAAGCGCGATCCGGCCAGCATCCGCTCGGCGATCGGCATGTCACGCATCGACACGATCGCATCGCTCGTGATCGCGGCCCTGATCAACATGGCGATCCTGATTCTCGCGGCCGCCGCGTTTTACGCGACGGGCCACGACCAGATCACACAGATCGAGGACGCTTACCGGCTGCTAGCGCCGATCGTCGGCACCGGCTTCGCCGCCTTCCTGTTCGCGATCACGCTGCTCGCGTCGGGACAAAGCTCGACGTTCACCGGCACGGTGGCGGGGCAGGTCATCATGGAAGGCTTCCTGAAAATGAAGATTCCGTGCTGGCAGCGGCGCTTCATCACGCGAGCGCTCGCGCTGTATCCGCTGATCCGCATGACTAGCGACCGATCGCTGATGGGCGAATTCGCCAACACGCTGCCGACGCGCCTGCTCGTGTGGACGCTGTTTGTTGCGATCAGTGCGGCGAATCTGTGGCTCGTCGTCCAGACGGTGGGGCTGGCCGGTTGATCTGAACGTCCGGCCTTCGGCACGCCGGTTTGCCCGGCGCGAAGGCGAAAAAAATCCGCGCAGTTCAATCACTGCGCGGAATCATGTGAGCTTCGGTTTGAATCGGGTCGAGCGCGTCTCGCGACGGCGAATCGATCGGTCAAGCGGCCTGCGCGACCTGCGCCGCATCGAGCGCTTCCCGGCGCGCGGCTGCTGCCTTCTTCGTCTTGCCGGCACGCGACGGCGGCTGGCAGGCGCCGCACACGACGTTGTGCTGCAGGTCGTGCTTGTGCGCGACGAACTTGCCGGTACAGCGGCAGCATCTGGTCAACTGCAGGATGTCGGCGTCGAAGAAACGCACGAGCGTCCACGCGCGCGTCAGATCGAGCACCGGCTCGGTTTCGCTGTGCTGACAGTGTTCGAGATACAGCCGATAGCCCTTGGTCAGCGCATCCAGATGCGAGCAGCGCGCTTCGTTCTTGAGGAACAGGTACGTGTTGTAGAACAGCGACGCGTGAATGTTCGCGAGCCACGTCATGTACCAGTCCGCCGAGAACGGCAGCATGCCCTTGGGCGGCGATACGCCCTTGACCTCGCGATACAGGCGGATCATACGGTCGCGCGACAGCGTCAACTCGCTCTCGAGCACCTGCATGCGGGCGCCGAGTTCGATCAGTGCGATCGCGCGAAATACTTCCTGTGCATCTTCGGTCAGGCTTCGCTTGAGCATTGCAGTCACCTCGATCAGGCAAATTGCTCGGCGGGCTGGCCTGCAAGCAGGATCGCCGTGTGGGTCGGTGCAACTGCGGTGTGCTTCGTCGTTTGCGTCAACGCCGACAGCATCGCGTGGTCGTTGAAGCGGAAGAAGCACAAAAGCTGGTCGGAAGCGGCCAGCTTGACGATTTGCGCGAGCGACAGCCCGGCAAGCAAGTCAGCCAGTTCCGACGACAGTCCCAGCCGGAACATTCCGACCGGTTTGTCCTCGCGCAACATGCGTTGCGCGAGCATGATGTAAGACAAGTTGATCTCGCGGATTGAATCCAGCGTCTCGCTGCTACGGTCCATTTTGTCTGTTTCCGAAGCCCCGAATTACTATGTCGGCTTTGCGCCGTTTTGTCTTTTCTGCCTCGCCGGCAACGTGGCCTCCGGCTACATGTTGCTACTTGCTACAGACAGCGAACATTTGATACAAGACGTTACATTTCGTAACAGCTCGGGACGAATTGTATGAAGGCTAAAACCAGAAATCAATCCCTTCTCAAAAAAATATCTCAAAAAACTACATCATTTTTCGGTAAGTTTTTCACGCCATTGTAATGAATGATGCCAAGTGAATTTATAGCCTTTCGACACTGGCCTCTACTCCATGAAAACCCTTGCTGGATGGGCATCCTACGCGACTGTCCGAGACGTGCGTCTGCACCGCGCGGCGATCGGTAAATTTGTTTTGGATTAGAAAGGAACAGAAAGCGAGGGAATAGACGGTAATAAATACTCGTGCTGGGTGGCGCGTGAGGGGCGGATGGAGCCTGTAACCGTATGAAGCGTCCCCCGTTACAAACTACGCAAACGAGGGCCGGATTTGTAACGGCTCGATGAGGATGGGCAGCCGGTCTGTCGCACGCGTTCGACCCCGAGACCGAACAGCGGTCGCAGACGCGTACCGATCACGGTGCGGACGGAGGCTGCGAGAAGCCAGTGCCGAGCAGGTTGCCTGACACGATGTCGGTGCAATAGGCGACGACATTACAACGTTGACGAGGCGCCGGGAATGGCCGCAAGGGGGCGTTGTCAATGATTCCCGGGGGCGCTACGCGAGGAATCGCGCCATCAGATCCTCGTCATGAAACACCCCGTCGACGTTCAAGGCGCCGACTTCGCACGGCTTTGTCCGAACGAAGCGGGGTGCGCCTTCAGCCCGCGCAGACGAAGCTGGAAATAGGCGTCCCGGTCGGCGGGTCCGAGTTGGCGGATCAACGGGGTGTCGGCGTTGACGGACATCTCACTTATTCGTGGTGAGTGGAGTGGAGGTACGCGAGCGGCTAGCCGCGCTGGTGTTCGGCAAATTCGCGCAGCGCCGACGCGGTTTGCCGATCCGCCGGAAAGAACGCCTCGATGGCGAGTTCCGACAGCGTAACGTCCACGGGCGTGCCGAACACCGTGGTGGTGCTGAAAAACGACAGCACGCCAAGCGGTGTACGCAGCCGCAATGGCACGGCGATCTGGTTGAGGACTGCATCGTCCAGCGTCGAGGCGTCTGCATCCGGCGGCGCGGGGTAGCCGGCCAGTTCGTCGCGTAGTGCGCTCAGCGTGTCGTCGCCGCTGACGTCGATCTGCCGTTGCAGGCGGCCCAGCACATGCTCGCGCCACGCATGCCAGTTGACGATCGACGCCGCAATGCCTTGCGGGTGCAGACTCAGGCGCAGTGCGTTGGCCGGTGGCTTCAACAGTTCGGGACTCGCGCCGCTCAACAACGGCGCAATCGCATTGTTGGTCGCGACGATGGTCCAGTGCCGGTCGATCGCGAGAGCCGGGTAGGGCTCATGTCCTTTGAGCACCAGTTCGACGGCTTCGCGCGCGGCGGCGAGCTGCGGGTCGGAGAGGGGACGTTCGCGAAACAGCGGCGCGTAACCGGCCGCGACGAGCAGAGCATTGCGCGCGCGCAACGGCACGTCGAGGCGCTCGGCGAGATGCATGACCATTTCCCGGCTCGGTAGCGCGCGCCCCGATTCGACAAAGCTCAGATGGCGGGTCGAAACGTCAGCCTCCGTGGCGAGCAGCAACTGACTCATGCGCCGCCGCTGCCGCCATTCGCGGAGAAGTTCGCCGACCGCCCGAGTGCCGATCGGCGCGGATGATGGAGCCGCTTGTGCAATAGAGAGTGTGTTCATGCCACCGATCATAGTCAAAGCGTGCAAGCAATCGATTACCTGAGAGGTAATGCCCCGCCAATTTCAGTCAACGAGACGCGTGCCCGGCTCAGGCGGCAGCCAGGCGCAACGGCACGGCGGTGAATTTGACGCCGATCGCACTCGCCAGTTTGAGGACCGTATCCATGCGTGGCTTGGAGCCGGGCGCGAGTGTCTTGTAGAGGCTCTCGCGGCCCAGGCCCGCTGCCGCGGCGATCTTCGTGATGCCACGTGCCTTGGCGATATCCGCGATGGCGGCGAGCAGCAGATCGGAGTCGCCTTCGTCGAGGGCGGCGTTCAGATAGGCCGCGACCATTTCGTCGTTGTCGAGGTACTTCGATGCATCGAAGCGTGCCGTTTTGATCTTGCTCATGACCGTTCCTTTCTGATGGTTGTCCACATTGCTCCGGCATGCCTGATATCCGCCTGCTGCGTGGACTTGTTACCCCCGCAGAGCAGCAGATACATCATGCGTTCCTCGCGCGCGTAGTAGACCCGGTAACCCGGCCCGCAATCGATGCGCATCTCGAACACGCCGTTTTCCAGCAACTTCGCGTCGCCGAAAAGCCCGCGTTCCGCGCGGCGGATCCGCACGAGAATTTGCGCCTTCGCCTTGAGGTCGGTGAGGCCGTGAAGCCAACGGTCGAACTCTTCGGTGCAGTTGATCGTGTACACGCGCGGTGTTTCGATCTGCGGATGATTGTATCTCCGGGGATACGGTCGTGCAAGCGAGAAAAGCGTCTCGATAAAGCGGTCCAAGCGGTCCTCCTGTTCATTGCATTGCCCGCCTCGCGATGTCGTCGGCGGGCTTCGATGAGTCACTCGAGGTTAGCGGTGCGAAGGTTTTTTGACGACTCGGCCGAATGACCTATTTGGCGAGAAAAACAGTGAAAAGCGCTGCGTGACAGCGAAGGCTGCATTGCGTCGATTACCTCTCACGTAATCGACGCAATGCACGCGAGCCGTCAATCTTCATTCCGAGCCCGCCGCATGCAATGCGTATGCCGCGCGAAGTGCTCAGTCCTGTCAATCGAGGAGTTTGAGATGAATGCGCATACCGATTTGATCGACCGTTATTTCGATACCTGGAACGAGACCGATGGCGCGCGTCGTCGCGAGTTGATCGCGGCAACGTGGAGCGCCGATGCCGACTATCGCGACCCGCTGCTGGCGGGCGCGGGCCACGATGGCATCGACGCCATGATCCGCGCGGTGCATGAGCGTTTTCCGCATCACACGTTTCGCCGTACGACCGACGTCGACGGCTTCGCGAATCGCCTGCGCTTCTCGTGGGCACTGACGACCCCCGCGGGCGAGGCGATCGTGAAGGGCTCGGACTTCGGCGTGGTGGACGCGCATGGGCGTCTGCAAGCGGTCACCGGTTTTCTCGACGAAACCCCCGGCGCCGCTTGAGGCGTTTTTCACGGAGACGGTCATGCATGAGCCCGCCGCTGCCAGGCCCGCACAAGTCCATCTCGCGTTGCTGCGCGTCGCGGCCGCGCTCGATGCGTTATCGAGCGCGATCGCCGGTTTCGCGCTGCTCGGCGGCGCGCGGGCGTTCATGTTCATCGCACTGCTCGGTTGGCGCGAGCCGGTGCTCGGCGGCGCGGGGCTCGTGCTGCTCGCTCTGGTCGGATGGCTGCGCTGGCAATGCGGTGCGTGCGCAGCGCCGCAAGACGTCCGGCGCGCTTGCTACAATCGATCGTCGTGCGGATGAAGCGTGACACGCATCGTCTTGCGCAAAGCTCACGACCTCACCCCCTCAGCATGTTCCCAACCGAACGACCTGGAGACCCCGTGCTGAAAAATCTCGACCCGCTACTGAACGCCGATATCCTGCACGCGCTGCGCTCGATGGGCCACGGCGACGAGCTCGTGATCTGCGACGCCAACTTCCCGGCCGACGCCGTCGCGCGCGATACCGTGCTCGGCAAGCCGCTGCGTCTCGACGGCGTCAGTTCGCCGCGCGCGATCCGCGCGGTGTTGTCGGTGCTGCCGCTCGACACCTTTATCGAGCATCCCGCGTCGCGCATGGAAGTGGTTGGCGAGCCGCACACGATTCCCGCGGTGCAGCGCGAAGCGCAAGCCGAGGTCAACGCGGGCGAGGGGCGCGAGGTGCCCTTCGTGTCGATCGAGCGGTTCGCGTTTTACGAGCGTGCGCGCCAGGCATACTGTGTGATCGCGACGGGCGAGGAGCGCGGCTACGGCTGCTTCGTATTCACGAAGGGCGTGTTGCTCGCGCCGGACGCGCCACGCGCATAGTCGCTACCACCTTTCTCGATTCATCACGACAAACCCATGAGCTTCCAGCTAGCCAGTCTCGATCATCTCGTTCTGAACGTCGCCGACGTCGAAGTGAGCGCGGCGTGGTACGCGCGGATGCTCGGCATGCGACGCACCGAGTTCGCGTCGCGCACCGGCACGCGCGTGGCGATGAACTACGGTAATCAGAAGATCAATCTGCGTCCCGCGTCGGCCGATACCGTCGCCTGGTTCACGTCGCGCGAGGCGGTGCCGGGCACGGCGGACCTGTGCTTCGTGACCACCGCAAGCCCGGACGACGTCAAGGCGCACTGGCTCGCGCAAGGCGTCGCTGTCGAGGCGGGGCCGGTGGAGCGCGACGGCGCGCGCGGCAAGATGACCTCGGTGTATTGCCGCGACCCGGACGGCAACCTGATCGAGGTCGCCACGTATCCGTCAGCTTGAGCGGGCTTGGAAATCGCGGCCATTGCTCATATGCTCAGGAGCGAGGCGGGGAACTGAGCCCGTGCATTCGGGTCTGCTGCTTATTCATTACAGGAGTCCCCCCATGTCGCGTCCCGTCGATTTCGGCATTATTTTCATCGCCCGTCTTGCGCTTTCCGTGCTGTTCCTGTGGAGCGGGGTGATGAAACTGCTGGGCTATGCGGGCTTCGTCGGCTACCTGCATTCGAAAGGTGTGCCGTTCGTGCAGATCGCCGCGCCGATCGCAACCGCGGTCGAGGTGCTCGGCGGCCTGCTGCTCGTGGTCGGCTTCAAGGTACGGCCGCTCGCGCTGGTCATGGCGGTGTATACGGTCGCGACGGCGGTGCTCGGCCACGACTTCTGGAATATCACCGACCCGGCCTTGCAGCACGACATGGTGATTCATTTCTGGAAGAACATCGGAATCGCGGGCGGTTTCCTGCTGCTGTTCGTTACCGGCGCGGGGCGTCTGAGCGTCGACAACGCGCGCGCGCCGCGCGGCGGACTCGGCGGCCTGTAAAGCGGGCTGTCAAGCGCGAGCGCGCGCAGTCGGCGCGGCCCGCATCCTGCTACACAGCAGGATTTCCAATCCGCGCCAATCAAGGGAGCAGATGATGATTCAGAACTTCGAGCAAATGATCGGCGGCAAGCTCACGCAACTGTGCGCGAGTCTCGGCGAAGGGCCGACGCCGCATCGTGTGATCATCAGCCTCGCCGAGTCGGCGAAGACGCTGGTGGTTCTGGATGCGTCCGGATTCATCGGCACGCTGAAGGCGGACATCGAGGACCCGGAAAAGCTGGTCGCGGATGCGATCGCCAAGGCGCGCAACGAAGGCCTGATCGAGCGCGCAATCGCTACCGGCACGATTCAGGAGGCGTCGCTGTAGGCGCCTGCATTACACACCGCTTACTTACTCGCGGCGCTCGCGCCGCGCGCAGACGATGCCGCCGCGTGCGGCTCCGGATGCACGAAACACGCGAGCACGAGACCCAGCACCAGCAGTCCCACCGAAATAGCCGTCGCCGCTTGCATCCCCGGCACGATCTGCGTCGCGGCCGCACCGCCCGCGAGCGCGCCGAAGGCCGCCACACCCACCGCGCCGCCGGCCTGGCGCGCCGTGTTCAATACCGCCGACGCCGTGCCCGCGCGCCGCGCTTCGGTCGATGCGAGCACCGCCGTGGTCATCGCCGGCACTGCGAGTCCCATGCCCGACGGAATCAGCAAAAACGGCAGCAGCAGGCCAATCAGCGGCGTCTCGGCGTCGACGAGATGCAGCAGACCATAGCCGAGACCGGCCGTGATCGCGCCGAGGATCATCGGCACGCGCGCTCCCAGGCGGCCGATCACCCAGCCGCTCGCGACGTTCGAGATCAGGAAGCCGCCCGTCAGCGGCAGGAACGCGAGGCCCGCCTGCAACGGCGTGTAGCCGCGCACGCGCTGCAGGTAAAGGCTCAGCACGAACACCATGCCGTAATACGTCAGATTCACGCAGATGCCGAACAGCACCGCCGCGCTGAACGTGCGCGTGCCGAACAGCGACAGCGGCAGCATCGGGCGCGCGACGCGCGCTTCGACGAACACGAACGCACCCGCCGCCAGCAGCGCCAGCACGAAGCCGCCGGCGACCAGCGGATGCGCGAGCCCGAGCGGCCGCCATTCGATCACTGCGGCGACGAACGCGGTTAGCGCGACGATCGCGAGACACTGGCCGCCGAGATCGATGCCGCGTGGCGTCGCGCCGGTGTTGCCGCGAGCGGCGGCCGGCACGCCGCGTTGCGAGGTTTGCGGACGCGGAATCCACAGCAGTGTCGCGAGCAGGCCGGCCGCGCAGATCGGTAGATTGACGAGAAAGATGCTGCGCCAGCCGAACGCCGCGATCAGCAGACCGCCCGCCACCGGCCCGGCCGCGATCGAAATCGCGCCGGAGGCGGTCCACAGGCCGACCGCGCGTGCCCGCAGCTTCGGTTCGTGGCCGAACGACTGATTGAGCAGCGCGAGCGAATTCGGCAGCATCGCGGCCGCGCCGATGCCTTGCACCGCGCGCGCGGCGATCAGCATCGGGGCGTCGAGCGCGAGCCCGCAGGCCAGCGACGCGAGCGCGAACAGCACGATTCCGCACGCATACATGCGCCGCGCGCCGAAGCGGTCGCCGAGCGCGCCGGCCGACAGCATCAGCACCGCAAACGCGAGCGTGTATGCATCGACGACCCATTGCAGGCCCGCGACGTTCGCGTGCAGGTCCGCGCCGATTCGTGGCAACGCGATGTTGACGATGGTCACGTCGAGTTGCGTGACCACGAAGCCGATGCTGACGGTCGCGAGAACGCGACCGAGGGCGGGCGAAAAGGAGGGTGTGGATGAGTTCATGACTGCATCGTAAGCCCGATGCAGCGCGCCACGTTTCGGCGTGGCGTGAAGTATGGATGTCGCCGGTGCGAGCGACGGCGCGTCGAAAACCGCGCCGTCGCGGAGCGTTCCGTCGACGCGCTAGATGCGGATCGACGAAGCGAGATCCGCCGGATCAACGCCCCCGCGGCGCATCCTTGATGAACAGCGTGGTCAGCGCGCCCAGCACGCAGATTGCCGCGACGTACAGCGGCGCGGCCAGCGGGTTCGACTTCATCATCAGCGATACGGCGATCGGCGTCAGACCGCCGAACACCGCATACGCGACGTTGTACGAGAACGAGATGCCCGAGAAGCGCACCACCGGCGGGAATCCGCGGACCATCACGAGCGGAATCGCGCCGATCACGCCGACGAAAAGTCCGGCCAGTGCATACAGCGGCAGGAGCAGGGACGTATCGACGGCCAACTGGCGAAACATCACGTAGTACGTGATCGCAAGCGCAATGCCGCCGACGAAAATCGTGCGACCCGCGCCAATGCGTCCGGCGATCGAACCCGCCACCACGCAGCCGATCGTCAGGCACAGCGTCGCGACACAGTTCGCGAGCAGCGCGGTGGCCGGCTCGATGTGAAATTGCTTTTGCAGCAGCGTCGGCGTCATCAGGATCACGACGACGATCGCCGCCGACAGCATCCAGGTGAGCAGCATCGACACGATCACTGCGCGACCGTGATCGCGCAGTACGGCCTTCAGCGGCACTTCCGCGGCGATCGCCTTGCGTTGCTTCAGTTCGGCGAACACCGGCGTCTCGTGCAGCCAGCGGCGCAGATAGACCGAGAACATGCCGAACACGCCGCCGATGAGGAACGGTACACGCCACGCATACTCGGAAATATCGGCCGGAGTGAAATGGCGATTGACCGCCGACGCAATCAGCGAGCCGAGCAGAATGCCCGCCGTGAGGCCGGCCGTCAGCGTGCCGCACGCATAACCGACGTGCCGCCCGGGCACATGCTCTGCGACGAACACCCATGCGCCCGGGACTTCGCCGCCGACCGCCGCGCCCTGCATCACGCGGAACAGCAACAGCAGCACCGGCGCGAGCACGCCGATGCTCGCGTAGGTGGGCATCAGGCCCATCAGCAGCGTCGGCACCGACATCAGCAGCACGCTCAGCGTGAACATGCGCTTGCGGCCGAACAGGTCGCCGAAGTGCGCCATGATGATGCCGCCGAGCGGCCGCGCCAGATAACCGGCCGCGAAAATGCCGAAGGTCTGCACCTGACGCAGCCAGTCCGGCATCGCCGCCGGGAAGAAGAGCTGGCCGATCGTCGGTGCGAAGAAAACGAAGATGATGAAGTCGTAGAACTCGAGCGCTCCGCCGAGCGCGGCGAGACCGAGTGTCTTGTAATCGCTGTGCCCAAGCGGGCGGGGGGTGACAGCCTGCGCTCCACCCAGATTTGTCGCTTGCATTGCCATGTCTTTTGATGAATTGTGAGCCACGCGGGAGACGCGTGGACATACGGCGGTCGTCGGGCGAGAAGTGTGGCAGGCGCTGGGTAGAGCACGGGACACGGGCGCGCCGTCCTGATAGGGCGGGCGCGCTGACGACGGAGGCCGGCGCGGATTTTACAGGATGAAAGCGGAAGTCCTGCGGAAGCGTCCAGTTGGGCGAAGAAAGCGGCGGAAAATCGGAATGCTCCGAAGGGAGGGACCGGGGTGCGGCTCGGAGAATGGCCTGCATGTTCATTGTCGAGAGTCCATCCCATGCGCGTTGCAGTTCTTCAGCGTGACCCGGTCATGCGTCAGTCCATTGAATCAAGTCTGGTGAGAGCCGGCCATTTCTGCGCGGCCTATGACGACGGCGTTGCGATGTCGAGGTCGCTCGTGCGCTCCACGATGGATCTGCTGGTGCTCGACTGGCAGGAGATGCGGCCCGCCGGCGCGGACCTGCTGCGCTCGGTGCGCCGCGTGGCAGGCGAGCACGTGCCGATCATGTTCGTGTCGAACGACGGCTCGGAGGAAAGCATGGTGCGCGCGCTCGCCGGCGGTGCCGACGATTACCTCGCGTTGCCGCTGCGGGACGCCGAGTTTCGCGCGCGAGTCGCGGCGCTTCTGCGGCGCGCGTATCCGGAGCGTTTCAGCGCCGCGACCTGTTTCGAGATCGGCCCCTATTGCTTCGACACGATCCGCCGGGCGGTCACGCTGCGCGGCGAGCCGGTGCCGCTGTCGCCCACCCAGTACCGGATCGCGGCGCTGTTCTTTTCCAACGTCGATCGCGTGATGTCGCGCGACCATATCTTCGCGACGGTGTGGGGCCGCGAACTGCGCGAGTTCACGCGGACCATCGACAGTCACGTGTCGCGGCTGCGTCTGCTGCTCGCGATCGAGCCGCACAATGGTTTCCGGCTGCAGCCGGTATACAGAAGCGGCTACCGGTTGCTGCGGCTTCACGACCATGTGCTCAGGGAGTGAGGATTCGCAGTCGGCGCGCACGGCATGAGGTCGCCACGGCCAGGTATATGCTGAAATCCGCGTTGCAGCCCGTCGCGCTCGCCAGCGGTGTGCATTCTCCTTTCGTGTCCGTAGCGGTTAGCCGGGTTGCCGCATTCGCGCCGATGGTCATCGACGCCGATACCGAATAGCGGGACGTTTCGCGCGCCGCGCGCGCGGCGGCTCACGCATCGCGCCGCTATGCCGAAATCGTCTCAATCCGCGCGCACGCGCACCAAGACCCACCGGCCCGCGATTCCTACCATGGGCGACATGAAAACCCTCAACATCATCGACTCGCACACCGGCGGTGAGCCCACCCGCCTCGTGGTGTCGGGTGGCCCGGATCTGGGCGGCGGCACGCTCGCGCAACGGCTCGAGGTGTTCCGCACCCGCTTCGATGACTGGCGCGCCGGCATCGTCACCGAACCGCGGGGCTCGGACGTGGTGGTCGGCGCGTTGCTCTGCGAGCCCGACGATCCGACTTGCGCGGCCGGCGTGATCTTCTTCAACAACGTCGGCTATCTCGGCATGTGCGGGCACGGCACCATCGGGCTCGTCGTGTCGCTCGCGCACATGGGGCGGATCGGGCCGGGACGACACCGCATCGAAACGCCGGTCGGCATGGTCGAGGCGACGCTGAACGAAGACGGCGGCGTCGCGGTGCGCAACGTGCCCGCGTATCGCCACCGCAAGGCGGTGCAGGTCGACGTGCCAGGCTATGGCGCACTGACCGGCGACATCGGCTGGGGCGGCAACTGGTTTTTCCTCGTCGCCGAGCATGGGCACGAGCTCGAAGCCGCGAACATCGCGAGCCTGACGGCTTTCAGTTCGGCGATTCGCGACGCGCTGATCGCACAGAACATCACCGGCGCGAACGGCGCGCTGATCGACCATATCGAGCTGTTCGGACCGGGTTCGCGCGAGGGCCTCGACAGCCGCAGCTTCGTGCTGTGTCCCGGCAATGCGTACGACCGCTCGCCGTGTGGCACCGGCACGAGCGCGAAGGTCGCGTGTCTCGCGGCCGACGGCAAGCTTGCCGAAGGCGCGGTGTGGCGCCAGGAGAGCATCATCGGCAGCGTGTTCGAGGCGAGCTATCGCGCGGCGGGCGACGGCGTCCACGTGATTCCGACCATCACCGGTCACGCGCACATCATGGCCGAAGGGTGTCTGTGTTTCGACGAGCGCGATCCGTTCGCGTGGGGTATCCGGACCGCATGAGCCCGGACGCGCTGATCATCGGAGCGGGTATCGTCGGTGCCGCGTGCGCGGCGGAACTGGCCGCGCTCGGCATGCGCGTCGACGTGCTCGATGCGCAGCGCATCGGCGGCGGCGCGACGGCGGCCGGCATGGGCCATATCGTCGTGATGAACGACTCGCCCGCCGAATTCGCGCTGAGCCGCTATTCGCGCGAGCTATGGCTCGAGCTCGCGCCGCAGCTGCGCGCGCGCGACGCGTTCGCGCGCTGCGGCACGCTGTGGGTCGCAGCCGACGACGAAGAACGGCAAGCCGCCCGCGCAATGCAGGCGGCGTTTGAGAGCCAAGGCGTCGCCGCGCAATTGCTGGACTCGGCCGAACTGCGCGCCTGCGAACCGGCGCTCGCACCATCGATGGCGGGCGGCTTGCGCATCGAGCACGACAGCATCGTGTATGCGCCGACCGCCGCCGAATGGCTGCTCACGCAGTCGCCGCATGCGGCGAATATCAGCGTGCGACCTGGAGCGCCGGTCGCGTCGGTCGGTGCGGGTGGCGTGACCCTGGCGTGCGGCGAGCGCACCAGCGCGGCGCACGTGGTCGTCGCGAACGGCCTCGGGGCGGCGCAATTGTTGCCGTGGCTGCCGTTGCAACCGAAGAAAGGCCATCTGCTGATCACCGACCGCTACCCGGGGCTGATCCGTCATCAACTGCTCGAACTTGGCTATATCAAGAGCGCGCATCACGCGACCGGCACGTCGGTCGCGTTCAACGTACAGCCGCGTCCGACCGGGCAACTGCTGATCGGCTCGTCGCGCCAGTTCGAAACAACCGATCCGGCCGTCGAGATGCCGGTGCTCGCCCGGATGCTTCAACGCGCCGCGCAGTATCTGCCGGGGTTGCCGGCGCTCAGCGGCGTCCGCGCGTGGACGGGGTTTCGTGCCGCGTCGCCGGACGGCCTGCCGCTGATCGGACCGGCCGGCGAGTTCGCGCCCAACGTCGGCTCTGGCTCCGCATCCCGCCTATGGCTCGCGGTCGGCCACGAAGGGCTTGGCGTAACGACCTCGCTCGCGACCGCGAAACTACTCGCGGCGCAGATCGCGGGCCATGCCGCGCCGATTCCGTGCGAACCTTATCTACCGGTGCGTTTTGCAGAACAGGTGGCCCATGACCGACACTGACGCGACCCGCATCCGTTTGACCGTCGACGGCCGCAGCATCGAAGTGAAACCCGGCACGACTATAGCCGCGGCGCTCGCGATCGCGGGTGTGCGCGGCTCGCGGCTGTCGGTCAAGGGCGAGCCGCGCGAAGCCTTGTGCGGGATGGGCGTGTGCCAGGAGTGCCGCGTGACGATCGACGGTCGCGCGCACGCGCTCGCGTGCCAGACGCTATGCCGCGACGGCCAGCGCGTGCAGACACGAAACGGGACAGTACACGCATGACGCAGCACTTCGACATCGTGGTGATCGGCGGTGGTCCGGCCGGGCTCAATGCCGCGCGAGCGGCGGCGCAGGCGGGCGCGACTGTCGCGCAGATCGATGACAATCCGCGCGCCGGCGGCCAGGTCTGGCGCCAGGGGTCCGCCCATCCGCCTCAAGCAGCGTTGCATGCGTTGCTCGCGGCGTTGCAATCGCAGCAGAACTTCACTTACTGGCCATCGACTCGCGTGATCGCGCCGCTCGGCGCGCAAGGCTTGCTGCTCGAATCCGCCGAACACGGCGGCGTGGCGATCACCTATGACAGACTGATTCTTGCGACCGGCGCGCGTGAGCGTCTTCTGCCGTTTCCTGGCTGGACCTTGCCCGGCGTGACCGGCGCGGGCGCATTGCAGGCGCTGATCAAAGGCGGCATGCCGGTGCGCGACGAACGGATCGTGATCGCCGGCAGCGGCCCGCTGCTGATGGCCGCGCTCGCCACCGCGCGAGAGGCCGGCGCGCGCGTGGTCGCGGTGGTCGAGCAGGCATCGGCGGCCGAGGTCGCGCGTTTCGGCGTGTCGCTGCTGCGCGAGCCCGCGAAGCTGCGTCAGGCGATCAGCCTCACGCACGGCTTCGCGGGACTGCGCTACTGGACCGGCAGCATCGTGAGCGAAGCCCGTGGCGCGCAGCGCGTGCAACAGGTGACGATCCGGCGCGGTGAACGCGAGGTGACGCTCGATTGCGACCGCGTCGCGTGCGGCTTCGGACTGCTGCCGAACGTCACGCTTGCCCAGGCGCTCGGCTGCGCGATCAACGACGCGGGCGAAATCGTCATCGACGACGGACAGCGCACCTCGCTCGAACGCGTTTATGCAGCGGGCGAGTGCACGGGCGTCGGCGGCGCTGAGCTCGCTGGCGCGGAAGGCGAGATCGCCGGTCTCGTGGCGAGCGGCGCGGCGAGCACGCAACGCGCCGCGCTGGCGGCGCTGGTCGCGCAACGCGCTCGCTGGCGGGGCTTTGGCGCGCGCGTCGCGGCGTCGTTCGCATTGGGCGAGGCCGCGCGCACGCCGCCCGCCGACGCGACGCTGTTGTGCCGTTGCGAGGACGTGAGCGTCGGCGAGGTGCGCCGCTGCGCCGACTGGCGTGACGCGAAACTGCAGACGCGCTGCGGTATGGGCCCTTGCCAGGGGCGCATCTGCGGCGCGGCCGCGAGCCTGTACTTCGGCTGGCCGGCCGCCGCGCCGCGTCCGCCGTTCAGTCCGGCGCAAATCGGCACGCTGATGAGCGCCGCCGAACCGCCGACGGCGGCGCCATGACGGCTCCGCGCTTACCCTCGGTAGATATTGGCGGGCGACGCGCGGCTCTATAATCGACCGCAATCAACCGCACGAGCAGGCTGCCCGGCCGCACCGGCGCAGCGATCCGCGCGCAACCTAACGCAATCAACCAGGCACGCACCCACGGAACCGCACGATGAACACGCTGGCGCATCCGCTCGAAACTGACGATACGACGCTGTCCGGCATGCTGTCGCATTTCAGGTTGCTCGAGCCGGTATTCGATGCAATGCCGGACGTCGTGTTCTTCGTCAAGGACGCCGACGCGCGGTATGCGCTCGTCAACCGCACGCTCGCTTCGCGTTGCGGCTTCAAGGAAAAGGCCGCGCTGCTCGGCAAGACCGCGGAAGACGTGTTTCCGCGCCGCTTCGGGCGCATCTATACCGCGCAGGACAAGGCGATCATCGGCGTCGGCAACCAGATGCTCGATCAGCTCGAACTGCATCTGTATCCGGGCCGTCAACCGGGCTGGTGCCTGACCTGCAAACAGCCGTTGCGCGATGCGACCGGCAAGGTGGTCGGCCTCGCCGGCATCTCCCGCGATCTGAAAGCCGACGAAAGCAGCCATCCGGCCTACAGCCGGCTTGCCGCCGTCGTGCAGTCGATCCAGCAGAATTACGTGCAGCCGCTGAACCTGAAGCAGCTTGCGGCGATGGCGGACATGTCGGTCGCGCAGCTGGAGCGGTACTTTCACAAGGTGTTTCATCTGACGCCGCGCCAGGTGCTCCTGAAAACGCGACTCGATGCGGCGACCGCGCTGCTGGTGTCGCACGACAAGGTCACCGACGTCGCCGCGCGTTGCGGCTACACCGATCACAGCGCGTTCACACGGCAATTCAAGGCGACCGTCGGCGTCACACCGACCGAATACCGGATGTTGCTGCACGGTACGCTGCGCGGCTGAACGGCGTCGCACGTGTCATGGCGGGTCGCGCGCATCACTACTACGTGTACGTCGTCGCGCTCGACGACAAGGTGTGGAACGAGGCGCGCTTTCGTCGCGCGAATCCTGGTTACCGTTTCGACAGGCCGTGCGTGTACGTCGGCATGACGGGGCTCGACCCGGACTTGCGCTTCGATCGGCACAAGGCGGGCATTCAGGCGAATCGCTATGTGCGCGACTACGGCCTGCGTCTGATGCCCGAACTGTACGACGTGTTCAACCCGATGCCTTACCGCGGCGCGCAGGATATGGAAGTGGAATTGGCGATCGGGCTGCGCGAGGCGGGGTATGGGGTATGGCAGGCTTGAAAGGCTTGACGCGGCCGAATTCCATTTTGACGAGCGTGCTCAATGTGCTCGCCGCCATGCGATGACGCTTGCCGGCACTACGATTGCGATGGCGACGATATATCCCGAAACGATCAGCACAAAGTTGCCCCAAGCCTCGACATCGTAGGCGTCGGGCTCCCAATTGGGATATAGGCAACGCAGTAGCTATCGAACGGAACCGGCGAACCATAACGGTATCTGGAACGATAGTTGTTGCGTGCCCCATGCGAGTGCAGTGCCCAATGCGACCCATATCCCAAGTGCACTGATGCACCATCGAAGCAATCGGGCGTATCTCATCGCACTTCTACCCGCCCGTAAGCTCGCATGTTAGTTCCTGGTATTGGCAGCGTTGGCGAAGTCCGACGGATATAGCGCTGCAGCCGCTCAAAGCCAGCCAGATCTTTTACGGTATGGCCCCGCCGAAGCGGGGCACAACACATAGCAGCAATGGTCTAGTCTCTTAAGACTTCCTGCAATTCCTTGACTCTGTCTTGGGTGATATTTGCCATACACTCCCAAAAGAAAATATAGCGCTCGGCAGCCTCACCCATCATATAGGTTTCGGTGTAACACTCGTTATCGCGGTACTGTGACCAGGCGTCTTGCGACTTCAAAAAGTAAGGGAGAGCTAACGGTTCGCCTTCTGCTTTAAGTGACCTGTCATTGCCTCCAATCTTGGATTTCGCCGATCGCAGGATCTTATCCAGTGCACGGGCCGCATGATCGAATTTGCGGTGCGAACACTCCGCCAAGTCGTCATTGCTTGCATGCTCCCCAGTGTCACACATATGAGCCACATCGGCGGCGCTATGACCTGAAAAATACTGATCCGGCGATTTAAAATAGTGATAATCGAATTTACCGGAATACACGGTCTTAGCGGGTGCAATGATCGGAGCGATCGTGAGCGCGAGCGCTACCATTAGACTAGTGCGATGAATCATAGACCCCCGCCTCAAACATTTCCGCTTCACGGTGTCGACGCCGCAGTAACCCTCTAAGCGGGTGGCCCTTAACTGTGGCGTACTGCCTCATCTTATCACCTACCTTGTTGTAATCACCAGTATTAACGAAATCGAGCAGACTGTCGCCATGATGTTGAAGGTTGTACATAAAGCACACAAGTGCATCGTATTCAAATTGAAACAGCGGAAGCCGAATTTTTCGATTGATCGTATTTTCCGCCCACTTGACGTCTTCCTTAAGTAGCGTCTCGGCCTGTGCTTCGGTTATTCCTTTCTGAAATGGCTTTTCCGATGCGGCGCCGGATATTTTCCCCAAATGAACAAGGTGCCCATATCCAACTGTTGCATTTCCGGCTTTGCTGCCGTCCTTGTCGTACATGGTCGCGCTGAACTGTTCCCAACCTTTAAGGAACTTAGTTCCCTGTTCGGAAAATTTCCACGGTTTACACAAGCGCGAAGAATATACGGTGACATTTGAATTGGGATCAATATTGGTTACGCATTCGTGCAGTGGGTCGGTCACATTTACTCCGTTGTATGAGTTATTTCCATTCGGGAATTGTTAGACAGACTCGCGGTGTCCAAGATACATACGCACCGCCTGCGCGCCGTCTGTCTTGTGCCGCTGTGTACGTCCGATGGAATCAGTGACGCCGCGCGTTAGGAAACCTCGCCACTCAATCGTGTAATACGTGTCGGCGAGTGGCGATCCGTTGGCGTCGCGAAGCGTGAACTCTTCATCGAACGGGCCCGCAGGTCGATTGCGACAGCCGCATTCCTCTTCTTGTCCTAAAGCCTGCCTCATGTCGTAGCCGGATGGGAGAGCCCTGATCGCATTAATCGGAATCCGCTCCCCGGATTTCTGGTTTATCGTCATTGCCTGAGGCATATCAGGCCACGCCTTGTATATCTTGAACGTGATACGACAATCAAGACATTCCCGGCTATCTGATCCCTCGAACATATCTGCAAAGCGAGTCTTCATTTCTTCAATGATCTCCTTTGCGGAGCGCATCCTTTCGTACATTTGACCCTCCGTAGGTTAATTCGCGCTCTTAGACCATCAGACCATTGAGCACGCGTAAGAGCACCAGCGGTGATCCTCCGTGTTATGGTTCAGATCGAATACAACCAAGCCTATTCGGTGGAAAGAATTCGCCGGTTTCGGCGTTTAGCGCCACTGCGGACGGCATTGGCGGGAAGTTCGAGTAGACTGAATAGGTGATACGGCAAAGCCCGCACTCTTCCTTGCCCCCGGTTTCATCCTGTTTCTGTTGTTCCATCTGACCTCTGCTGATTTTCCAGAACACACCCGACAAATTAACCATCTAAAACGCGACACGGTCAACGACTTTAAATTGAGATGAAACTGTTTTGACAGATATTCACAATTGCGCTGGCCGTCTCATTTTCAGGTGCATTTTTCCAGTGTCACCGTCCAACAAAAAAAGCGGCATTGAGCCTAATGCCGTTCAGTTAAGGTCTCTTTTAAGGACTCGAACGGTATAGCGAAACAGTCGGGATTTGACGGTTCGAGCGCAACTGCGCCCGGACCGTTTCTCATTGGGAAGTTGCCTGAGCCGCTCACGCAGGCGCTTGAGCAGCGCGGGCAGTTTGCCGTACGAGCGCGTCACGGCCGCCCAGGTCATCTCGTACTGAATGGTGTGGAACGCGCGGATGAAGCTCAGTTCATCGGGTGCAGGTCCGGCCGCAAGTGCTGCTTTGGCCATCTCCAGACGTATCAGGTTATAGGCAATTAGCGCGCCCCAGAATTCCTGATAGACGCCTTCCACGGTCTGGCTGCGAAGGGTCGGCTCCCATGCCCAGCATCGACTGCTTGAGCTCGTGGTAGCTGGTCTCGATCTGCCAGCGACGCTCGTAGCACGACACAATGTCGGCAGCCTTGAAACGTCTTCGATCAGTCAGGGACGTCAGCAGCGTCCGTTGCCGCCCACTGGCATCCACGGCGAGCACGGCGCGCGCTTGCCAGGATTCGGGCAATTCCGGGCATTTCGCGCGGGCCTGCGGCGAGACTCGCATACGCACGATCCGGTCACCGTCGCGCTCGTTCACGAACTCGCACCGCAGATTGGATTTGGCCGGAATGATGTAATGCCGGTTCTCACCGCCCGAGACCAGATTGCACAGGAGCTGGGCCGACATGAACCCCCTGTCGAATACGGTGATGGAATTGGCCGGTACGCGAGGAATGAGTTCACGCGCCGAGACCATCTCGTTGATGTCGTAAGGACCGAACACAGCATCACGCACCAGATGCGTCGCAAGCGCGGTGAGCGTTACCGCGCGCAGTTGCGGATAGCTGCCAATGCGGCCATGGGCTGCGGCCGAGGCGCCGAAATGTCTGCGGTTGGCGGCACTGTCGGCGGTGCGCAGCGTGGTGCCATCCATCGCGAACAGCGAGAATCCCTTGAAGAGGTATTGGTCCTGATCCTGCGCAGCCCAGTTTCTGGCTGATTCGTGAAACAGCCACGCCAGTGGCGCCGCGCCGACGCGCTGCCGCGCCTGGGTGATGGCGCACTTACTGACAAACGACGCATCGGCCACAGATAACGCAAGGTCCAGTTCATCGACAACCTCGCTGATCGACCGGTGCCGGTACAACGCCAGCGCAATCACCAGCCATACGACCTGTTGTGCGGGCAGCCGACGCCGACGTACGCTGGCACTGCCACTGGCCTGCACTGCATACTCGATCCATTCGTATGGCAGATGCTGACCCAGCCGGCCCCAATCGAGCGGCGGCCGGGATTCAACAAGGAGGCGCAGATCATCGACCAGCATGGCGATGAAAGTTAACATCGCCGCGTCCCGTTTACAACCGGTTTGCGCCAAAAACAAAAATGCCGTTCAGTCGCTTAACTGAACGGCATTACGGCATTGAGCCGCTTTTTCCGTAAGTGATCGACGCCGGTTAGTGCTTTTCGCGCCGTGCGCAGCGTCAGCGAGAATCGCTGCGGCGTCCTGCGGTGTCGGTTGGCGGTTAGGAAGCCGCTTGGCGTCGAGGGCAAGCATCGTGAACAGTTCCTGATCGCAGCGATTGTCGGCGTGGTAGTCCTCGCCGAGCTGGATCATCATCTCCAGCAGGTTGCGGTGTTCGTGTCTTTCCTCGGCAGTCACAGCAGGACTGGTTTCGACGCGAGTGCCTGATCTTCCCGATATGCGAGTAGTGACGGGAAGGCGGCCAACGCCCATACCTTGGCGACACCTTTGGGCAGTTGGGGCCGGCAGTCCTGGGGCAGGATCATGCGTGTCATGTGAAACGCATCAACCTTTGCCTGTTCCGCGACGATATGACCTGCATCGAATCCGACCTCTTTGGCGGCGGTAATGCGCGATTTGTACCGCCCCTGTGCAAATTCGTTCCAGGGCACCCTGATGACCATTTCTTCTGGCAGCACATCGAGTTTGGCTTCGAGCAGATCTGGCCGCCATTGCTGCTTGGACCATCTCGCTCGCTCTTCCGCACTGGGCGGATAATGCAACCTTGGCTTAGATGCCTCGACCCTTCGGGATGAAGGCGGAATTGACCCCGCCGGATGCCTTGAATCATCGTCACGTCGCCGCCATGAGGATTCCACAGCGTGAACCATTTGTGCCGATCACTACTTCCGAAGTCTTCACCGATAAAGTCCCTTAGTCCCCCGATGCGTCCACCGGATTGGCGGTCAATCAGGTAGTACGTGCCGGGAGGTATCGGGCCGACATCCACATCCGCGACATTGTCGGGATTGTCCCTGCCGGCTCTCTGACCTGAATAGGCCTCGGCCGCGCCAAAGCCTGGACAGACGAATCGTGAAGTTTCTTTCCGATTGAGCTCGAAGGTACAGCTTACAGTCATTGGTTTTTGCTCCAGAATTCCCTGAGGTGGCGGAGCAATGACTATTGCGTGTACGTCGGTGCCAGACAATCGGAGCGTTCTTAAAGATGCCTCGCATGTCTACGAAACTGATGCAGAAGCGCGGCGGTCTGATCTATCGCCAAAAACGTAGGCCACGCTCAATGGCTGTACCTGAATAGAAAAAAGCCGCGTCAACGCAAAGCGCTGACGCGGCCTCAGATGACCGGGTCGCGAGCCGATCTGCTTACTTCACCCCAAGCCCTCGCAACACCGCATTACCCTCGGACGTCAGACGGATATGCGGCGTGCCCGCATCGTTCGAAACGGTCTCGACGAGACCTGCTTCGTAAAGCTGCGGAATTTCGGGTTTTGCGGATGCATCGATCGGCGCGTGCAGCAGCAGCAGCAGCGTCGCGAGCTCGTGATGGCTCAACAGACGGCGCAGGATAGTAGGCCGTTTGGCCGGTGTTTCGTTGGTGTTGATTTCGGGCTGATTCATGGAGCGCACCTTGTGCGGGGACATGTCCGGGGATCTTGCGGACGAAGTCTTAAACGATTCTTAAGACTCCATTGTCCTGTAACACCGTGACATGAACGTTGCAATGGATCAGATTCCGGCGCTTGCAACTTCGCCTTTATGCGCCACAAAGCCTTATGGCGCGCAGGTTTTGCTTGCCGATTCGATCCACAGGTTGCTTACATGACGCTTGCCCGCATAGAAACGGTAAGTTGTCGCGCCGTTGTCGCTGCGTACCTTGACGACGTTCGAGTCGCCGAAGTCGAGCATCTGACCCTGCGGGATCCCGGTCGACTTGAACGCGGCGTTGTGATGATTGGCCATCTGCGTCAGACAGGCGACCACGTCGTCGACGGAACGCTGTGTCGTCGTGTCCGTGACGGGTTCGCCGGAATCCGGGTCTTTCTGGAAATACGCGCAAGCGCTGAGCAGTAGCGAAAGGGACAGGACTGCAGCGAACTTCTTCATATCTCTCCTGGTGTTGATCCGGCGATTCGGCTGAGCAGGCGCCATTATATCGAGACGGCGAGCCTGTCCCGATCGGGGACGCAGGTCGCGTGCCTGAAAAGACGAAATCCGTATCGACGCGGCGACTTCCAATGACGAAGCCGCCGTCGTGCCTCCGGTGTCCGCCCGTTACTTGCGCCGCTGCGCCTGCGCCGCGAGCCGCACCGCCGCATTGACCGCGCCGTAGCCGTCATAGCCGCCGCGCCGCTCGACGATCTCGAGGAAGAAGCGCTGGTCCAGTTGCTCCGTATAAGCGTGGAAAAACTCGCCGCCGCCTTCGTCGCGGTCGTACAGGATATTGTTCGCGCGCATCGCTTCGAGCAGCGTGTCGGACAGCGCGTAGCGGGCCGCGAGGTCGTCGTAATAATTGCGCGGAATGCGCAGGATCGGCACGCTGTCGGCGACGAACTCGGGGAGAGCGCTGAAGATGTCGCCGGTACTGAACGCGACGTGGTTCAGTCCGGAGCCGTGATACGTGTGCAGCGCCTCGGCCACCGCCGTATGGCGATCCACCGATGCATTCAGCGCGATCCGCACCGAGCCGTCGGGGCTGCGCAGCGCGCGGCTGCGCACGAGGCCGTACGGATCGGGAACGAGCACCCCCGGCTCGGCCAGGAAGCCGAACGCGGTGCGCAGAAACAGCACCCACGTATCGAGCGCACTCGCCGGCACCGACAGACACACGTGATCGATGCGCTCGAGTGGTCCCACCTCGGTCGGGCCGTTGACGTCGGTCAGCACGAAATCGGCCTCGAACAGCGTGGGCTGATCGGGCGTTTCGTCGACGAAATAGTTGAGACTGCCATCCGGCGCCTGCACGGCCGGCAGCACGCGCTCGTTCGGCCCGATCTGGCCGGAGAACGGCGCGTAGCCAAAGCCGGCCGCGCGCTCGAATGCGTGGCTCGCGTCATCGACACGAAACGCCGATGCGCACAGCGACAAACCATGCTGCTGAAAAAACGCGTTCGCGAACGAATCGGGCTCGGCGTTCAGCACGATCGAGGCCGCGCCGTGCTGATACAGCGTGACGTCCTTCGAGCGATGCTGGCCGGCCTGGCGAAAGCGCAGCTTGCCGAGCCAGTCGGCTAGCTGCGTGCGCGTGGTGTGATCGACCGCGAATTCGAGGAACTGATAGCCGACGTGCGCGGGCGCGGCGGGCGAGCGGTACAGGCCGCCTGTCGTTTTGCGCGGCTGCTGTTGCTCTTCGAGCAACGCGCGAGTTTGCTCTTCGAGGAACAACAACGAGCGATGGCCATCGGCGGCCGTGATCGTGGTGGGGGCGGCGCGAAAGCCGTCGTTGAAGATTTCCAGCGAAAGCGGGCCCTTGTAGCCAGCTTTGACGACCTGCGCGGTGAAGTTCGCGAGATCGAAGTCGCCCTGGCCGGGGAAGCAGCGGTAGTGGCGGCTCCATTCGAGCACGTCCATCGCAAGCTTCGGCGCGTCCGCGATCTGCACGAACGCGATGCGCTCGCCAGGAATGTCGGCGATCGCGTCGGGCGTGTCGTTCAGCGACAGCGTATGAAAGCTGTCGAGCACGAGCCCGAGATTCGGATGATTCACGGCGTCGACAAGCTTCCACGCGTGGCGATAGGTCTTTACGTGCCTGCCCCAGGCGAGCGCTTCGTAACCGGCGACCACGCCAGCCGCTTCGGCCGCGCGGGCGAGCGCGCCCAACTGGTCGATCATCAGCGAGTCGTCGCAGATCGTGTCCGGCGACACGTTGCTGCACACGAGGATGCGGTCCGTGCCTAGCTCGTGCATTACGTCGAACTTGCGCTTCGCGCGGTCGAGATTACGCTCGAGCCGTTCGGGACTGACACCGTCGAAATCGCGAAACGGCTGGAACAGCATGATCTTCAGGCCGAGGTCGTCGGCGATGCGGCGCACGTCGGCGGGCGAGCCGTCGAAATACAGCAGGTCGTTCTCGAAGATTTCGACACCTTCGAAACCCGCCGCGCGGATCGCGCTCAGCTTCTCGACGAGGGTGCCGCTAATCGACACGGTGGCAATCGAACGTTGCATGAACGGCTCCTGCAAAAACGGACAAACGACGGGGAAACTCAAAGAAAAACCGCGGCGGCGCGCCTGGAGGCGCGGCCTGCCGGCTTGCTGCAATGCGCAAAAATGAGCTAGTTCGTTACGCACTGAAGCAAGACGCAGGCCAGAATACCCCACACTACTCGGGAGTTTCGATAGTCTATACAAACTAACTAGATGGTACAAATTCGTAGAAACCCCGAATGACGACGACGGCCGATGCGCGCACACTTCGCCATGCGTGGAAGAACCGCCGCGGGTGCCGCGGTTCGAGTCGCGCCTTATTTTGCGGGAGTCGTTGTCATGAGCTTTGCCTCCGTACTGGTCCTGAACGGACCGAACCTCAATCTGCTCGGCACGCGCGAGCCGGCCATCTATGGCGCGCAAACGCTCGACGACGTCGCGAAGCTGTGCCGCCAGGCGGGCGAGCGCCTCGACCTCGCGATCGACTTCTGCCAGTCGAACGCCGAGCATCAACTGATCGACTGGCTGCACGCGGCGCGCACCAAGGTCGACGGCATCGTGATCAATCCGGCCGCTTACACCCATACGTCGGTCGCGATCGCCGACGCATTGAGCGCGATCGAAAAGCCCGTCATCGAGGTGCATATCTCGAACGTGCATCGGCGCGAAGCGTTCCGGCATCACTCGTACGTGTCGGCGGTGGCGGACGCGATCATCGTCGGCTGTGGCACGCAGGGCTATGTGCTTGCGCTGGAACGGATGGCGACGATTCTTAAGAATAGGGCGGCGAAATGAACACTCAAGCGAACACCCGGGGAAATTCCCGGACCGACGCGCAGATCGCCGCGTTGGCCAATGCGCAGGCGAGCTTGCGGGCCACTCCCCGCTCCTTTCTGGTCGGCCTGATCGGCTCGGGCATCAGCGCTTCGCTCACGCCCGCGATGCACGAGGAAGAGGGCAGCAAGCTCGGACTGCACTATGTCTATCGACGCATCGATCTCGATGCGCAGAAGCTCGACACCGCCGCGCTGCCGGAGCTGCTGACGGCGGCCGAACGGATGGGTTACAACGGCCTGAACATCACGTATCCGTGCAAGCAGGCGGTGATTCCGCTGCTCGACGAACTGTCCGAAGACGCCCGCGCGCTCGGCGCGGTCAACACCGTGCTGTTCAAGGACGGCAAGCGTATCGGTCACAACACCGACTGGTCCGGCTTCGCGCGTGCGTTCCAGCGCGGCCTGCCGGACGTGTCGCTGGAACGCGTCGTGCAGCTTGGCGCCGGCGGCGCCGGCGCGGCGGTCGCGCATGCGGCGCTGAACATGGGCGCGCAGTCGCTGACGCTGTTCGACGTCGATGCCGCCCGCGCGCAGTCGCTCGCCGACGAGTTGCAGGCGCGTTTCCCGAAAGCCAGGGTCAGCGCGGGCACGTCGCTCGAAGATTCGCTCGGCGCCGCGCAAGGCCTGATTCACGCTACCCCGACCGGTATGGCTAAAATGCCGGGCCTGCCGCTGCCGGCCGAATTGCTGCACCGCGACCTGTGGGTTGCCGACATCGTCTATTTTCCGATTCGCACCGCGCTGCTGCAGGCGGCCGAGGCGCTTGGCTGCCGCACGCTGAGTGGCGGCGGCATGGCGGTCTACCAGGCGGTCGACGCCATGCGTATTTTCACGGGCCTCGAGCCGGACGCCGAGCGCGTCTACACCCACTTTCAATCGTTGTTGCAACGCTAACCGGCCGCGTAGAGACCGGCACCCAAGCTGATCGAGGAGACAAGCACGCCATGACGCAATCGTTCCAATCCAGCTCCGCGGGCTCGCCCGCGCAGAACAAGGCGGCGAGCCCCGCGCGCCGTTCGAAAGCCCGTTACAAGATCCTCGCGCTGCTCGCGGTCGGCACGATGATCAACTATCTCGACCGCACCGTTCTCGGCATCGCGGCACCGCAGCTGACGAAGGAGCTCGGCATCAACGCCGCGCTGATGGGCCTGCTGTTCTCCGTGTTTTCGTGGAGCTACGTGGCCTCGCAGATTCCGGGCGGTCTGTTTCTCGACCGCTTCGGCAGCAAGCTCACATACTTCCTGTCGATGACGTTCTGGTCGCTCTGCACGCTCGCGCAAGGGCTCGTGGGGAGCATCGGCGGGCTGTTCGCCTTCCGTCTCGGCCTTGGCGTTTCGGAGGCGCCATGCTTTCCGACCAATAGCCGCGTGGTCGCCACGTGGTTTCCGCAAAGCGAGCGCGCGATGGCGACCGGCACCTACACGGTCGGCGAATATATCGGCCTCGCGTTTTTCAGCCCGTTCCTGTTCATGCTGATGGGCGCATTCGGCTGGCGCTCGCTGTTCCTCGTGGTAGGCGGCGTCGGTATCGCGTTCGGCGTGGTGTGGTGGCTGCTGTATCGCGAGCCGCGCGATCATCCGTCGGCGAATCAGGAAGAGCTCGACTATATCGAGGCGGGCGGCGGTCTCACGCAACGCAACAAGGATGTCGAGGGTGCGGCCGCGGGTGCAGCCGCGGGTACACCCGATGCGGCGGCATCGAAGAAGAGCGGCTTCCAATGGGGCACGATTGGCCAGTTGCTCAAGCATCGCCAGTTGACCGGCATCTGCCTCGGCCAGTTCGCGGGCAATTCGACGCTGGTGTTCTTCCTCACGTGGTTCCCGACGTATCTCGCCACCGAACGTCATATGGCCTGGCTGAAGATCGGCTTCTTCGCGATCATGCCGTTCATCGCGGCTTCGATCGGCGTGATGTTCGGCGGCGTGTTCTCCGACTGGCTGCTGCGCCGTGGCAAATCGCCGAACGTCGCGCGCAAGCTGCCGATCATCGCGGGTCTGCTGCTCGCGTCGACGATCATTCTCGCCAACTATGTCGAGAGCAACGTCGTGGTGATCGCGATTCTGTCGGTGGCGTTCTTCGCGCAGGGGATGGCCGCGCTCGGCTGGACGCTAGTGTCGGATATCGCGCCCGAGGGCTTGCTCGGCGTGACCGGCGGCATCTTCAACTTCGCCGCGAACCTGGCGGGGATCGTGACGCCGCTCGTGGTGGGCCTGATCGTCGCGGCGACCGGTTCGTTCGTGGGCGCGCTGGTGTTTATCGGTGTCATCGCGTTGATCGGCGCGCTGTCGTATATCTTCGTCGTCGGCGATATCAAGCGGATCGTGCTGGTGGATTGAGTCTTCCCGCCGAGCCGTCGCTTCATGTGACGGTCGTAGTTCCCTTCGAATCCCCGGTTGTCGTCGCGGTGCGGCGGCAACCACGTCGACTGCCGTCACCGGTTTGCCGGGGCAGTAAGCCGCTGAACGGGCTGCGTTTCTCGAAGCGATAAAAAACGGGATGTGGCTTTCACCACATCCCGTTTCCATTTCAGCCAGTCGCCGCGCAACCGGCGTCAATCGTCCTTCTTCACGAACCGCAAGATCGCATCGACGATCATCGCCCGATGCCGCGCCCGCAGCCGCGGATGCGACGGATCGCGCCCAAACGCGGTGCCGAACGTATGCCGGTTGCCCACGCGATGGAAACACAGCGAGCTGATCATCAGATGCAGATCGATCGGATCGATGTCGCTGCGGAACTGGCCCGCCGCGATGCCGCGCGCGAGCAGATCCTCGATCGTGTGAATCACGGTGACGTTGCGTCCTTTGAACGTCTTGACCTGCTCGACGTACTTCGCGCCGTGAATGTTTTCGATCGTCACGAGGCGCACGAAATCGCGCTGGCGGTCGTGGTAGTCGAACGTGAATTCGACCAGCGCGCGCATGCCTTCGACCGGATCGAGTTCGCTGATGTGCAGGTCCTGTTCGAGCGCGCGAATGTCTCCATACACCTTTTCCAGCACCGCCTGGTACAACCCTTCCTTGCTGCCGAAGTAGTAGTACAGCATGCGCTTGGTGGTGTTCGTGCGTTCCGCGATCGCGTCGACGCGGGCACCCGTCAGCCCCATCGCGGAGAACTCCTGGGTCGCGACGTCGAGGATGTTGCGCTTAGTCTGCTCGGGATCGTATTTGCGTGGGGCGTCGGTACGTCTCGCGCCGGTACGTCGCGCGTCGGCGTGCGGCGTGCCAGACACGATGCCGTTGGTATCAGGCTCGGCGGCCTTGCTTCCCTTTTTCATTGTGGTTTCGAGCGGCAGTGACGGCGCATTCTAGCATGGCGAAACGGGCCTCTGGCGTGGGTCCCGGGCATCGACGAAGGCATCTCGAAGGAGCTTGCGTGGCGCTTACGGGACCGGGCGCGTGGGCCGGCGGCGCGCGGCGAGTGCGTCGCGTGTTTGCATCGCGGTGTACGTGAGCTGCGCGGCCGCGAGGCCGAGCGCGCCGTACGTGCGCGCGAGGCCGAAGGTCGCGAACGCGTCGGGCACCGGCCGTTCACCGGAGATAGCCGCGGCCAGCAGTTCGCCCGACACTGTGGTCGGCGCCATGCCGTGTCCGCCGAAACCGACCGCGTACCAGACGCCGTCCGTGCTTTGGCCGATCTGCGGCATCTTGTGTCGCGCGTAGCTCATCAGGCCGCCCCATGCGTTCTCGATGCGCACGTCGCGCAGCTGCGGATAGACCTTCAGCAGGTCCTGTCGCAACAGACGCGCGATCGCCTCGGGCTCGCGGTCGCGCACGGAGATGCGGCCGCCCCACAGGATGCGCGTGTCGGGCAACGGGCGGTAGTAGTCGAACGCGAAGCGGGTGTCATAGATCGCGGCGCGTGTGGCGATTGCGTCGTGCAAGCGTTCGCCGAGCGGCTCCGTTGCCATCACGTAGGTGGCGATAGGCAGCACCGCGCGCTCGACGCGCGCGTACACGTTGCGTGCATAGCCGCCGCCCGCCATCACGACGTGACGCGCGTCGAGCGCACCTTGCGGCGTCTCGACGACGAAGCCCGCGCCGTCGCGCCGCAAGCTGACGACCGGCGAGCGCTCGTGTATCGTCACGCCCGCTTGCGCGGCCGCCGCGGCGACGCCGACAACGTACTTGAGCGGATGAAAATGGAACGCGTTGCGCTCGAACAGGCCGCCGTGATAGCGGCTCGTTTTCAGTTGCGCGGCGAGTTGGTTGGCAGCGATCGGTTCCCAGTCGACGCCGAACGAATCGCGCATCAGACGCCGTTGCGCTTCGAGACGCGCAGGTTCGTCGAACCAGTTCGCGAGGATCACGCCGGCGTCGGTCGCGTCGCAATCGATCCGATAGCGCGCAATTCGCTTGCGCATCAGCTCGACCGCGTCGGTGGTCAGCGCATAGAGTTCGCGGGCGCGAGTCGGCCCGAGCGTCTTCAGCAGGTCGGCGCAATCGAGGCTGTAGCCGCCGAACACGAAGCCGCCGTTGCGTCCCGATGCGCCGAAGCCGACCTGCTGCGCCTCGAGCACGACGACGTCTTCGACGCCGCGTTCGGCGAGGCCCAGCGCGGTGGAGAGTCCCGCAAGTCCGCCGCCGACGATGCAGACGTGCGCGCTGCGTCGGCCGTTGAGCGGCGCGCAGGCGGAGGAGCGGGTGACGGTGGCTTCGTAGAAACTTTGCATGGGGCGCGAGCTTGTGGACACGCCCTAGGTTAGCGGCAATCGCGTGTGCCCGTCCAGCCCGCGTGAGCCCGCACGTCGACAGGCGCCCCGCCGCGCTTCGTTCTGCGTTATCGACCCCAGCGCAACACCAGCGGATCGAGCCGGCGTGCGATCTTCAACAGTCCTTCGCGCGTCGCCGGATGCATCTGCGGCAGCGGGTGACGCACCGCGTCCGAACCGATCACGCCGCCTTCCTTCATCAACGCCTTGCACGATGCGAGGCCGCCCTGGCGATTCTCGTAGTTGATCAGCGGCAGCCACTGCTGATAGTGCGCGGCGGCGGCCTCGGTATCACCGGCCGCATAGGCATCGACGATCAGGCGGATGCCATCGGCATAACCGCCGCCCGTCATCGAGCCGGTCGCGCCCGCATCGAGGTCGGCCATCAGCGTGATTGCTTCCTCGCCGTCCCACGGACCGACGATCGCGTCGCCGCCCAGTTCGATCAGCTCGCGCAGCTTGTTCGCGGCCTGCGGCGTTTCGATCTTGAAGTACGACACGTTGTCGATCTCGCGCGCCATGCGAGCGAGGAACGGCGCGGACAACGGCGTGCCGCTGACCGGCGCGTCCTGGATCATGATCGGAATCTGGATGGCATCGGACACCGTACGATAGAACTCGTAGATGCCGCGCTCGCCGATGCGGATCGTCGCGCCGTGATACGGCGGCATGACCATCACCATCGCGGCGCCCGCGGCCTGCGCTGCGCGGCTGCGCTCCGCGCACTGGTACGAGCTGAAGTGCGTGGTCGTGACGATCACCGGCACGCGGCCCGCGACGTGTTCGAGCGCGAGATGCATCAGTGTGTTGCGCTCGTCGTCGGACAGCGCGAACTGCTCGGAGAAGTTCGCGAGAATGCACAGGCCGTTCGAGCCGGCGTCGATCATGAAATCGAGGCAGCGCTTCTGACCTTCGAGGTCGAGACGCCCGGCGTCGTCGAAGATCGTCGGCACGACGGGGAAGACGCCGCGCAGGGCGGGAGAGTGTGACGCTTGGCTCATGGCGATGTGGTCCGTACGGGGATGGAAGGATTGCGCTCGAGCCCGCGAACGGGCGGCGCAACTGGATGAATGTCTCCTTCGGCGACTATACGGCGCTGGGCCTCGCGGGTATATTGAATTGTTTCCATATCGTGATCGCTTTTGCGACTCACCCCACCGATGAAAGACACGCTCAACGTCCTGCTGTCGAAGCTGCGCATGAAGCAGCTGCATCTGCTGATCGCGCTCGACGATCACAAATCGCTGCACAAAGCGGCCGGCGTGATGTCGATGACGCAATCCGCGGCGAGCAAGGCGCTGCGGGAGCTCGAATCGATGCTCGACGCGCCGCTTTTCGAGCGCTCGAAAAGCGGCATGATCCCGAACCAGCTCGGTCATTGCGTGATCCGATATGCGCGCGTCGTGACGTCGGACCTCACCGCACTCTGCCAGGACGTCGCCGAAATTCGTTCGGGGCGCGGCGGGCGGCTCGCGCTCGGCGCGATCATGGGCGCGATTCCCGACTGCGTGGTGCCCGCGCTGAATCAATTGCATGCGGCGCAACCGGGTCTGGCGATCGAAGTGGTCGAGGACACCAGCGCACGAATGCTCGCGCAGCTCGACGACGGGCGGCTCGATCTGGTGGTCGGCCGAGCGGCAGTCGCGGCCGATCCGTCGAAGTATCAGTATCGTCCGCTCGGCGACGAGCCGTTGGCGGTGGTGGTCGGTTATCAGCATGCGCCGTTGCCGCGCCGCGAGATGATGTTGCGCGATCTCGCCGGGCATCGCTGGGTCATGTATCCGTCACACATGCCGCTGCATGCGCTGCTCGAACGAGAGATGGATCTCGCCGGCCTGGACATGCCCGACAATCCGATTTCGACGGCTTCCACGTTCGTGACAGTTGCACTGCTGCAAAGCAGCGCCGAACTCATTTCGCTGCTGCCGAGCGCAATTGCCGGGCCGTTCGTGCGGCACAAGATGCTGCGCCTCGTGCCGGTCAGGCTCAAATCGCCATCGCAGACGTTCGGCATCGTCACGCGCAAGGGCGGCGTGCTGTCGCCGCCGGCGGAACGGTTTATCGCGCTGTTGCGTGCACAGACGAAAGCGCGAATTTAGGCGCGGCGCAATCAAATTGCTCAGCCGTCCGCCCGGTTGCCGGTAAGAATGCCAGCAAAAAAGCGACTTTCTTTCGGCAAGGCCCGCCAGAAACGGCAAAACCGCCCGAAAAGGCGGTTTGTTATTCGTGTGAAAAGAGCTTCAATATCTCATGCCGGTTCGCGTTTTGTCATCCGACGCCAGCAGGTGTTGTAGCCGCGACACTGTCGCATCAATCCGAACCGATGAGGGTTTCTCGTTCCGAGCTACACTGGTTTGAATGAACTGAGCCAGGCTCGACGCCCTGGCCATCGCTCGGGGAGAGCAGCCATGAATCGGCCACCGCTTCGGTTTCCGCTTCGCGTGACCAGCACCGTGCCCGTGCGGAGTTGGCGTTGGCTCAAATGGGGGCTTGGCGCGTTTTTGCTGCTCGTGGTGGCGCTGATTGCGCGGCTCGTGCAGATCGAGATCGAGACCTCACGACTGCAGGCGCGGTACCTTTCCGAGCTGACCCGCGACGTCGCTTTTTCGGTCACCGACGGTCCCAGTCATTCCATCCGCTTTCCGCAAGCCGACAAGGGCCCGTACGACGCGCGCCTCGGCTACGCGCTGTTGCCGGCTATCCAGCAGCGTCTGTTGCAACATGGCTTCGAAATCAGCTCGCAGGCGCGCGATTCAGAACGCATGCTTTCGCTAGCCGATGACGGCCTGTTCCTGCCTTACGACGAAAAAGACACGGCCGGCCTGCAATTGTTCGACGGCACCGGCGTGCCGCTATACAGCGCTCAGTTTCCCGGTCGGGTGTACGACAGCTTCGGCGCGATTCCGCCGCTCGTGGTGAACTCGCTGCTGTTCATCGAAGACCGCTATCTGCTCGATCCGGATCAGCCGAACCGCAATCCGGCGATCGACTGGGGGCGCTTCAGCCGCGCGCTCGTCGATCAGGGCGCGCGCGTGTTCAATCGTCATCAGCAGACGCCCGGCGGCAGCACGCTCGCGACGCAGATCGAGAAATTCCGTCACTCGGCGGGCGGCCGCACCGCGACGCCGCCGGAAAAGCTGCGGCAAATCGCGTCGGCGTCGGTGCGCGCTTATCTGAACGGACCGCAAACGCTGCCGGCGCGCGAACAGATCGTGGTCCATTATCTGAACTCGGTGCCGCTTGCCGCGCAGCCCGGCGTCGGCGAAATCAACGGTATCGGCGATGGGCTCGCCGCCTGGTATGGGCGCGATTTCCGCGAGACCAACCGGCTGCTGACGGCGCCGTCGACCGATGCAAATCTGCCCGACCAGGGTCTGGCGTTTCGCGAAGTGCTGTCGCTGATGATCGCGCAGCGCGCGCCGTCGTTTTTTCTGCAGCGCGGCTATCCCGAACTCGAACGGCTGACCGACAGCTATCTGCGGCTGCTCGCGAGTGGCGGCGTGATCACCGGGCAGTTGCGCGACGCGGCGCTGGCGGCGCACGTCGAACTGCATCGCACGCCGCGCAGCACACCGGATCTCGGTTCGTTCGTGTCGCGCAAGGCCGTCACGTCGATGCGCTCGCATCTGCTCGCCGCGCTCGGCGTGCGCAGTTTCTATGAACTGGACCGCCTCGACGTGCAGGCGACAGGCACGCTGAACAATGACGTGCAACAAGCCGTTGCCGAGCGCCTCGCCGCCGCCGCGACGAAAGACGGCGCGAAGGCCGCGGGTCTCGTCGGCTACGAAATGTTGCGCGGGTCCGACGATCCGTCGCATATCGCCTACAGCTTCACGCTGTTCGAGCGGCGAGGCGACGCGAACCTCGTGCGCGTGCAGACCGATAGCGTGAACCAGCCGTTCGACATCAATTCCGGCGCGCGCCTGAACCTCGGCTCGACCGCGAAACTGCGCACCGTCATCACGTATCTGCAGATCGTCACCGATTTGCACACACGGTACGCATCGCTGAGCAATGCCCAACTGAAGGCGATCACGCCCGATCCGAACGATCGGCTGACGCGCTGGGCGATCGACTATCTGCTGCACACGCGCGACCATTCGCTGCAGCCTATGCTCGACGCCGCCGTCGAGCGTAAATACTCGGCGAGCCCGGGCGAAACGTTCTTTACGGGCGGCGGCGCGCAGACCTTCACGAACTTCGAGTCCGACGACAACAGCCGCATCCTGACCGTGCATCGCGCGTTCCAGCATTCGGTGAACCTCGTGTTCGTGCGGCTGATGCGCGATATCGTGCACTATGAAATGGTGCAGACCACCGGGCCGTCGTCGCAATGGCTCGGCGATCCGGCGACCCGCAAGATGTACCTGACACGTTTCGCCGATCAGGAAAGCCGCGTGTACATGAAGCGTTTTTACACGAAGTACCACGGCAAGACGCCTGATCAGCAGATCACGCTACTACTGCTCGGGGTGCGCAAGTCGCCCCCGAAAGTGGCGACCGCGTTGCGCAGCGTCGCGCCGGATCAATCGAACGCGTGGTTCAACAGGATGATGTACGCGGCGCTGAAGAACACGCCGGCGGCTTCGATGCTCGACGACGAAGATCTCGCGAATCTGTACGACAAGTACGGCATCAACCGCTTCAACCTGAACGACCGCGGCTATATTTCGAGTGTGCATCCGCTCGAACTATGGACGCTGAACTACCTGCGCTCGCATCCGGATGCGACGCTTGCGCAGATCGAAGCCGCGAGCCAGGACGTGCGCCTGTCGACTTACTCGTGGCTCTTCAAGACGCGCTATCACGTGACCCAGGATCACCGCATCAAGCGCATGGTCGAGCTGCGCGCCTACGACGCGATCGGCAAATCGTGGCAGGCGCTCGGCTATCCGTTCGCGACGCTGACGCCGTCGTATGCGGCGGCGATCGGCGCGTCGGGCGATCGTCCGGCGGCGCTCGCGCAACTGATCGGCGTGATCACGAACGGCGGCAACAAGGTGCCGACCGAAACGCTGACGCAAATCGACTTCGCGAAAGATACACCGTACGAAACGCATTTCAGGCGCGCGGTGGTCGAGCCGCAGCAGCAGGTGTCGCCGGAGATTGCCGGGGAGGTGCGGATGCTGTTGCGCGACGTCGTGACGGGTGGCACCGCGAGGCGTCTCGCGCAAGGCATGACGTTCCCGAACGGCGAAACGCTCGAAGTCTATGGCAAGACCGGCACCGGCGATCAGCGCTTGAACGTGTACGCGAAGGGCGCGCGGTTGATCGAATCGCGCAAGGTGAATCGCAGCGCGACCTTCGTGTTCGCGCTCGGCGACCGCTTCTACGGCACGTTGACCGCGTGGGTGCACGAGCCGTATGCCGCGCGTTACGACTTCACGAGTGCGCTGGCGGTGCAGTTGCTCAAGTCGATGGCACCGGCGTTGCAGCCGTTGCTCGACAAGCCGGTTCAGAAAACCGTGACGGCGGCGCCGGCGGGATCGACGCCTGCGGCGACGAACGTTGCTGCGCAGTGAATCGCTCACCGCTCGTCATAACCTGCCTCCGACGCCGCCGGCTTCAGGAACAGCTCATGCACCGGCGCGAAATGCGCATATAGCGGCAGAATCGCACCGCCCATCGCGCGGGCATCGGCGCCGATCGCGCCTTCGAGCAATTGCGGCCGCACCATCCCTTCCCATTCGAAACGATCGAGCACGCGCTCGGTGCGGCGAATGATCTCGCGCAGCAGTAGCCGGTCGAACTCGCCGTCGATCACGACGGCTTCGAGATCGAGCAACGCGGCCGCATTGGTTAGCGCGTTCGCGATCGCCGGGCACGCGCTGTCGAGCCATCGCTCGGTATGCCGCCACAACTCGGGCGATAACGCGCGATGATCATGCGCCGCGGCCGCCGGCGCGCCCGCATCGCTGAACAGCCGTTCGAGCACGAAGCCCGATGCCGCGTGCAGCAACTGCCGCGCGGGTTTGCGTGCGCCGCCCTCGCGCAGCGGGATCGAACCGACCGCGCCCGCGTTGTCGTGCGGACCGCCATGCAGACGTCCGTCGATCACGAGACCCCCGCCGATGAACGTGCCAACGAACAGATACAGGAAGTTGTGGATGCCGCGGCCCTGGCCCATCACGAGTTCGGCCGCGCACGCGGCCGTGGTGTCTTTGGCGAACTCGACGGGCAGGCCGGTTATCGTCGCGATGCGCGCGCGCAGATCGATGTCGTTCCAGGCGTCGAGCGCGTCGGGCGGCGCGCCGAGAAAGTCGCGCCAGCCGCCGAGCCACAACGGCGCCGCGACACCGACGCCGACCACCTTGCCCGCCTTCGCGCCGAGCGTCTGGTTCACGCGCGCGAGTTTGTTCTCGAGCGCGGGGAACAGCGCGCGCGGATCGGGATACGCATACTCGAATACGTCGCGGCATACGATGCGCCCGGCGAAGTCCATCGCGAGCACGTCGAGACTGCGGCGTCCGACCTTGATACCGATCGTGTACGCGCCGTCCGCGCACAACGCGATCGGCACCGACGGCTGGCCGATCTTGCCGCGCACGCGCGCGTGCTTTTCGAGCAGGCCGTCGGCGATCAACCGGTCGACGATCATCGACACCGTCTGCATCGAAAGACGCGTGAGGCGGCCGACCTCGGCCTTCGGCAGTGGTCCATGCAAGCGGATCGTTTGCAGCACGATGCGCTCGTTGAATTGCCGCATGCCGACCTGATTCGAACCGACCGTGCGTTTGACCGGCGAACGCCTGCTGGTGCTGGGGGTGTCCATTGTCGTGTACCGGCCTCGTGGCTCAGCGGATTGGGCGGCGCGTCATGCGATCGCCTTCACGTCGGCTTCCTTCGCCCCGGTCATGATCGCGACCGCTTCCGACATGTGCACGTCCTTCGTATTGACGAGCGCCGCGCGCCGGCCGAGCCGCTGGATATGGATGCGGTCCGCGATCTCGAACACGTGCGGCATGTTGTGGCTGATCAGAATCACCGGCAGGCCACGCTCGCGCACGCGCCGGATCAGTTCGAGCACCATGTTGCCTTCCTTCACGCCGAGCGCGGCGGTGGGCTCGTCCAGAATCACCACGTGGCGCGCGAATGCCGCGCTGCGTGCAACGGCGACGCCCTGGCGCTGGCCGCCGGACAGCGTTTCGACCGCCTGGCGCATCGAGCGGATGCCGATTTGCAGATCCTTCATGGCCGCGGTCGCTTCGTCGAGCATGCGGCGCTTGTCGATCATCTTGAACAGCGAGCCGCGCCAGCCGGGCTTCAGCAATTCGCGGGCGAGAAACAGGTTTTCGGCGATGCTCATCGCCGGCGCGACGGCGAGTTCCTGGTACACGGTCTCGATGCCTTGTGCGCGCGCATCGAGCGGACTGCGGAACTTGACCGGTTTGCCGTCGAGCAGAATCTCGCCTTCGTCGGGCACCGTGGCGCCCGAGAGCGCCTTGATCAGCGACGATTTGCCCGCGCCGTTGTCGCCGATCACCGCGAGGATCTCGCCGGGCAGCACTTCGAAATCGCAACCGTCGAGCGCGGTCACGTTGCCATAACGTTTGACGAGCCCGCGTGCCTGCAGAACCGGCATCGCAGCGGACGTGGAAGAGGAGGTGGAGGTCGACATGACAAGGCTCCTGTGCGGGATCAACGGCCGCGGTGCGAGAGTTTATCGGCGGCGACCGCGAGAATCACGAGGATGCCGGTGATCAATACCTGGTACACCGAGGAAACACCGATCAGCGTCAGGCCGTTACGGAATACGCCGACAATCAGCGCTCCAAGCAAGGTGCCGACGATCGAGCCGCGTCCACCGAACAGACTCGTGCCGCCGAGCACGACCGCGGTGATGCTGTCGAGGTTCTCGGTTTGCCCGGCCTGCGGATCGCCGACACCGGTGCGCGCTACCGACAGCAGCGCGGCGATGCCGTAGATCGCGCCGGCAAGCGTGTAGACGGTCAGCAGAATCCGCTGCGACGACAGGCCCATCAGTCGCGCGGCCTCGGCGTTGTTGCCGAGCGCGTACAGATGCCGGCCGGGCACCGTGTCGCGCAGCACGAACCACGTGGCCAGATACATCAGCAGCGTCAGCACGGTGCCGTACGTGACTTCCGCCGGTCCGAGCCTGAACGTGCTGCCGAGGAACATGATCGCGTCGGGCAGGTTCGACACGCTTTCCGCGTTCGAGTAGATCTGCGTGAGCGCAAACGCGATGTTCAGCGTACCCAGCGTGACGATGAACGCCGGCAACTTGATGCGCGTGATCAACAGACCGTTCAGTAAGCCGAACAAGGTGCTGGCGCCGATGCCGCACAGAATCGCGAGGATCGGCGGCACGCCGAGCACGACCGCGAACTTCGTCATGATGATCGAGCCGAAGGCCATTACCATGCCGCAGGACAGATCGATGCCACCGGTCAGCACGATCAGTGTCTGGCCGATCGCGATGACCGCGACGACCATCGTCTGCTGCAGGATCAGCGACAGGTTCTGGAACGATAGAAAGCGGCTGCTTTGCGAGATAAAGAATGCGCAGGCCAGCACCAGCGCGATCAGCGGTCCGATTTCGGACAGCGACGGCAGGTGCTCGGTGAAAGACGGGCGCGGGCGGCCGGCGGGCGCGGAAGGGGTCGACATGATGGCAGTCCTCGGTACATGAGCGTGACGTGAAGGTCACGCGGCAAATCAATTGGCGGCCCGGAACGACGAGCAACGGGCCGCTATGCAATGCGCGTTACTTGTTGCCCCAGCAGTTGTCGAGGCCGAACTTCGTATCCTTGCTGTCGATGCCGGACATCGGCTTGTCGGTGATCAGCGTGACGCCGGTGTCGTGATAACCGGAGACCTTCTTGCCGGTTTTCGCGTAGTCGACGCCGGCGGTGACGCCGAGCGCGGCCATCTTCAGCGGATACTGCTGCGAGGTCGCCGCGATCGCGCCGTCCTTCACGTTGCGCACGCCTTCGCAACCGCCGTCGATCGACACGATCATCACGCCCTTGTCCTTGCCCGCCGCCTTCAGCGCGCGATACGCGCCGGCCGCGGCCGGTTCGTTGATCGTGTAGACCACGTTGATGTCGGGCGCTTTCTGCAGGCAGTTTTCCATCGCCGTCTGACCTTTCGCCTGATCGCCGCGCGTGTCCTGGCTGCAGACGATCGACGGATCGCCTTCCTTGACGCCGAAGCCTTCGAGGAAGCCGTTGTGACGCAGCACGCCGACCGACACGCCCGGCGCGAGATCGAGCGTGGCGATCTTCGCGGGCTTGCCGTTCAGCGCGGCCTTCGCATATTTGCCGATCAGCACGCCGGCCTTGAAGTTGTCGGTGGCGAACAGGGCGTCGGTTGCGTCCTGCGGATCGGTCGGCGTATCGAGGGCGATGACCATCACACCGGCCGCGCGTGCCTTCTTGATGCTCGGCACGATCGCCTTGGTGTCGCTCGGCGTGATCAGGATTGCTTTCGCGCCGGCCGTCATCATGTTTTCGATCGCGGTGACCTGACTCGCGTTGTCGCCGTCGAACTTGCCGGCGGCCGTGATCAGTTTCGCGCCGTCTTTCGACGCGGCCGCGTCCGCGCCTTGGCGCATCTTGACGAAGAACGGGTTCGTATCGGTCTTCGTGATCAGGCCGATGACGGGCTGGTCGGCGGCCTGACTCGCGCTTGCGCACCACAGCGCCGCTGCCGCGGCGCACATCGACGCGATTGTCCTGGCGACAGGACGCCTGTGGGAATTCAGATTCATGAGACGCTCCTCCGGTTATTGGCAACGACGTATGGGACTGCAGATAGATCGAAACCGCGAAGCTGCGGGCTTGACGTTTGACGATGACGCTTCGACGTAATGTGGTCCTAAGGAAATCGCCTAAATCACTTTGGTTGATTTAGTACAGCAGGCGCGCGACTGCTCGTCAAGGAAATGTGAACGCGGAAAATCGCCGCGCAGCGAAACGCGTGCAGGCTGAAAGCCTTGTGTCGTAACGCTTTGGCGCCGTGCTGCAGTGCGAAGCGGCGCTTCTCGGCTTGGGGAAAGTCCTGGCTCGTCTGAAAGCGGGTTGAAATGTCAGCGGTGGTTTTTCAACGCAATTCGCGGTGCGTAACGCGCTTTTTCAGTGGGCGCAGAATGTTTGCGAGAGGTTGCGGCGGAACAGCGCTTGCTCGCGTCGGCAGAATGCGAACCTTTCGGAGAGACCCATGCCTTCGCACTGGTGGCAGCGACGACTTTCTGGTCACCGTGGCGTTGGCGGCGCTCGCATGCGAAACGGTCCAGGCGCGCGCCCGGACGTTTGCACAGGTGTCGTTCGCGCCACGCATCGGCGTGCCCGCGCAATTGCGCGTTACTGCAACCTTGCGGCGCGGCTGTAACCGTCACATCAACGCGAGCGCGGTGCGGCCGTCGATGCGCGCACGACCAGATTCGGCTCGGACGAAATCCGCATCGGCACGGGCGCCGGCATGTCCCGCTCGACGCGTCCCGGCTGTCCGTACGAAGTCTCGATCAGCTCGCGCAGCAGTTCCACTGCAAGTCCGGCGACCTCGACCGTCGGCACCGCCACCGTCGTCAGTGCGGGGCGCGACTCGCGCGCGAGCTGGATGTCGGTGATGCCGATCACGGACAGATCGTCCGGCACGTGCCGGCCGAGATCCGCGGCCGCGTGCATCGCCCCGAGCGCAGGCAAATCATTGGTCGCGAAGATCGCGCTGAGTTGCGGATCGGCTTCGAGCAGCGCGCGGGCCGCCAGGTAGCCGCCGTGGATCGTGTCGGCCGCGTGTCGCACGCGATTTCTCGTCACACCGGCCGCGCGCAACGCGTCGACGAAACCTTCGAAGCGCGCCGCGTGAATGCCCGACGCCTTGCTGCCGACGATCGCACCAAAGCGCCGATGCCCGAGCTCGAGCAGATGCTCGCCGGCCAGTTGGCCGGCCAGCCGGAAATCGACCGCGACGCACGGCAGCCCGGGCGGCTCGGTGGGCCGCTCCCACATGCACAGCACGACCGGCGTGCCGCGCGCTTCGGTCTTGTGCAGATCGGCGAAATCGAGGTTCGCGTTGGTCACGAGCACGCCTTCGGACAAGGTGCCGGCGATCTGGTCGAGGTACGCGCGGCCGCTTAGCGGATCGTCGTTGGTATTGCAGATGATCACGAAGTGGCCGCTCGTACGCGCAGCGCGTTCGACCGCGAGCGCGAACTCCGGATAGAACGGATTCGCGATGCTCGACACCATCAGCGCGAGCGTCGGCGCGCGGCCCTCGGCGAGCGCGCGTGCGGCGAGATGCGGGCGATAGCCGAGCGCCGCGACTGCCTCGAGCACGCGTTGCCGGGTCGTTTCGCCAACGCGGCCGCGATTGCGCAGCACGTTGGACACCGTCGCTGACGTGACGCCGGCATGACGCGCGACTTCACTGAGTGTGGGCATGATATGGTCAGTATTTGGGATGGCTGTCCGACATTTGCATCGCGGCGCGAGGCGCGGCAACATCTGTCATCAAACCAACGTACAAAACGATATCGGAGACAGACCAACGATCGCCTTGCGATCGATTTTTCGGTCATGCTGATTAAGCGCTTAATCTCCGACTTCGCGCCGATTAAATCACGGAGTCGATGCAATGGCGAGCATTTCGTTACGAGGCGTGCAGAAGGCGTATGGCGACGGTGCGCCGGTGATTCGCAACGTCGATCTGGACATCGGCGAAAACGAGTTCTGCGTGTTTCTCGGCCCGTCGGGTTGCGGCAAGTCAACGCTGTTGCGCATGATCGCCGGGCTCGAGGATGTGACCGACGGCGACCTGTCGATCGGCGGGAAGATCGTCAACGACGTGCCGGCCGCGCAGCGTGGCGTAGCGATGGTGTTCCAGAGCTATGCGCTGTTTCCGCACATGAGCGTGTTCGAGAACATGGCGTTCGGCCTGAAACTCGCGAAGACCCCGAAGGATGAAATCGAGCGGAAGGTGCATGAAGCCGCGCGCATCCTGCAACTCGAGGCACTGCTCGAGCGCAAGCCGAAGGCGCTGTCGGGCGGGCAGCGGCAGCGCGTCGCGATCGGCCGCGCGATCGTTCGCGAGCCCGGCGTGTTTCTGTTCGACGAACCGCTGTCCAATCTCGATGCAACCTTGCGCGGACAAACGCGCGTCGAAATCGCGCGTCTGCATAAGCAGTTTGCGAAGGCGAGCGTGGTCTACGTGACGCACGATCAGATCGAAGCGATGACGCTCGCCGACAAGATCGTGCTGCTGCATTCGGGCAAGGACACCGAGCGTTACGGCAGCATCGCGCAAATCGGCGCGCCGCTCGAGCTGTATCACCGCCCGAAAAGCCGCTTCGTGGCCGGCTTTATCGGCTCGCCGCGAATGAATTTCCTGCCGGGCAAGGTGGCGTCACTCGATGCGCAGGGCGTGCTCGTCACGCTCGATCACACCGGCGAGAACGTGCGTGTGCCGGTAAGCAGCGCCGGATTGCAGCCAGCGCAGCCGGTCACGTTCGGCGTGCGTCCCGAGCATCTCCAGTTCGTCGATGCATTGGCCACGACGAATGCGGCCGCGTCGCAAGACGGCGTGCTCGCGCGCACCGTATCGCTCGTCGAGCAGCTTGGCGAACACAGCTACGTGCACCTCGATCAACCCGGCGGCGCCGTTCTGATCGCCAAGGCGCCCGGCAACACGCGCCTCGCTCCAGGCGATCGCGCGAGCCTGCGGGTGTCGCGCACGGCCTGTCATCTGTTTACCGAGGACGGTTTCGCGGCCGCGTCGCTCGAATCCGTCGAACACTACGCTTGAAAAACACTGGGGACATAGGGATGCGTCTTGGAGTCTGTTATTACCCGGAGCACTGGCCCGAGTCGATGTGGGACGACGACGCGCGCCGGATGAAAGCGCTCGGCATCGAGCAGGTGCGGATTGCGGAATTCGCCTGGAGCCGGATCGAGCCGACTCCCGGCGAATACGACTGGGGCTGGCTCGATCGCGCCGTCGACGTGCTCGGCGCGGCTGGCCTGAAGGTCGTCATGTGTACGCCGACCGCGACGCCGCCGAAGTGGCTGATCGATCGTCATCCGGAGATCCTGCCGGTCGGCGCCGATGGACGGCCGCGCGGGTTCGGTTCGCGGCGTCATTACGACTTCTCGTCGCCCGCGTATTTCGAGGCTTCGCGTCGTATTTGCACGGCGGTGGCGGAGCGTTACGGCAAGCATCCGGCGGTCGCTTTCTGGCAGACCGATAACGAGTTTGGCTGTCATCACACGGTGGTCAGTTATTCGGCGGCCGCGGTCGCGCGCTTTCGCGAGTGGCTGAAGGCGCGTTATCGCACGATCCAGGCGTTGAACGAGGCGTGGGGCACAGTGTTCTGGAGCATGGAGTACCGCGGCTTCGAAGAAATCGACGCGCCGGTCGGCACCGTGACCGAGGCGCATCCTTCGCATCGTCTCGACTACCGGCGCTTCGCATCCGACGAAGTGGCGCGCTACAACCGCATGCAGGTCGAGATCATTCGCGCGCATTCGCCGGAGCGGCCGGTCGCGCACAACTTCATGCAGCTCTTCACCGAGTTCGATCACTACAAGGTCGCGGCCGATCTCGACGTCGCAACGTGGGACAGCTATCCGCTCGGCGCGCTCGAAGAGCAGTGGTTCGCGCCGGACATCAAGGCGCGCTGGTTGCGCACTGGTCATCCGGACTTCGCGTCGTTCAATCACGACGTGTATCGCGGCATGTCGAAGCTGCCGTTCTGGGTGATGGAGCAGCAGCCGGGACCGGTGAACTGGGCGCAGTGGAATCCGGCGCCGCTGCCGGGCATGGTGCGGCTGTGGAGCTGGGAAGCGTTCGCCCACGGCGCGGGCTGCGTGTCGTATTTCCGCTGGCGTCAGGCGCCGTTCGCGCAGGAGCAGATGCACGCGGGCCTCAATACGCCCGACAACCGGCTCGACGTCGGCGGCAATGAAGCATTGCGGGTGGCGTCCGAAATTCACGCGGTGCTCGCCGCGAACGCCGATGCCAATGCGTCGATTCGCTCGAAAGTCGCGCTCGTCTACGACTATGAAGCGAAGTGGTTGTTCGAGATTCATCCGCAGGGCGCGGACTTTCACTATCCGCGGTTCGCGTTCGAGTACTACTCGGCTTTGCGCGCGCTCGGACTCGACGTCGATGTCGTGCCGGCCGATGCATCGTTCGATGGTTATAGCCTCGTCGTCGTGCCGCCGCTGCCGGTCGTGCCCGACGATTTCGCCGAACGTCTCGCGCGCTCGGGCGCGCAGGTCGTGCTCGGTCCACGCACCGGATCGAAGATGCGCGAGCTGCGGATTCCGGCGAATCTGCCGCCGGGCGCATTGACGTCGGTGCTGCCGCTGCGCGTGTGGCGCGTCGAATCGATGCGGCCGAACGTGACCGAGCCGGTGGTGCTCGAACAGCAGGGCGGTGCCGCCGAGGGCTTCGCGCGACACTGGCGCGATTTCATCGACAGCGATGCATCATCTTCATTCGACGTGCGCGCGCGTTTCGCGGACGATCATCCGGCGTACGTGCGAAGCGGCGCGTATCACTACTTTGCGAGCCTGTTCGACGACGCCTTGACCGTGCGCCTGTTCGCGCGCATCGCGCAGGAAGCGGGCCTCGAAACGCAGGCACTCGGCGACAGCGTGCGCATCAGCCGTCGCGGCGGAATGACGTATGTGTTCAACTATGGCGATCGAACCCACACGCTCGACGACATTTCCGACGGCGCATTCGTGATCGGCTCCCGGGAGGTGGCGCCGCAAGGGGTAGCCGTCTACCGCTCGCAATAGAAGTCCGGCCTTGGCAATTCCACGCAGTCATTCGATATAGAAGCGACAACGACGTAAAAACCATGGAATGAAGGAGACAGTCAGGATGAAACTGAAACCACGCAAGATTCTGTTGGCGCTCGCGCTGGCCGCGGTTGCCGCGGGGACCTCGGTCGTCAGCACCGCGCAGGCGGCCACGCTCGCGATGAACATCGCGTACAAGGGCGCGAGCCAGCGCGCGGTTTGGCAGCAGGTGGTCGACGAGTTCAAGAAGGCGCATCCCGGGATCGACGTGAAGGTATCGTTCATCGATGAGGAAGCCTACAAGGTTCAGTTGCCGGGTTGGCTTTCGACTGTCGCGCCCGATATCGTCAACTGGCACGACGGCGAGCGTATGGCGTATTACGCGCAGCGTGGCCTGTTCGAGGATCTGACCGGCGACTGGCAGAAGAACGGCTGGAACGACATGTATGCGTCGACGAAGGAAGCATCGTCGTACAAGGGCAAGCAGTATGCCGCGCCGACCGTGTACTACTCGTGGGGGATGTTCTATCGCAAGGACCTGTTCGAGAAGGCCGGCATCAAGGGCGAGCCGAAAACGTGGGACGAGTTTCTCGACGCCGCGAAAAAGCTGAAGGCCGCCGGCATTGCGCCGATCGCGGTGGCGGGCCGCGATGCCTGGACGCTGGCCGGCTGGTTCGATTATCTCGATCTGCGCCTGAACGGCAATGCGTTTCACCAGAAGCTGATGGCCGGCGAAATTCCGTACACCGATCCGCGCGTGAAGAAGGTCTATACGACGTGGAAGCAACTGATCGACGACGGCTATTTCATCAACAATTCACTGTCTTACGATCTCGACGCGGTGCAGCCGTTCCTGTTCCAGGGCAAGGCTGCCATGATGCTGATGGGGACGTTCATTGCGGCGGGTTTCCCGGACAACGTGAAGCCGCAGATGGGGTACTTCCAGTTCCCGATCATCGACTCCAAGGTGCCGACCGCCGAGGACGGGCCGGTCGAATCGCTGCATATTCCGTCGAAAGCGAAGAACAAGTCCGATGCGCACACGTTCCTTGCGTTCGTCGAGACGCCTCAGATCGGTGCGCAACTCGCGAAGGGACTCGGCTCGTTGTCGGCGAACAGCAAATCGCCGGAGCCTGAAGATCCGATTTCGAAGATCGGCTTCCAGATCCTGTCGAACACGAAGGGCGGCATTGCGCAGTTCTACGATCGCGACATGACGAAGGAAATGGCCGACGAAGGGATGAAGGGGATGCAGCAGTTCGTCTCCGATCCGTCGAAACTGGACGACATCCTCGCGCAGCTCGAGCAGACGCGTCAGCGTATCTACAAGAAGTGAGCGGCGGCGGCCGCAAGGCCGCTGTCCGATGCATCGGATTGGATCGGGAGATTGATCGTGTCGCATTCCGTCAGCCGTCATAGCGTCGACGGTCCTGTTGAACCCGGTGGCCCGGGCTTGCCGGCGTCGAGCGGTGCGCTGGGCGGCGCGTCGGTCGCGTCGCGCCGGCGCGGCCCCACGCCGACCGCGCGGCGGCAGCGGCGCGCCGCGTTCCTGTTTCTCGCGCCGGCCTGCTTCATGGTGGCCGTGTACGTGGTGTGGCCGATCCTCTCGACGATCCGCCTGAGCTTCTTCAACTGGGATGGGATGACCGAGCCGACCTTCGTCGGCCTCGCGAACTACATCGAGCTGGTCCATACGCCCACGTTCTATACGGCGCTCAAGAACAACCTGATCTGGCTCGTGCTGTTTTTGCTCGCACCGCCGATGGGCCTCGCCGTCGCGCTGTATCTGAATCAGGCGGTGGCGGGCATCCGTATCGTCAAGTCGCTGTTTTTCGCGCCATTCGTGTTGTCGGGCGTCGTGGTCGGACTGATCTTTTCATGGTTCTACGATCCGACCTTCGGCCTGCTCGCGATGATGCTCGGCCACGGCGTGCCGGTGCTCGGCGATCCGCGCTATGCGACGCTCGGCATCGTGTTCGCGGCGCTGTGGCCGCAGACCGCGTACTGCATGATTCTTTATCTGACCGGCTTGACCACGTTGAACGCCGAGCAGATCGAAGCTGCGCGAATGGAAGGCGCGCAGGGCTGGTCGATGCTCTGGCATGTCATCCTGCCGCAGTTGCGGCCTACGACGTTCATGGCGATCGTCGTGACAATCATCGGCGCGCTGCGCAGCTTCGATCTGATTTCGGTGATGACGGGCGGCGGTCCGTTCGAAAGCTCGACGGTGCTCGCCTATTTCATGTACGACCAGGCGATCAAGTACTACCGCATCGGCTATTCGGCGGCGATCGCGGTGGTGCTGTTCGGCATCATGCTCGTGTACATCGTCTACCACCTGCGGCGGATGCTGCGCGCCGAGCAATGAGGAGCCGCTGATGTTTCCGATTCCGATCGACAAATGGAAGCCGGCCACGCGCCGCGCATACAAACTGACGTTGCCGATTGCACTCGTGATCTGGCTGTTGCCGATGATCGCGGTGTTGGTCACGTCCGTGCGTTCGACCGAAGAACTGAGCGAGGGCAACTACTGGGGATGGCCGAAGCACTTCGCGATGTTCGATAACTATCGCGAGGCATTGACGACGTCGCCGATGCTGCATTACTTCTGGAATAGCGTGCTGATTACGGTTCCTTCCGTAGTGGGTTCGATCGCACTCGCGGCGATGGCGGGCTTTGCCTTGGCGATCTATCGCTTTCGCGGCAATTCGACGTTGTTCGCGACGTTCGTCGCGGGCAACTTCGTGCCGATCCAGGTGTTGATGATTCCGGTGCGGGATCTGTCGTTGCAACTCGGTCTGTTCAATACCGTGAGCGCGCTGATTCTGTTTCATGTGTCGTTCCAGACCGGCTTTTGCGCGCTGTTTCTGCGCAACTTCATCAAGCAGCTGCCATTCGAGCTGGTCGAGGCGGCGCGCATCGAAGGGGCGAACGAGTGGACCGTGTTCTTCAGGATCGTGCTGCCGCTGATTCGTCCGGCGCTCGCGGCGTTGGCGATCCTCGTGTTCACGTTCGTGTGGAACGACTATTTCTGGGCCTTGTGTCTGACGCAAGGCGATGACGCCGCGCCGATCACGGTCGGCGTGGCCGCGCTGAAAGGGCAGTGGACGACCGCGTGGAATCTCGTTTCGGCGGGATCGATTCTGGCGGCGCTGCCATCGGTCATGATGTTCTTTGCGATGCAGAAGCATTTCGTCGCGGGTCTGACGTTTGGCGCGACGAAGGGGTGATGCTGTTCACGCGTGGCGCTGCTGCGTAGAGAAGGGTTGCCCGCGGAAGCGGGCTTTTTTTCGGCGTGGCGAACAGCTGCTCGCACGCTGACTTCTCGATCAACGCTTTTCAGCTGACGCCGGGTTGACCCGCTGCAGAACGGCATTCAACGCCGCGCGCGCACTATCGAGAGGCCGCTTGCCTTCGCCGACTTCGCTCGCGAAGTCCAACTTCTGCTACCGGTATGGTTGCTACCCGTATCAACCATCGAACGAGGCCTTCCTGCCTGAAAACAGGAAGGAAGGCGCCTGCCGCTATCAGGCCGGATCGGCGTACTTCAGCGTCCACGTCAGCGTGCGGCTGGCGCCGCCAGTCAACGCGAACGGGTTGGTCGAGGTAAGACTGCATGTCGAAGTATTCACTCGTCGTGGAGCCGACGCATTGCTTTCGCCTCCATGCCGACTTCCTTCGCTTTTCTTTGATCTGTCGAGGCCAGGGGCGATGCGAAAAATTACCAGGAATACCAGGTATCAGATGCGCGTGCCGATCCGTCGTGGCCACCAATTCGCCCGCTCGCCGCCCATCGGATAAGATACGGCCCGCCATGCATTTTTTAGAACGGAAGGAGTGGTTTCAATGATCGAACCGAGCAACGTTTTCAAGGAAAATCTCGCCAGAATGCCGGCGATCGACGGCATCGCACGCATCGATCTGGTCAACGGCAGCGGTACCGTGCTCGCTAGCATCGAGAACAAACCTGGCAAGCAGGGCTCGCTCGCGGTGTACAACTACCTGCGCGGCGCGTTCGGCACGCTCGACGCGAAGGCGGCCGAACACGGCCTCGCGCTGTTTGCCGAGCATACGGCCGACGCGCGCAACCGTCCGGGCGCGCATCCGAACGTCGATCACCTGCTGGCGATTGCCGCTGGCGGCGAGGCATTGCGCATCGATGTTGTTCCGGCAGCTTGAGGCCGCTCAAAGTCTTTTCCGCGCCGGCAAGGTAGACGTTTTCCTGCCGCTGCCGCGAATTCCAACGCCCCGGCGACGGGATTGGCGGCCCACCTGCGCTAATTGCTCGGTAAAAACCCTCGTTTTTCCCGAAGCCCCCCGGATTGGCTTCAGATTCGGCTTCTGTTCGGTGAATTGAAACGCGGGGGGCGGCGCACACTGGATTCGTCCCGCCGCGTATATCGCGCTTTTCCGTCAGGAGCCCCGGATGTCTTCCCGTCACAACAAACCCCGCCGGTTCGACGCCGACCTGCCGGAACTCACCACCTCGGAACGGGATCAGTCGACGCCGGGTCCGGACGACCCCGCGATGCGCGAACTGCAACGCGGTTCCGAAGCCATCGTGCGTCTCGCCACGCAGGCACACGCAGCCGTCGCCCGAAGCGACGAAGCGGGCGCGCAAGCCGCGCGCCAATCGCTCGAAACGCAGCTGACGTTCACGACCGCCCTGATCGATGAACTGCTGTTCGGTGCGCCCGAGCGGTCCACGCTGCATTGACAGCCTACGCGGCAGCATCACCGTATTAACCCGCAGTTCCGGAAACTGACATGAGCGCTTTGACCGTCATTCTTTGCATCTGGGCCATGGTCGCGTTTTGCGCGGTCCTGTTCATCCGCGGCGCGAGTCCGCGCGTCGAGCGTGAGGCGGAGCGGCCGCGTGCTCGTCCGTCGCGCTATTCGATCGCAGAGTAACGCGCACGACCAACGACGCGGAACCAACGGGGTAACATGAGGAGCGCCGGCGCCACTGCCGGCCGGCACCGACGATGTTCCCCACGGAGGTTCCCGTATGGACACACATTCGATTCTCGGCATGCTGCATGCCGAAGAGGCTTTGCTGGTCTCCATCGTGCGGTCGCTGCCCGACGATATCAGGCGCAGGATCGCCAACGACTTTCACGAGCAGGCGCAACTCGCCGAAAGCTCGCATCTGAATCCCACCACGAACCGCGAAACGAGCGACGCGTTCAAGGCCCATGTCCGACGGCTGTCGAACATGCTTGCTTCGTTGTCGTAACCCGGCCGACGTCCGCGCGGCCGAGTCGAATATTCCGGCTTGTTGTCTCGTCGGCGCAGCGCGATTGCGCCGTCATGCCCGTCGTGCCTCAGCGGCCAAAGTTCGAGCGCGCGCCCTCGCCGCATCGCAGGCTCATTTGGGGGCAGCTTAAGGCTGACTTAAGAAAGCAACCATAGGCTGCCCCGAGCCTCATGCAGCGTCTTACGCAGTGCCTGGAGACGCTGATTCAACGAAACCACCTCGCCGTGCGTGCCTTTCGCGCATGCGATGGTCGACAGTCGTTCCTGACCATGCCTCTATCTGTAGCTCGTCTTCTGTCGGGGCGCGCCAGCAAAATCATTGTCGTATGCGCAATGAGCTCGGCGTGCGCCGCCTATCTCGTCACTCATGAACGCGCCGCGCGCAACGGCGACCCCGACGTCTCGCTTCTGAGCAAGGACTCGACGCAGGCCGTTGCCCGTGTGCCGATACCGGCGTCGGCACCCGCACCGGTCGTGCCCGCTGCGCAAACTCCCGCGTACACCGTGAGGGAAGCGCCGGTCGAGCGTACATTCGCGGCGGCCGCGCGGAGCATCGGCGTCGATGCGGGCACCACAGCCATTCTGTCGCGCGCGTTTCGCGACGAGCTCGATCTGTCGCGCGATCTGCAACCTGGCGACCGCGTGAGCGCCGTATTCGACACCGGTAGCGACAACAGCAAAGACGCATCGCGCGAACCGCTCGCGGTGCGCATCGTGCGAGGCTCGACCGCGCATGACATGTTCCTTCAGAAAAATCTTCACGGCCAACCGCTCTACTACTCGAAAGACGGCGTCAGCCCAGGGCCTGCGTTCGAGCGCTATCCGCTCGACTTCACACGCGTGTCGTCGGCTTTCTCGTTGCGCCGCTTCGATCCGGTGCTGCATCGTTGGCAAAGTCATGACGGTGTCGACCTTGCCGCGCCGGTTGGCACGCCCGTGCGTGCCACCGCGCGCGGCGTAATCCGCTTTATCGGCCGTCAGACCGGTTATGGCAACGTGGTCGTCATTCAGAACCCCGCACCGTTTTCTACGATGTTCGCGCATCTGTCGCACTTCGCGAAAGGACTGCGCTCCGGCAGCCGCGTAATGCGCGATCAGGTAATCGGCTATGTCGGCAAGACCGGTTGGGCAACCGGACCGCATCTGCATTTCGAGGTCCACGTGAACGGTGTGCCGCAGGATCCGCTCAAGGTCGGCCTGCCGCAGAAGAGGTCGCTTGCCGGCGATGAATTACGGCAGTTCGAGTCGCGTGTCGCGCAATTGACTGCGCTGCTGTAAGCCGCTTGCCGTCTCAACTTTGCGACACCCCGGTCCGCATGATTCAGGCGCGCTTTCGTCGCATGACGTGTCGGCATGTTGACTGGTACGGGTCGCAAACCTTGGTCCGTCAATGCGCGTTCGGGTATTCCCGCGCGCGTCGAACGACGTGTACGAGCCAGCACGAAGGCGTCGGGGCATCCCCGCGGCGTCTCATTTCCGATGCATTGCGTGCGATCAGGCCCGCTTCGAAGTGCCCCGGCAGGCATTTCTCCATACGTAGCAAGGCATCATTCCAGCATGGCATAGCCATTGCAATGACGAATGCACAATAACTACACATGTTGCAGCCGGGATTTCACGTAGTGAACAAATGCCGACGGCAGCAAAAATCTTCGCGATTCGCGCTCGGGGAGCGTGGCGCAACTTGCGAGGTGGGGCGGGGCCAATACCAAACGGATGTCGACAAACAACGACGACGCGAGCGGACGATACGGCTGCATCTAACGTCCGCTCGCGATCGTGACGGCGTGAAGCGATGACCCCGCCATTTTTTTCCGTGCTTGGCGGTGAAGCCGAATTCGCGGCGGGCCCCCGCTAAAGGGCGCTTGCGCGCGGGCCGGCGGGCTGCGAAGATCATGCTAACGACCGCCGCATCAGGGAATTCCATGTTAGCGTCGAGCCCGTTTCCCGCATTGCTGCACCACGCGAGCCTGTGGCTGCAAGCCTACGCGCTCGTGCTGGTCATGATGGGCGTCGGTGCGTTGCTCGAGCGTCGCTGGCCAGCCGCATTGCTGCAATCGCGCGCGGGGCAGCGTCTGAACATGGCGTATGCGGGTCTGTATCTGGCGTTGGCGGAAGCCACGAAGCCGCTGACGGCGGCCGCGAGCGTCGCGATCGTCAATGCACTCGGCGGCGGGATGGTGGTGCTGGTGTCGCGCGGGTGGGGCGCGCTCGCTTCGTTCGTGATCGTGCTGCTGACGATCGATTTCCTCGAATACGCGTTTCATCGCTTGCAGCACACATGGCCCATCCTGTGGAAGCTGCATTCGCTGCACCATAGCGCGGTGGATTTCAACGTGACGATCACATTGCGGCATCATTGGATAGAAGTGCTGCTCAAGGGCTGCCTGCTTTATCCGCTCGTCGGCGTACTGTTCAAGGTCGAGCCGTGGATCGTCGGTGCGACCTCGATCGTGTTCATGTTCGGCAACTATTTCGCGCATCTGAATCTGCGCATGGACCTTGGCCGCTACGTCACGTGGGTCAACAATCCGCAGTATCACCGGCTGCATCACTCGATTCGCACCGAGCATCTCAATCACAACTTCACGCAGCTATTGCCGATGTGGGATCACGTGTTCGGCACGCGTTGGGTGCCCGCAAAACACGAGTGGCCCGCCACCGGTCTCGACGATGGTACGCAGCCGAGCTCGCTGCTCGGCGCGTTCAGCTGGCCATTGGGTCAGCATGCGGCACGCGATGCGTTACCCGTTCGCAAGCCGCTTGCCGTGCTCGACAAGAAAGCGAAATAACGCTGGCTACGCGGGTTGCGCGGCGCGCACCGCCTTGCCGCCCAGCAGCGACACGATCAGCGTGGCCATCACGAGCACGCCCAGCGCCGCGCGCAGGCCGAGCACGCCGGCACCGAAACCAATCAGCGGCGGCCCGACCAGAAAGCCCGCATAGCCGAACGTGGCCGCCATCGACACGCCGATCGCCGGCGTCGCGCTCGAGCGGCCCGCCGCGCTGAAAATCACCGGAACGATATTCGCGAGACCGATGCCGACCATCGCGAAGCCGACGCACGCGGTCAGCACCGTCGGCAGGCTCAGCACGAGCGCGAGTCCGGCGAGCGCGATCAGACCGCCGAGCGCGACGACCTTGCTCGAACCGAAGCGCCGCACCGATGCATCGCCGGCGATCCGGCAGGCCGCCATCGAAAACGCGAACGCGGAGTAGCCGATCGCGGCGACGCTCGCTTCCTGGTTCAATGTGGAGCGCAGGTACACCGCGCTCCAGTCGGCCACCGCGCCTTCGACGAGCATGCACATGAACGCGAGCAGCGCCAGTTTCATCACGCTGCTGTCGGGCCATGCGAAGCCGCTCGACGCGGCGGCCGCGCGCGGACCGATATCGCGCAACGCAAACGACGCGGCGAAAATGATCAGGGCCGCGATGAACAGATCGGGCGCGAACAGCCCGCCCATGACGCCGACGCCGCTTTTCTGCAACATCGCGCCGCTCGCCGCGCCAAGCAGGCCGCCCGCGCTCCACGCGGCATGAAACGACGACATGATTGGCGCGGGCCAGCGTGTTTCGATCGCGCTCGCATGTCCGTTCATCGACACGTCGAGCGCGCCGTTCGACGCGCCAAGCGCAAACAGCACCACGCACAACGTCAGCATGCCCGGCGCGAGCGCGGGCAACGGCAACGCGATCGCGAATGCCGCGCCGAGCAGCGCGGTCGCGCGGCCGCTGCCGACGCGCGGCGCGAGCTGTCCCGCGAGCGGCATCGCAACGATGGCGCCGAGCGCGAAGCAGAACAGCGCGATGCCGAGCGAGGTGTCGCTGAGCGCCAGGCTTTCCTTGATGCGCGGCACCTCGACCGCCCATGCGCCGATGCCGAAACCGTTGGCGAGAAAGACGGCGAGGGTCGCGATGCGTTCCCTGACGAGTGAGCTCATGGGCGTGCCGCCATCACGTTATCGCAGACGGCCTGGAGGCTCGCGACACGCGCGTGCGGCACGTCCGCTTCGACGAACAGATAATCGACGGCCGAAACAGGCGCTACCGCGAACGGCGCCGCTGTCATGAGCTTTTCCGAAGTCAGTGCGATGGCGATCTGGCTACTCGCTTTGACCATCGCGCGTTTCAGTTCGGCGTCCTCTGCGTCGAATACGGCGACGCCTTCGTCGGGGTCGAAGGCGCAGGCGCCGAGAAAACAGAGGTCCGCGCGGATCTGCTGGATCTGCAGCAGCGCGGTCGCGCCGAGCGAGCCCGCCGCGCCGCCGGCGACGCGGCCGCCGATCAGGATCACGTCGATACCCGGGCGGTTCAGCAACCGCGCGCAGGCTTCGGGCGAATTCGTGACGACGGTCAGGCCGGCGTTGTCGGGCAGCGCCGACGCGATCGCGACGTTCGTCGTGCCCGCGTCGAGCAGCACGATCTGCTTCGGACGAACGATCGATACGGCCGCCGCGGCAAGGCGTGCCTTGCGATCGACGGCCTCATGCATGCGCAGCGCCGCGGGTTTGTCGGCGGGCGACATCAGTAGCGCACCGCCGTACACGCGCTTGCAGTGCCCCTGATCCGCGAGATCGCGCAGATGACGGCGCACGGTGTGCTCGGAGATCTGCAGCTCGGCGGCCAGCTCGGCCGCGAGCACGCGACCATGCGTGCGCAATCGCTCCAGAATCAGTGCTTCGCGTTGCTCGGGCAGTAGCCCGTTGATTGCATCTTCCCGGGTTCGCTGCATGTCTCGTCTCCGTTTCGGCGTGAATCGATCATAATCGAGCAAAATATATCGTAAGCGCTCGTTAGGCACAAGCGGTGCGCCCCGGCTCGTCTTGATCTCACGCGACGCCGTTCGGTTCCGGTCGTGGGTCACGGCCGAAAACCAGCCGGTCGAGCAGCCACACCGCGACGAGCGTTGCGCCCATCAGCGGGAAAACGACGCCGAGAAGCGCGAGGCCGGTTGTCCAGCCACGCATCGGCGGCGCGGCGCGCTCGCGCGACGGCGCGCCGAGCGAGCGTTGCGGCCGACGTTTCCACCACATCACGAAGCCGGTCACAGCGAGCGCGCCAAGGCCGAGCGAAATGGCCGCGCACAGTATCTGATTCGCGACGCCGAAGTAGCGACCCATATGCAGCGAGGTGCCGTACGACACGGCCTTCGCGATCGCGCCGTAATCGCCGTAGCGAATGTCCTTCAGGATCGCGCCGCTGTATTGGTCGACGTACAGCGTGCGTTCGTCTTTGGGATTCGCGGGGAACCAGGAGAGCGTGTAGACGCCGGCTGCGGAGTTCGGCAGCACGATGCGGTAGCCGTCCGCGATACCGAGCGACGCGGCGAGCGCGACGATATGCCCGAGCGACAGAGGCTGCGCCGCGTCGGTGGCCGCGGAAGAGGGCACGCTCGTGTTGCCCGCGGCCCACGGCGTCAGCGGCAACGGCAGGTCGTCCATGACCATGCCGGGCATCGAGCCCATGTCGGCGCGCGTGGCATGCGCGAGCGTGGCGCTCGCGTGGTCCGGGTGGTCCGAGGGCGTTCCCGGCACGATGGAGCGCAACGGCAAACCGCCCCACGCGCCCGGCGGAGCGCCAAGCTGCGTCGCGGTCGCGAACGCCTTGAACTGCTTGCCCCACGAGCCGGTCCACGGCAGCCCCGTCAATACGAACGCAAGTGCGCCGAGGGCGAGCCAGATGCCGATCACCGCGTGAAGACTTTTCCATAGCGGACGTCCTTTCAGCGCCCGGCGCGGCAGCAGCACAGCGCGCGTGGTCGTTTTGCCGCGCGGCCACCATAGCGCGACGCCGGTGCCGATCATCACGAGCGTCCAGCATGCGGCCAGTTCCATCAGCAGTTCGCCGGGCTTGCCGAGCAGCAGCTTGCGATGAAGCATGCGATCCACCTGCATCAAGCGATGCTCGACGCTCAGCGTGCCCAGCACCTCGCCGCTATACGGATTCAGATAGACGCTCTGCTGCGTGCCGTCCGCGAGACGAAATACGAATTCCGCGCTGCGTTGCGGATCGCGCGTGATCACGGCGGTCGTCGCGATCGAGCCGGGCGGCATCGCCGCGCGCGCTTTCGCGAGCAGCGCGTTGTCGGCCAGCCTCGGCACGGCTTGCGGTGCGACGACCAGTTGCTGTCGATAAACCAGCGGCTCGATCTGCGGCTGGAAGCAATACAGCGTGCCGGTGATGGCGAGCACGAGTAGAAAAGGCATCACGAAGAGGCCCGCGTAAAAGTGCCAGCGCCACAGGGTTCGATAGCCTGGATGTGCGGGGCCGCTCGTGGCGGCAGCGGTTCGAGTCGTGGACATGAAATCCTCGTCGGGCAAATGGGTCGATGGTTCGTGTGCGACAAGCGGTTTGCCGCGTCTTGCGTCAGGCTCAGATATGCAGCTTCGCTTCGACATAAAACGTGCGGCCAGGATACGGGTGGTAGACGAAGTAGCGTGCGTCGAACAGGTTGTCGACGCCGATGCCGAGTTCGCTGAGCTTCGTCGGCTTGAACGTGAACTTCGCGTCGGCGACCGTGTAGGTGCTGGTGCCGCCGAACACGTTGGGGTTCGTGTCGGTATTCGTCAGCGTGTTGTACTGACGACCCGAGTAACGCGCAGCGAGCGTCAACGCCGCGCGCGCGTCGAAGTGATACGTCGCGGCAAGATTCGCGCGCCACAATGGAATGCGGTAGAAGTACTTGCCGACCGAGGCCGGATTCCGTGCGTTCTCGAGGATCTTCGACTGCGTGTACGCGACGCTCGCGAGCAGATCGAGCCCGCGCACGAACACGTCCTCGCCCGAATAGCTTGCTTCGACGCCGCGCGAGCGAACCTTGCCGATGTTCTGGAAGTTCGTCACGTTCGGAATCACGGTGGTGTCGGTCTGACTGAAGATCGTGTTCTTCACGTCGTCCTGAAACAGGGAGAAGCGGAACACGCCACTCCAATGCGCCCATTCGGCGCTCAGCTCTTTCGACAGATCGTCTTCGGGCTGCAAATATGGATTGTTGTTGACGATCGCGGAGCCGTTGATTTGCCCCTGGAACAGTTCGCTCGCGGTCGGAAAGCGATACGCGCGAGCGATTGACGCGCGCAAAGTCAGCTCGTCGCTGACATCGAACGATAACGACGCCTTCGGCGAAAGGTGGCGCTGGCTGGCATCGCTGTACGCGATCGTCGTGCCGGGCAGCGACTGTGCGCCATCGTAGGCTTGCCAGTCTTCATAGCGCGCGCCGTAGACGAGCTTCCAGCGCGGCAGAAAGCGCCACGCGTCCTGCGCATAAAGAGCTTGCGTCTGCGTCTTGCCGGTGAACGCGTTGGCGAACGAGGTCGCGTCGCCGTCGCGCCAGTCCAGCGTGTTGTAGGTCTGGTTGTCGACGAAGTAGTTGTCGTAGTGGTAGCCGACGCTCAGTGCGTGATTGGCCAGTCCTGGCTGGTTCGTCGCGGGCGTATAGGTGCCGCGCAGGTCCAGCGTCTTCCAGCCGGTGCCGTCGTTGAACAGCACGGTGCCGGGGCCATTGCCCGGGCCGCCGGCATTCGCGGTGCGTGCGACGCCATTGCCGATGTCGTAATACGAGGCGATCGCCTCGCCGTTCCAGCCGGTCGCGTTGCGCGTTTTCAGCGACACGCCGTAGAGCCAGTTCTCGCTGTGCCCGACACCCGGCGCAAACGCGGCCGCCGGAATCGTGTAGTGGTAACCGTTGATCGATACGTTGCCGCTGTACACAGGGTTGCCGGCCGCGTCGCGCAGGAACGTCGATGTTTCGCTGTTGTACGTCTGGTGCCAGTAGCCGAGCGTGAAGCCGCCCTGCAGCGTCGGCGTGAAGTCGTACTGCATCTTCAGCTTGAACTGGTCCTGCACCGTGTGCTCGATGCCTTCGCCGTTCACACCGAGCACGGCCGTCGGCGCATTGGTCTGGTTGTTGTAGAAATAGGCGCCGGTGACGGGCGTGTCGCCGGCCTTTGCGGGCGTGGTCGATTTAGCGAGGGTTGCGAATTGCAGCGGCTGACTCGTGTTCTCGAGATGATTGACGCCGAGCCGGTACGAGAACTTGCCGATGCTATCGCCGATCGACGCGCTCGCTTCGCTGCCGTTGAAGCTCTGGTTCACGCCGAACAGGCTGAAGTGCTGCGTGAATGCCTTCACGTCGGCGTTGGCCTCGAACTGCTTTGGCATGCGCGTGCTGATCAGCACGGTCGCGCCGAGCGAATTGCCCGGATACAGCGCGGAAAACGGCCCGTAGATGACGTCGACCTGCTGGATTTCGTCGGGATACACCATCGACCAGCGCGGCGGAAACGAATAGCTATTGCCGAGCAGGTTGCTCAGCAGCAAGCCGTCCGCATAGACGAGGCCGCGCGCGCTCTGCGTATTGCCGGTGCCGCGCACCGCGATGATCGAATTCAGATCGCCGGTAAAGCGCTTGCGTACCGCCAGGTTCGGCATGTACTTGAGCACGTCCTCGGTGTTGACGACGTTCCAGTTCGCGAACTGATCGCGCGTCACGGTTTCGACGGAGGCGGGCAGGTTCGGGTCGACGGCGCGCGGTGCGGCGCTCGCGCTTGCGCTCGCACTGACGCTGACGGCGGGCAGCGTCGCGTCGGTGTTTGCGTCGGCGGCATGCGTGGGTGTTGCGACGAAAGCCGGCACGAAGGCAGGCATGAGCGCGGGCCAAAGAACGGAACGACGAACCGCGCGATGAGCGGAAAAGACAGCGTCACGACGGACGCAATAAGAGAGCCTTCGCAGCGCGAAGTTGAACATGAGCGTTTCCTCGATGCATTGAACAGGCGATCGCAGGCCTCGTCGATGTGGGCGACGAAGGCGCGATCAGAACCGGTAGCGATCAGGAAACGGCAGGTGGGGCGCGCGGACGTCCCGACGGGAAGGCGCCAAGCGGGGTGAAGCGGGTGGACAGCGTGGGCGGCGCGGTGCCGGCCAGCGGCAGCGCGGCCGGCGGCTCGACGGCGGCGAGCGTCGGCATCGCGACGTGATGTTCGAGCAGATGACAGTAGCCGCAGGCGCCGAATGCATCGTCGTGGCTCAGATGCACGGGCGCGGAGCTGGTTTGAGCGACGACGCTCGCATCGCTCACATTGCTTGCGCCAGCCGGATGAAGCGCCGAACATAGCGCGGCAATCGGCTCGTGGGCGCGGCCCGATTCGAGCAACTGACTCACGAGCGGCGCGAACACGACGAGCCACATGGCGACGAGGCCAAGCCATGCGGTCAGGTGGTTGCGCGAGTGTCGAGTCATGATCGTCGAAGAAAAGACGGGCGCGATTCTAGCATCACCGCGCGATCCTTTCATTCGCAATGACGGCCTGAGCTTCGTGAGCTTGCAGAAGGGGCAGGGCGAGGACGAAGCGCGCAATGCGCCGGTACACGCTGCGCCTGTTCCGGCGCGCGCCGGGCGAGGACTGGGCGAGCTCGGTCGAGCGCGTGCGGCAGGCGTGCGTCGAGCGATTCGGCGGCGCGCTATGACGCCTCTGTGAGCTGCATGTGATACAGGCCCCACGGCGACAATTCGAAGCGGTCCTTCAGTGGCTTGGCCGCGAGTTCGGGAATCTGATCGGCGTCGTAGATCGCCCATAACGGCCCCATGCCGCCGAGCGCCAGCGGCTTGCCGTCCATTTGTGTCGCGACGATGAAGTGATACTCGCGCACCTTGTCGAGCGTCGTCAACACCGCGTAGCCATCGACCGCGTGCATGACGATTTGCGTGCTGCCAGCGTCGGGCGCGCCGACGTTTGCGAGCACGTCGGTGAGCAGCGGACCGCTAAACGTATGCATGTGCGCATCGTATTCGATCGTCGGATGGATCGTCACGGTCTTCATGCTGGCGAGCCACGGCAGAGCGACGCCGTACGCTTGCGAAAACTTCACCTGGTGCTTCGCCAGCAGTTGATCGAGAGCCGGATTGAGCGCGCCGCGATTGCTGTGCCTGATCGCGCCGGAGATCGTCAGGACGACTGGAGACGGCCCGCATTCGGCGTGCTCACGCTTCGAGCCGAATGCGGGCGCGACCGCCGCGCCCAGTGCCGCGGCGCTGGTCAGGAACTGGCGTTTGTTCATTACGTTTTCTCCGGGTGTCGTCGAGGCGCCGCGTGGTGAGGTGCGCACTCTTCTATTGTCGGAGAATTGTCGCCGCAGGTGATACGGCGATGCTTCATTAACGCGTCATTCGCTATGCTATTTCCGCATGCGGTTCGTGCCGGAGCCGGCACGGTTCCTTGCGCGGCGGTCCAATGCGGTGCGCGTCTTCGCAGGCTTATGACGAAGTCCTTTTCCAATGCCAATGAACGCACGAACCAGGCGCAACGCAAGAAGCCTCGCGTACATCGGGGAAATCACCCTCGACATCAACTCTGTGTCGCCCCTAATCAATGGAAGTGCTCAGTTCGCGCCGATACTGACGGTGCGCGTCACATCGACGACCGACAGCCGGATCGCGTCGATCAATGCGCGCGCGGCCGGTGACGGCGTGCCCGCCGCGCGCATCGTCAGGCCGATCTCGCGCCGCGTGTTGTGCAGCGGTACATCGAGCACCACCAGTTGCCCGGACTGAATCTCGTGATGCAGCTGCTGCGCCGACAAGGCCGCCGCCATGTCGGTACCGAGCAGCAGGCCGCGAATTACCGCGAGGTCGGCGGTCTCGACGGTCGGCAGAGGCGGCTTCACCTTCATCCGCTTGAATTGCGTTTCGAACAGCGCACGCGCCGGCGCGTTGCTGCGCGGCAGAATCCACTGCGCGTCGCGCAGACCCATGATGGTCAGATCGTGCGCGTGAGTCAGCGGATGACCGCGGCGCACCAGCACCACCATGTCTTCCGACATCAGCCGCTCGTTTTTCAGGCCGCTTGTCGCGTCGTTGTCGCGCAGCGCGCCGAGAATGAAATCGATGTCGCCCGCGCGCAGACCGGCCACGAGCGTCTCGTAGGCGCTTTCGTCGGTCACCACGCGCACGCCCGGGTTCTCCGAGGTCATTCGCGCGATCGCCTTCGGCAGGATCAGCGTGCGCCCGAGCGGCAACGCGCCGACTGTCACCGAGCCCTGAATCTTGCCGTGCAATGCGGCGATATCGTCGGGGACGTGGCGCAGTTCGTTCAGCGCGCGGCGTACGTGAAGCAGGAACGTTTCGCCCTCGGCCGTCAGCAGAATACCGCGCGGGCTGCGGTGAAACAGACTCAGTCCCGAGCCGCTTTCGAGTACCCGGATCGCGGTACTCACCGCGGGCTGGCTGATGCCGAAGGTTTTTGCCGCGCTCGGCATATGCCGATGCCGAGCGAGCGCCGCGAATAGTTGCAACCGCCGCGTGTTGAGCAGGTACGCGGGCAATGCGCCTTCCGCGACGGGCCGGCGGCGCGTCTGTCGCGCGGCGCACCATCGGGCGAGTTCTTCGAGTTCAGCGAAGATCCGCTCGCAGCGATGCAGCACCGCGCGGCCGACCGGAGTGGGCAGCATGCCCGAAGGACCGCGATCGAACAGCGGTTCGCCGAGCGCCGACTCGAGCTCCTGCACGGAGCGCGTGACCGCCGACTGCGCGCGAAACAACGCGGCTGCCGCGCGCGTCGCGCTGCCCATATCGGCGACGAGCCGGAATGCGCGCAGTTGCGCGAGATTGAGCAGGTCCTTGCTGCTGACCGACAGCGGCGCTTTGGCGGTCGCCTGGCTGGTGGCGGCGGAAAGCGTGTCGTTGCTCATGCCGCGCCCGCGATCAGATGCAACGACGGCAGCGACAGATTCAGACTTTCCTTCGAGATATGCGTGTGCTCCTTCATCAACGCATCGACGCGCGCGCCTTCGCCTTTTTTCAGCGCGTCGACGATCGCGTGATGCTGGCGATGCGCGTACATCAGCATCATGAATTGACGCTCGCGCGCGGATTCGTCGAACGCGATCGTGAACGGCGACACGAACGGCACCTTGTCGTTCAGACTGAGCGCGGCCGTGACCGCCTGGTTCTGCGCCGCGTCGACGATCAGCGCATGAAAGCGGCTGTTCATCTGCGCGTAGCGCACGTCGTCGCCTGGCTGCAGATGCTTTTGCTCGAAGATCGCGTCGCCTTCACGCAGGCAGTCGTCGAGCGCGGCGGCGAGCGCGGGGCTCACGCCGTTTTCGGCGACCGAGCGCGCGGCGAGTCCCTCGAGCACGCCGCGCACGTCGATCGCGTCGAGCACGTCGCGCACGCTGAAGCGGCGCACGACGTAACCGCGCGAGCCCGAACGATCGAGCAGGCCTTCCGACGACAGCACGCTCAACGCATAACGCAGCGGCGTGCGCGACACGCCGAGCCATTGCGCAAGCTGCGCTTCGACGAGCCGCTGCCCGGGCGACAGTTCGCCCGACAGGATCTTCTCGCGTAAGGTCTGCACAATCGCTTGCTGGGTGGTCTCGTTCATCGTTTGGTCGCTCGTCGGAAGCAGCGCAGTATAGCCACGCGTGCAGCACCGCTCCAAGCCTTAAAAATGCGCGTTGCGAGTTGTTTTCCGGGCCATCTGTTTTATTTATCGCGTGACGAGATGCCAAGGCGTCGCGGAAGGCTTGCCTCACGGGCTTGGGATACCGAGGGAGCCCTGCGCGGCGTGGGTCGGGGTGCGCTTCATCCGCGCTCCGGCCGCGCAAATGCCGGGTTTTTACTCGTCAACCCGGCGCTGCCTGAGGTATACCCGTGCTTCCCGTATCGCGGCACAATTTCTATCTTTGTATCCCAAGACGGTCGTGGTGACTAGCGCGGTAAACCTGGCGACCCATCCGATTGGCAGCAGCACGAAGTGACGGAAGAGAACGAATATGGCAAGAATCATTGGTGGTATCGGCACGTCCCATGTACCCACGATCGGGTTGGCGTACGACAAGGGCAAGCAGGACGAACCGGCATGGGCGCCGATGTTCAAGGGTTATGAACCGGTGGCGCAGTGGCTGGCCGAGCAGAAGCCCGACGTGATGGTGATGTTCTACAACGACCACGCGAACAGCTTCTTCTTCGACTGCTATCCCACGTTCGCGCTCGGCGTGTCGCCCAATCACGAATTCGCCGATGAAGGCGCCGGCAAGCGTCCGCTGCCCGACATCGCCGGTCATCCGGATCTCGCGATCCATATCGTCGAGCAACTGGTCGCCGACGAATTCGATCTGACCGTCTTCCAGGACCGCCCGCTCGATCACGGCGTCAATTCGCCGCTGTCGCTGATGCTGCCGCATCAGGGCGGCTGGCCGCTGTCGCTGGTGCCGCTCGAAGTGAACGTGCTGCAGTATCCGCTGCCCACCGCGAATCGCTGCTACCGGCTCGGCCAGGCGCTGCGTCGCGCGATCGAATCGTTCGAGCAGGACCTGAAGGTCGTGGTGGTCGGCACGGGCGGGCTGTCGCACCAGGTGCATGGCGAACGCAGCGGCTTCAACAACACCGAATGGGACATGGAGTTCCTCGACCTGATCGTCAGCGATCCGGAGCGTCTTGCCGCGATGAAGCACGTCGATTACGTGCGCCTCGGCGGCGCGGAAAGCGTCGAGACGATCATGTGGCTCGCGATGCGCGGCGCCCTGGGTCAGAAGGTCCGCGAACTGCATCGCAGCTACTACCTGGCGACCAGCACCGCGATGGCCGTGACGATCTACGAAGAAGAGGTGGCGTAATGAATCCGCAACTGGTTGGCGTCGAAGAACTGACCGGCACGTATCCGTTCGATATCCGCCAGAGCATGAAGGCGATGCGCCTGAACCGTTTTTTCTGGCAGATGCGCGAAGCGTCGGCGCGCGCGCTGTGGCTCGAAAACCGCACCGCCTCATACGATGCGGCCGGCCTGACGCCGGAAGAACGCACGCTGGTCGACAACACCGACTGGATCGGTCTGATCCGTTATGGGGTGTCTTTCTTCGTGCTCGAGAAGTTCGCGCGTGTGGTGAAGATCACCAATCTCGGCGTGTACGCGAGCATGCGCGGCGAAACGCTCGAAGCGTTTCTGAAGACTCGTCAGGTACCCGACGCCGTTTAAAGGCCGCGCATCAAGGCGCGCATCAAGGCAGCGCTGTCCACTGGGCAATCCGATTTGACGCCCCCGCCAAGCCCCGCGACACGACGATTCTCGAACTCCGCGAGTTTTCCCGCCGGCTGGTGCTTGCCGCGACGGAAGCGGGGTCCGCGGCAATCGTGGAAGGCTACCAAGCCGGCTGCATCGGCGATATCGCGAGTCTGCACGGGCGCTATTACGCGCAACACTGGGGTTTCGGCGCCTTCTTCGAAAGGAAGGTCGCGACGGGGCTGGCGGAGTTCGCGGGGGCCTTGCCGGCCGAAGGTAAAGGGCTTTGGCTATACGTCGAAAACGGCCGTACGCTCGCGTCTGTCGTGATCGACGGGGATAACGACACGGCTGTCGATCATTTGCGCTGGTTCATCGTCGACGATTCTTTGCGCGGCGCCGGGATTGGACGGCAATTGCTGTCGCATGCCATGCGTTTCGTCGACGGGCGGTTCGACGAAACCTATCTATGGACGTTCAAGGGGCTCGACGCGGCGCGTCATCTGTACGAGTCATTCGGCTTTCGGTCAAGTGAAGAATCGGAAGGCACGCAATGGGGAACACGCGTGGTCGAGCAGCGTTTCAACCGGCTTTCCGCAAGGAAAGGCGATAACGGTACCGCGTGATCGACGCAGCAGCGAACTCGACGCCGTCGGTCAGTGCGCGAGGACCGACGCCGCGATCCGGTCGGCCAAATCGCCGAGAACGCGGCTCAACGCGGCCGCCTGCGCGAGCGCATCGTGTCCATTGATCACGGAGTCGAGCGTCACCTGCTGCCGCTGCGGCGCGTGATCCGAGTGCCCGGCCAGCAGCGTCCACTCCGCTTGCAGCGTCAGCGTGCCGCGCGGGTCGGCCGTGGCATTCAGCACGGTGACGACCAGCCTGCGCGTGCCGGGCGGCGCGGGTGCATCCGGAACGACGAACGATCCGGCGGGCAGTCGCATCAGCAAGTCCTGGGCAAGCGTTTTGCGCATCATCAGAGCGAGCGGTGCGCCCCACCGGTCGCTATCGTCGATCGTCAGCCGGTTCTGCGAAGCCAGCGTGACGACTTCGAGCCGATCGAGCACCGCGGGAATATGCACGGCGGTCAGTTGAATCGGTGGGATCGGCGCCGTGGCGGGCGGCGCGTCGGCGGGCATCGGGTTCAACGTCACGTAGCGTGTCGGTATGCTGTGTCCGCATCCGGCGAGCGTCATTGCCGCGACGGTTACGACAAACGCCGCCGTCCTGACGCTCGTCGCGAGCGATGCCCCGACGGCGCGTCCGACGGGGAACGTGGACCTCGTCATCATTGAGCCTCCTGCTGCCTGCCATGGATCAGCGCCTCCGGATGGCGGTCGAGATAGTCGGCCAGTGCCCGAATCGAGCGTGCGGTGTCGGTCAGCTCCTGCATGGCGGCAGGCAGGTCGTTCTGGCTCGACGCGTCGCCGCCTAGCGTCCGGTTCGCCGCGGCAACGGTGCGATCGGCCGCGTTCGCCGTCTCGCGCAATTGCGCGACGAGCGGACCGATCTGTGGCGAGACCTGCTGCAACGTGTGATCGATCTGCGCGACCGAGTGGTCGATGTGCGTCAGGCTGTCCTTGATCTGAGGCGAGGAACTGAGCGCGTTGATATGCGCGGCGATACTGCGGACCTGTTCGCCGGTTTGCCGGATCGGAAGATCGTCGATTTTCTGGATCACCTCGTTGGCCTTGGCCATCGTCGTGTCGAGATTCGCGGCGGCGACACTCGGAATGACGGGCAGACCGTCCTCGCTGGCGAGCGTCGCCACCGGCGCGCCTTGCACGAAGTCGAGGTTGATCTTGTCCGCGCCGACAAGCGGCGGATCTTGCGACAACCGCGCGCGCAAGCCTGTGGCGACGAGGCGGGTGAGCATGCCGTCGACGAGCGGGCGCCAGTCCCCGTTGGCCGGTGGCGGCGCGCCGACGATGCCAAGCTGCGACGGGTTCAGCGCGATCTGCACCGGGGTGCTCAGCGCGCCCGTGCGTGCGTCGTAGTTCAGGCGCACGCTGGTGACGGTGCCCACGTCGAAACCGCGCAATTGCACATCGGCACCACTCTTCAGGTCGCCGACCGCACCGTCGAAGCGCACCAGATAGGTGACGACCGGGCCGTGCCCCGGCGCGAGCGCGGGGCGGCGATCGACACCGTCGAAACGCGATGCCGGCTCGCCGGGCCCGGGCTCCATCACGATCTCGGGGCCGGACAGCACTGCCTTGATCGACGCTGGATCGTTGAGATCAACGTGGGCGCCGCGCAGGAAAAACCTGGTCTCGCTGCGCAGATACTTTTTTTCGGCGCGATCTATCTTGAGCTCGGCTTTCACGTGTTGGCCATCGGGCGCGAGCGTAATCTCCGAGACGGCGCCGACCTTCACGCCGCGCAGCGTGACGATCGTGTCGTCGGGCTTCATGCCGTACGCGTTGTCGAAGGTTACCGTGATCGTCTCGCCCTGATGCATCAACGCGCGAACGCCGAGCCATCCGGCCATCGCGAAGGCTGCGACCGGCACCGCCCAGATCCAGCCGGGCCACGCGCTGCGCCGCACCTGGGCCTGCGAACGACGGGGACGCGTGCCGCTCATCGCTTGCTCCGCGGGTGGACGTCCCACATCAGGCGCGGGTCGAATGCGCGCGAAGCGGCCATCGTCAGCAACACGACCAGCGCGAACGCGGTGGCGCCGATGGCGGGTCTGGCCGCGGCGATGCCGTCGAACCGGATCAGCGGCACGAACGCGGCGATCGTGAACACGTCGACGTACGACCATCGGCCGAGTTCGTCGATCAGGCGGTACAGATGCGCCTTGAGCCGCAGATGCCGGCGCGAACGGCGCCGAACGGAGACGACGAACCATGCCATGCCGAGAATCTTCGCCACCGGAATGACGATGCTCGTACAGATGATCAGAATGCCGATCGGCCACAGGCCAGCGTGAAACAGCTGGTAGACGCCGTCGATGATCCGGGTTGAGTGGGTCCGCCCGAGTTGCATCGAAGTGGTCATCGGAAAGAGGTTGGCCGGGATCGTCAGAACGAGCGCGGCGAGCGACAGCGCAGCCGCGCGCACGACGGCGTCGGTTTTGCGAGCGCGCAACGTCAGTGCGCAGCGAGGGCAGGGGCGCCCCTCCTGCGACATCGGCACGACCAGATCGCAAACCGTGCAGGACAGCGGCGCTTCATGTTCCGGCAACTCGTTTTCCGCGGCGATCGCGCGCCACACCGTTCTCCGGTCGAGCGACGCGCGCGTGAGCATCGACAGCAGCGCCGCGGCGATGAAGCAGTAGCCGCCGGGGGCGATCGTGCCGGTCAGATTCTGCGTCACGCGCGCGTAACCGACGAAGCAGCCGACCAGATAGACATCGGGCATGGTCCAGATATCGAGCGAGGTGGTCCAGCGAAACAGCGCACCGATTCCTCTGGTACGCCGGCCGAGCCGCAGCGCGACGAGGACGATCACGAGGCCGCCAAAGCGGATGAATGGCAGCACGATACCGAAGGTGCCGAGCAGTACCGCGAGAATGAACCAGCCATCGTTCCACATCTCCACGATGCCCGACGGCAGCAGTGATGAGCGTTCGACGCCGAGCATATGGACATACATCAGGGGCGCGAGGTTGGCCGGAAACAGCAATACGAAGGTCGCGGCCGCGCAGGCGAGCGCCGCGGTCTGGCTTCGGCCGCTACGCCGCTCGAGCGGAAAGTGACAGGCGCGGCAACGCGCGTAGGTATGCGCGGTGAGCGGCGGGATGTCTTCGAGCGCGCCGCATTCGGGGCAGCCGATCGTCATGCGACGTTCTCCATCGGCTGTCCGTTTTCAGGCGGGCAGTGCGTTGCGAATGAGGTTTCGCCGATCATCCCTCGACCCCCGGGCGCCGTTTGGCGCGTGCATGTACGGCATACGCGCTGGCGCGCGCCAGCTCTTGTCCTGCACTAGCATGGCGCGTTCCCGGCCGGCCTCGGCGCGCCGGGCCGCGCGGACGAACGGCGGCCGCGGTGTGGCGTCAGTCGGGTGAGCGGTTCCGATCCGCTTCGCTTTGCGAGCCGGGCGGCGTGCCCGGTTTGGTGTCCGGCGCCGCTGACGGAGCGGCGTCGGCAATGATCAGCAACCTCGAAGACAGCGCGTCGGGATGGCCCGGCTTGAACCAGTTCATCTCGGGAATGCGTGAATCGGTCAGGTAGATCGTGCCGTCCGGCCCTTCCGCGAACGTATCCGGCCATCGCAGGCCGGGCTCGTGCAGCAACGTCGTCAATGTCGCGCCGTCCCATACCTTCACCGCATGTTCTTCGACCGCGGTAATCAGCAGGCGCCCCGTCCGGTCGATGTGCAGCCCGTCGGCGGGGCGATGCTCGAGCACTTTCTCGACGCGGTTGCCGACTTCATCGGTCGCGAGCGTGGTATCGCGAAGCGCTTCGGTGGGCACGCGGTAAAGCGTTTTGCCCTTCACCGCCTGCCAGTACAGATACAGTCCATCGCGAGTGAGCGCGATGCCGTCGGCCGCCAATTCGACGCCGCGTCCATCGGGACGCCGCAGTGGTGCGCCGCCAGCATGGACCGTGACGCCCGGATCCGTTTGCGTCGACGGATGCCCGTCGAGCACGCGGCGCGCTTGACCGGTGCCGAAATCGACCACCACGATCGCGCCGCGTGTTCCAGAGTCCGTGATGTAGGCGAAACGGCCGTCCGGACTGATGCGCACGTCGTTCAGATAGCTGCCCTGAGGCGCGATTTCGAGCGTGAACGCAATGCAGCCGACGACGCTATCCGTCGCAAGATCGATGCGGACCAGTTTAGGGGCACCCGGCACGACGAACGCCTGGGCCGGCGCGCCGGGGTCGAGTACCCACAGGTTGTTTTGGGAATCGCACAGCATCGCCTGCACGCAGACCCAGCGATCCTGCGGGTTCAACTCGTCACGCCTGGCATTGCGCCAGCCGTTCCATCGATCGTCGGGATAAGGACGGACGTCGCCATCGGGTGTGAGTACGCCGACGGAGATCGGCGCGTCTTCTGTCCAGCGCGGGAAGTTGACGAAAATGCGTCCGTCCGCGGCGACGGCGACGCCGGTCACCTGGTGCCCGAACGACGCAATCTCGCGCAGATGCGGCAGCGAGCCGTCGTCACCGGCGCTCGATGCAGGCGCGGCGGTCAGTGGAACCCGATCCGCGGCGGTTGGCGTGGCGGTGTCTTTCATGGGCTGCCTCCGGGACAGGACGGAAATGTCCGTATTCAGCAAAGCGAATGCCGCGTGCAAAGATAAAGTGAATCGTAATCCGCGAATCTTTCGGAAGGTATTCAACGCGAATTGCGGAGCCTCCTTTATGCGAATTGTTTGACTTTCGCGCGAGCAGAGAACGGTAGTGCGCGCAATAGGGAAAGCCGAGTTGTCGCGTAGCGCTTGATACGACATGGCGCGCTGAAAGGCCGCGTTGCTACTACGTCATTCAGGGCGAAAAGAATCGCTCCGCGGCGGCGTGCGGAACCGCCGTACCAGGCGGTCCATTTCGGCAACTCTGACTCTCAGGGTTTCTCCTGGCTCGCCTTTGGACCCGCCGTGTCACTCGTGCGCTACACCGCTCATTTGCAAAGAAAAAATAATGCCGACGTCAAAGGAATGTGCTAAAAAATAACAATTGCACGCGCAGACAAATAGCCACACCTGCAAGTAAAAATTTCGGCTTTCAATACTCTTAATCGGCCGCGAGGTGGATCATGAGAACAACGACGCTTTGGGGGCTCGGGGTGACGACGGTCGCTTCGGTGCTAACGCTGCAGTGTTATCCAGCGTGGGCCGACGGACCCGAAGCAGCGTATGCGTCCGTCGACGAGGTGCCGGCCGGCTCGCTCAGTCCGAACGAGTACAAGGTCAATGCGGACGGCATGAAAGAAGATCCGAATGCGAAGATGTCGGACGTGGCCCGCGCGTATCGCAATGGCTATATCAACCGCGGCAAGCAGGATCAGGCCGATTACCAGGCAATGATCGACTCGCACAATCACGGTCAGCGGCAACCCGCCAGGACCGACGTCGCGCGGGTCGACGTGCCGCCGCTGCCGCCGGGCGTTCCCGAAGACGATAACTCGAAGTACACGAGTATTCCGCCGCAGCCTCAGAAGCCGCGGCCGGTCCAATACGCGCAGCGTCAGGTGCCGCAACCGCCGCCGCAACAGCAATATCAGCAGGTGTACCAGCAGCCGCAATACGCGCCGCCGCCAATGCAATACCAGCAGGCGCCGGCCTACGCGCAGATGCAGCCGGTCTACGACAACCAGCCGGTATACGTGCGGCAGGACTATCCTCAGCCGCCCGTGCAGTACGTGCCGGTTTATCCGCAGGCGCAATACGATGAAGTGCCGCAGGTCGTGGAAACGGTGGTTCAACCGGTCGCGCCTGTCGCTTATCAGGTTTATCGTCCGCCGGTCTATTGGGCGCAGCCGCGCGTGTATGCGTATCGCGCGCCGGTCTACAGCTATCGTATGTGGCGTTGAGGTATTGCGCGAGTCGTGGCGGCGTTGCGCAGCAATGGAACGCCGCGGCGAATACTCGCACGCATCGATTGATTGGCCGATAGAAAGTACTCAGCCCGCCGCATTCGTGGCGGGCTGAGTACTTTCTTTTATTCGTTTTGCGCTAGTGACCGCTGGCACCTCTCGTGCGCACATTCAGATGGTTATTCACCTGTCTGACTCCGCGCACCGACCTCGCGACACTGCCCGCGCGTTGCACCTGAGCGCGCTGCGGTACCCAACCGGTCAGCGTCACGATACCGCGGCGCGCCTGCACGTGAATCGACGTTGAATGCAGGTTCGGTGTGCGTGCGAGCGCGCGCCGCACGTCGCGCGCGAGCTCGCTATCGGGTCTGTTGCGAGCCGGCGATACCGCGATGGATTGGCTTTGCGCGGAAGCATCGTTCGGCATGCCGCCACTGGTTTGCGCATTCGCACAGGTCGCAGTGCCGATCGCAATCGCTGCCGCGGCAATGACGCCAATCGGGGCGCTCGCGCTGTCTTTTCTCACAAGTCCTCCTGTTCCACCTGATTGTCGCTCGCCGCGCAGCAGATCGACGCTGCGGTTATTGCGGTTGCCCGTTGCCCAATAGCGTGTCCGTCGTGACGACCGTGCAGTACTCGTGATCGAGATTGGCCAGTGACATCGCATGAACGTCGTCGGCGCTGCGCGGCGTTCCGTGCCAGTCGGTCCGTGCAAAAGTGAAACAGCCGTCGGCCACGAGATACGTATCGAAACCGAGGTTGCCGGCCATTCGCACCGTGGCCTCGACCGAGTTGTTGGTGATGACGCCCGCCACGACCAGCGTCGAGTGGCCGGCGGCGCGCAGGCGGTCCTCGAGTCCCGTGCCGATGAACGCGTTATTCGTGCGTTTCGCAATCACCGGTTCGTCGGGCAACGGCACGTTCGACGCCTTGAATTCGTGTCCCGCCTGACCCGGCCGATAGTGCGACCCAGGCTCCGTCGAGTCGTGCCGCACATGCCACACCGGCCAGCCTCGGCTACGCCAATGCGCGAGCAAGCGGCTCACCTGCGTCTCGGCGGCGGGATTGTTGCGCTCGCCCCAGCTCGGATGATCGATCGCGCGTTGCAGATCGATCAACAACAATACGGCGCCGGCGGAAGGAGCGGGAGAGCGCATGGGTCGAATGAGTCTGTGTAGGTGTCGATATGGTTCTGGCAGACTTTACCGTATTGCCGCCATCAATAGCCATGTATGATGGCGGGCTCGCGCCCGGCAGGGGCCCTGCGCGGGCGGCTTGCGCGGATCGCGCGCCGTCTGCCGCGCCCACCGGGCCGCAACGCATCCCTTCACGATGATCCAGAGGAAGACCGCCATGACGGCTGCAACGCAATTCGACCAGGTTTCTGTTGTCAAACGAGCCAACGTGTACTTCGACGGCAAGTGCGTGTCGCACACCGTGCTGTTCGCCGACGGCACGCGCAAGACGCTCGGCGTGATCCTGCCCGGCACGCTGAACTTCGGCACCGACGCGCCGGAGCTGATGGAAGTGCAGGCGGGCAAATGCCGCATCCGTCTCGACGGCAGCGATGAGTGGAAGACCTATGGCGCGGGCGAATCGTTCTCGGTGCCTGGCAAGAGCCGCTTCGATATCGATGTGGTTGAAACGCTGGACTACGTTTGCAGCTATCTGTAAGCGGCTCTAAGGCGCGTGCAGTGGGATAAGAAAGACCTGTTGCAAGCAGCCGGGACGGCTTGGACAATGGACCCAGGCTATCTTTGCTCAGATGTGTTGAAGAGACAACACGCAAGCATTCGCGAGTGCATGCGTGAGCCAGGTGCTCAGAATGGGCCGTCCATTACGCTTCGCTTCGACGATGAACCTTACGCTGTCTCTTTCGCCACGATCTCCTCGATCACCTGCACGAATTGCTCGACCGGCTGGCCGCCGGTCACCAGATAGCGGCGGTTGAAAATGATCGACGGCACCGATTGAATGCCCATTTCCTGATTGTTCTTTTCCGCTTCGCGCACTTCATCGGCATACGCGCCGCTCGTCAGCACGTCGCGCGCTTCGTTGGCGTCGAGTCCTACCGACTGGGCCGCTTCGACCAGCACGTCATGATTGCCCGGATTCTTGCCGTCGGCATGATACGCGCGCAATAGCGCGAGCTTCAGCGGCAACTGGTGGCCCTTCAGGCCGGCCCAATGCAGCAGGCGGTGCGCGTCGAACGTGTTGTAGGTGCGGGTGCGCGGACCGAAATCGAAGCCGACGCTCGCGCCGCGTTCGCGGATCATCGCCTGCGTTTCGGCGATCTGCGCGGCCGTGCGGCCGTATTTCTTGCCGAGATACTCGACGATGTCTTCGCCGTCCGGTCCCATCTGCGGATTCAGTTCGAATGGATGCACGACGATGCGCGCGTCGATTTTGTCCTGAAGCCGCGCGAGCGCGAGCTGCAGCGACGACAGGCCGATCGCGCACCACGGGCAGGCGATGTCGGAAACAAAATCGATGGTGAGCTGCTGTTTCATGGTTGTCCTAGGCGGAATGAAGTGCGATGCGGCGGCGGCAAGTGCGGCCGCAACGATACCGACAGCGTAGCGTGAATCGTCCGTCCGTGCAGTGCGGCTGAATTTGACCGCAAGACCCGGAGTGTTTTCCCGCCACCACACTCGTACACTAAGTTCATCGAGCTACCTACTTTGATGGCGCGGGCGACGAGCCCGCGCCGCCCACTCATCGACGATGAACGCAATCGCTCCCACCCAAACGATCGACCAACGCGCCGACGCACTCGACTGGCCGCGCATCGAACACGATCTCGATCAGTACGGCTGCGCCGCCGTGCCGCAACTGTTGACGCCCCGCGAATGCGACGCGCTGAGCGCTCTCTATACACGCGACGCGCTTTATCGCAGCCGCGTCGTCATGGCGCGCCACGGCTTCGGTCGCGGCGAATACAAGTACTTTGCGTATCCGCTGCCGTCGCTCGTCGGCGGCTTGCGCGGTGCCCTTTATCCCCACCTCGTGCCGGTCGCGAACCGCTGGAACATGGCGATGGGCATCGACGTGCGCTATCCGCCGAAACATGCGGATTTCATTCGACGCTGCCATGACGCCGGCCAGGTGCGTCCGACGCCGCTGATCCTGCAATACGGCGAGGGCGATTTCAACTGCCTGCATCAGGATCTGTACGGCGAACACGTGTTCCCGCTGCAGGTTGCGGTACTGCTGTCGGAGCCGGGGCGCGACTTCACAGGCGGCGAGTTCGTGATGACCGAGCAGCGTCCGCGCATGCAGTCGCGTGCCGAAGTCGTGCCGCTCGCGAAGGGCGACGCGGTCGTGTTCACCGTGAACAGCCGGCCCGTGCAGGGTACGCGCGGGCCGTATCGCGTGAATCTGCGGCACGGCGTGAGCCGCCTGCGCTCGGGACATCGGCATACGGTCGGCATCATCTTTCATGATGCGCTGTGAGGGCCGCCGTCGGCGCAATGGCGCAACACCGCTTGCCGTGAGACGATAACGGCCACGATTCCAGCGATCTGCCGCCATTGTCGTAAGATCCGTCGCCTCGTCCCATGGAAAACCTGCTCAAGAAACTCGATCTGACTTCGCTGCGTCTGTTCGTCGCCGTTTGCCAGGAGCGCAATATCGCGCGCGCGGCGCAGCGCGAGTTCATCGCGTCGTCGGCGGTGAGCCGGCGCATCGCCGAGATCGAGGCGCTGATCGGGCTGCCGGTGATTCAGCGTCAGTCGCGCGGCATTACCGTGACGCCGGTCGGCGAGACCGTGCTGCGCTACGCGCTCGCGATCATCGGCAATATCGAGCAGATGAGCGCGGAGTTGTCGCGCTTTTCGACGGGCGTCAAAGGGCGCGTGAGGGTGGTCGCGAATCTGTCGTCGATCGTGCAGTTTCTGCCTGAAGACGTGGCCGCGTTCGGCCGCGCGTTCCCGGATGTAGCGATCGAACTCGAAGAAGAAAACAGCGCGGACGTGCTGCGTATCGTCGACGAACACGGCGCGGACTTCGGCATCTGCAATCCGGTTGCTGGCAGCGAGGCGTTCGAGCAGATGCCGTACCGCCAGGACCGGCTCGCGGTGCTCGTACCGGGTGGGCATCGGCTCGCGAGCGCGGCGCGGGTGAACTTCGACGATCTGTTGCACGACAGCTTCGTCGGCTTGCGCAGCGAAAGCGCGCTCACACGCTTGCTCGCGCAGCAGGCGGCGAGCGCGGGCCAGCAGCTCGACGTGCGGATGCGCGTGAGCAGTCTCGATGCGCTGTGCCGGATGGTGCATGCGGGGCTCGGCATCGCGATCGTGCCCGAGCCGGTCGGCCTGCTCTACGTGAACACGCTCGACGTGCGGCTGCTGCCGCTTGCCGATGCGTGGGCGGAGCGTCATCTGATCATCATCTTCAAGGCGCGCGAGCAGTTGAGCGCGAGCGCGGCCGCGCTGGTGTCGTTCCTCGGCAATCCGCCTTAGACGATTCCACCACCCGCACTCCGCGCCGCGGCTCCGCCATCGAGCATTCGCGAAACGAGACGGCAGCATTGCCGCACCGGCACTTCGGCATCCGCCTTGCGCACCGTATAGTGAGCGCAAGGAGAATGCAGTGATGAGCGATACGATTCGTTTGGACGGCCGCGTGCTGTACCTGTCGCAAGACCCGGCCGTGATCGAGGCGCAACTGGCCGGCGAAAACTTCACTCGCGACACGGCGGGGCCGTTGCGCGACAACGTGTCGACGGACGAGATCACGCCCGTCACCGTAATGCTCACCTACGACGAGCGCCTCGGCCAGTACCCGTACGTCGGCTTCAAGGCCGGCGAGCGTCTGCCGATCGGCCGCAATGCGGTGAAGGACGGCGGCTTTCGCGTGACGGTGGCCGGCAAGCGCTACGGCAAGGGCTCGTCGCGCGAATCGAGCCCGCTCGCGGAGTTGTCCGCAGGTATTCGCCTGGTCGTTGCCGAGAGCTTCGAGCGTATCTATCAGCAGAACTGCGACAACATCGGCATTCTGACCACGACCGATTTTTCCGTGCTCGATCGCCTGCTCGCAGGCGTTGCGGTGCCGATCGACGAATTCCTCAAAGGCCGCGACTCGCTCACGCAGCAGATCATCCGCAGCGGCGGGCTGCTCGCGTATAGCCGGTTCGTGGAGTGGCCCGCGCCGGGCGCGCGCGCGAGCGATGCCCCGAACGAGGCGCCGGGCGCCGAGCCGAAAACGCTGGTCGAGAAGATCATCGACCGTCATCTGCATCCGGGCACCGCGAGCGCGCAGCGCGGCGACGGCGTGTTCATCGCCGCCGACTGGCGCTTCAGCCACGACTATTTCACCGGCATGTGCGCGCATCTGATGCATCGGGCGTTCGGCAAGCCCGCGCCGCTGCATGCGCCGGATCACATCATCGCGTTCCAGGATCATCTGGTGCTCGCGCCGCAGAGCATCCCTCACGTGCGCGACGGTCTGTTGCCGGGCGTCGCGAATCTGATGGAAGGCCACACGTCGTTTTCGCGCGGCTACCCGGTGCGCTCGCACGGTGCGCTCGATGGTGTGCCCGGCTCCGAGGGCATCTGTCATGCGTTGATGGCCGAGCAATACGTGCTGCCGGGCCAGGTAGCATGCGGTACCGATTCGCACACGCCGCATTCGGGCGCGCTCGGCTGCCTCGCATTTGGCGCGGGCGCGACCGAAATCGCCAATAGCTGGGTCACGGGCTACGTGCGCTGCAAGGTGCCGGAGACGCTGCGCATCGAGATCGACGGCCAGTTGCGCGACGGCGTGACGGCAAAGGACGTCGTGCTGCATCTGCTGCGGATGGAGGCGATTCGCTCGGGCGGCGCGATCGGCCTCGTGTTCGAATACGGCGGCGCGGCGGTGCGCGCGATGTCGATCGACGAACGTGCGACGCTGACCAACATGGTCGCGGAACTCGGCGGCTTTACCGGCATCGTCGAACCGGACGAGCGCACGGTCGCGTTCCTGAAGGAGCGGCGCGGCGTCGATTTCGTGCTGGAAGGCTGGATGAAAAGCGACGCGGACGCGACCTATCGCGACATGATCCATATCGATGCGAACGCGATCGAACCGATGCTCGCGCGTCCGGGCGACCCCGGCAATGGCGTGCCGGCGCCGCGGCTCGAACAGGACGTCGCGATCGATATCGCGTACGGCGGCTCGTGCACCGCGGGCAAGCGCGAGGACTTCGATTTCTATCACGAGGTGCTGCGCTGGGGCGTCGAGCATGGCCTTCGGGTGCCCGAGCGCACGCGTTTGTATCTGCAATTCGGCACGATGGCGGTGCGCGCGTATTGCGAGGAGCAGGGCTATCTGCCGGTGTTCGAGCGCGCGGGCGTGACGCTCGTGATGCCTGGCTGCGGCTCGTGCGCAAACTGCGGACCGGGACAATCGGCCAACCCGAACGACGTGACGATCAGCGCGATCAACCGCAATTTTCCGGGCCGTTCGGGACCAGGCGACGTCTGGCTCGCGAGCCCGTACACGGTCGCGGCGAGCGCGCTGGCCGGGAAAATCACCACGTTCGAACAATTGCAACGCGGGCACGGCTAGAACGCTGGCCGGACTCCGGCCGACCCATCGTGGCGCGTGCGACGCGCGACAAAACGCAAGGCCGGCATCGAACCGGCCGCGGTAAGCGATCAGCCTGCCGTAAAAGCAGTCGCAACAGAAGGAGACAGACAACATGGCATTCCCCGATCCCGCGGGGTCCGTCGCGCGCAACGGCGGTACCGTGGCGCATTCCACTGATGCGGCCGGCAGCGCCGCCCGCAGCACGCCCGCTCAGGCGGCGGGCCATGCATCGCTCGACGCCGGCAGCATTTCGGCGCGCCTCGACCGCTTGCCTGCCACGCGCTCCGTCTGGAAGCTGGTGGTTCTGCTGAGCCTGGGCTTCTTCTTCGAACTCTACGACCTTCTGTACTCCGGCTATATCGCGCCGGGCCTCGTGAAAAGCGGCATGTTGACCGCGACCACGCATGGTCTGTTCGGCTCGACCGGCGTCGCGAGTTTCATCGCCGCGCTGTTTGGCGGCCTGTTTATCGGCACGATCGCGTGCGGTTTCCTCGCGGATCGCTTCGGGCGGCGCGCGGTGTTCACCTGGTCGCTGCTGTGGTATAGCGCGGCGAACCTCGCGGTTATTGAATATATACTCAGGATTCCACCCGTTTTTTGGTCGAATCGAGATGGCACCCGTACGTCAATCAGCGCGCAAACTCGCGCCTTCCCATCCCCCTGGCAGAGTCTACAGCTACACGCGGTTCAGTTCGCTGAAGCAGGCAGCCGGCACGAGCGCCGAGCGTCAGGCAGAGTACGCCGCGAAGTGGGCGGCCTCACATAGCCTCGAGCTGAACGAGTCGCTGACGATGCGCGACGAAGGCCTGAGCGCCTACCCCAGAAGCACATCAAGAAGGGCGCGCTCGGCGCGTTCCTCAAAGCCGTTGAGGGAGGCCGCATCCCTTGGGGCTCGGTTCTGATCGTCGAAAACTTCGACCGCCTTTCGCGCGCGAGCGCGCTGGATGCTCAGGCGCAGCTTGCCAGCATCGTCAATGCCGGGATTACGGTCGTCACCGCGACCGACAATCGCGAGTACAACGCAGGCAGCCTGCGCGCCGACCCGATGAGCCTCATCTATAGCGTACTGTCGATGATTCGCGCGCACGAAGAAAGCGACCGCAAAAGCCAGCTTGTCGGGGACGCGTTCCGCAAGCGTGCCGAGCAGTGGACCGAAGGCAAGTTTCGCGGGCTGGTCGGTAGTCCCACGCAAGCCCCCTCGTGGGTGCGCTACATCGATAACCCGGACAAGCTCGCACGGTTCGAATTGATTCCGGAGAAAGCGGCAGCATGGCGGCGCGCGATAGAACTCTACCGGGCAGGATATGGCGGGCTCGGTACGGCGAAGCGGCTCGAAGAAGAAGGCCTGTCGGTCAGCGAGGGCGGATTCAACCGGTCGATGCAACACAATGAACGTCGCATGAGCGGCGGGAGTGTTGCAAATGAAACAGAGGCGCCGGATCTATTACAGCGAAAGCCAGAAGGCATTGATGTGGGAACGCTGGCGTAAAGGCGAGTCGCTGCAGCACATCGCCCGGCTATTTGACCGCAATCACTCGTCAGTACAGGGAATTCTGGCGCAAACTGGAGGAATCCGGCCGGCACCCCGCCAGCGATCCAGACTGGCGCTGACGCTTGCCGAACGCGAGGAGATTTCGCGAGGTCTCGTCGCGGGCGATTCGATTCAGTCAATCGCCCGGCGGCTGTCGCGGTCACCGTCCACGGTCTGTCGCGAGATCAAGCACAACAGTGGACAGGGCGGCTATCGGGCCAGCCACGCCGACCAGCTGGCATGGGATCGGTCGCTGCGCCCCAAAGTCTGCAAATGGTCGAACACCGCATGCTGGCCCATATCGTGGCCGACAAGCTCCAGTTGCAGTGGTCGCCCAAGCAGATTGCTGGATGGCTCAAACGAGCCTGGCCAGGCAGCGAGGACTACCACGTGTCACACGAGACCATCTACCGCAGTCTTTTCATTCAGGCACGGGGTGCATTGAAGAAAGAGCTGCTGGAGCATCTACGGCGCACCCGGGCCATGCGTCGCTCGCGCCATCACACGCAGAAAACGGACGATCACGGCAGGATCCGCGACGCGGTATCAATCAGTGAACGCCCCGCCACCGTGGAAGATCGCGCGGTGCCGGGACACTGGGAAGGCGATCTCCTGTGTGGCAGTGGCGGTAGCCAGATTGCAACGCTTGTAGAGCGTCAGACGCGCTATGTGATGCTGGTGAAGATCGCCAGCAAGGACAGCGAAACAGTAGTCAATGCGCTCATCAGACATGCTGGAAAGCTGCCGAAGGAACTGTATAAATCGCTTACCTGGGATCGGGGATCAGAGATGGCGGACCATAAACGGTTCACCATCGCCACCGACATTGCCGTGTATTTCTGCGATCCGAAACACCCCTGGCAACGTGGCTCGAATGAAAACACCAATGGCCTGTTGAGACAATACTTCCCGAAAGGCATCAATCTGTCGGTCTACTCACAGGCCAAACTCAACGCCGTGGCTCGAAGGCTGAACGAGCGTCCAAGGAAGACGTTGGATTACGAAACGCCGGCTGAACGGTTCCATCGAACTATTGCATCGACCGGTTGAATCCGCCGCCAGGAACCGTCATTCGCGAGCGTCGTCACGCGGACCTTCGAGCGACTGCTCCCGCACATGTTTCGGACTTTCCTGGTCCGCCAGGTTACCCGCGCATCATCTGCCAAATGATGCATCGCCTGATGCAACACGCAGCCCGGACCTTCTGCCGGCAATCTGGCCGTGACTCCAGCCATCGGCGAAGCGTCCGCCGGTCGGGGGCAACTCACGGCCAACCTCAGGATGCGTTGCCGCTGTATGGAAACTACAGCGCTGGAATCACGCTTGGGAACTCCAGGTGATATTCCACGCGCTTGACGCCCGCCACGCCCTCGGCGGCAATCTGAATCGCGCGTTTCTCTTCCTCGCTCTCGATCACACCCCATAGATGTGCAACGCCTTCCTTGACGATTACGCACTGCTTCGGAAGCCCCCAGCGCTGCCCGTACATTTCCCGGGCTATCGCGTCGCGTAGACTTGCGTCGTCGCGCGACGCCGAGTCCATGGTTGCTACAACGGAAACGAGCGTACAGATCAGGTTTGAGCGGCTGACGATTCCGACCAACTTACCGTGTTTCAGCACCGGCACGAGTTTCAGATGCCGACGCTCCATGACATCTGCAATCTGCGCGAGTGGCATGTCCTCGGGAATCGAGATCACTTCGTGGCACATTATGTCGCTGACGAAACGCCCGTGCTCCTTCACATACCTCGCGGCCTGCCCTCGGGGCGATGACCACAGGAACTCGCGCCACCGCTGAGGCTTGTCATGGCTAGTCCCGTTTTCTACCCGATGCAGCAGGTCACGATGACAGATGATGCCGACGATCCTTCCGATCGCGTCAACGACTGGCATGCCGCTGATATGGTTGACGACGAGCAGTCTGGCGGCCTCGTGGATCGTCATGTTCGGTGCTGCGGTGACGACTGACGTCTTCATGATGTTGCGTGCGAGCATGGTTGCTCCTTCAACGTGTCGCGACAGGTCCTCAGTTGGCGCTGCCATTGCACGGCCTGGATCCGAGCCGACCGTTCGGCGCTGAGGCGCCTTGACTCCATACCTTATTCAAGTCCGGATTGGGCCAGCGCCCGTTGCGCAGGGACCCGCCTTGCATGATCTTGTCGCTGAGTGCGCCCAGGCCGACGGTGCTATCGAACGCCGAGCGAACAATAGAGGTCCGGCATGCAAAGGGCAATCGAGTCATCAAGTGATGGCTGCGTAGCGAACGGAAGTTTCGATGAGTCAAAGCGTGGAAACGGCGTATTTCCCAAAACAGGGGACGCCTGGGCGGAGTCATCCAGCCCGGAATCGAAAGCGGCGTTACGGGTCGCAGCAATACAGCACTGAAATCCGGCGGTGGCCATCACTGTGAATACGCAGCAGCTTAGAACGGGTATGGCGCGGCTCGGGTAACTCATGTCGCGGCTCCTTAAGCGTGGAACATCGTTGAGCGCTCGGCGTCAATAGCGCTAGCGTAGCGACCTGGCGATCCGCTTTCGGTACAGAAATCACGACGTGATCTCCTTCCTTCGACGACGAGGTCGGGGCCCAGGATCGGTGGTTGTTATGGTCACCTTGCAATACGACACTGGTCTGGATCTGATCGTAGGTTATTCACTGCCGTCCGAACATAACCTGAACAGGTGATCGCGTGAGCCCGGCCCAGCTGGTGCCGACGGCATCTCTCCCGTCCACCTCGAACAGTCCGCACTCTAGGATGAACTCGCGAACTTCGCGCTCGGTGACGGCGAAGTTGCTGTTGGGCACCTGCTGTCGCGGCTCTGTGCCATCTTCGGCGCGCAGAACGCCCACCGGCCGGCGGTCATTCGCCTGCCAAGGCTTGCTTCGGGGACCCATTGAATGGGACGGCGGCGCGCGTCAAAACGCAGGCGCCTAATTTGTCGCGAAGTGCTTTGCCGGTCACGGTGCGCTCGAAAGGATCGACATAGAACTGCGTTTCCGGGCAAATCGGGCCGAGTAGTTGTTTTTTGCCCAGTTCAGCAATTCGGCACGCGGTAGGCGTAAAGCGGCGCAGCATTGCATCGAGCAGACGGCGGTTCGGCATCGTTGCCTGCAACGCCACCGCGTGCAGTTCGCTATCTCAACTTGCCGAGCCACAGCGCGGTGAGCGTTGCGCGACTCCCGACGTTGAACTTGGCGTAGATCGACTTGATATGGACATGTGTCGTGTTCGGACTTTGGTCGAGCTTCCGGGCGATCTGCTTTTCCGTGAGTCCGTCGAGCAGCCCCAGCAGCACCCTTCGCTCGGCCGACGTCAGGGGAGCGTCGGCGATAAGCAGGCCGTGGCTGAGCAGTTGCTGCCGGCAGTACCATCTCAGCCCATGCATCACGAAGCCCAGAAGCTCGAGATCTGGCGCAGAGAAGCGAGGTGCCCGCACGTCGCGAAACACGAAGAGATGAATCCGCACATCGTCGTTGAGCGAGCAACGTACCTGAATGCTGTCGCCGTGGCCGACTTCGAGGTAGTGGCGGCGATAGTGCTCTCCTTCAAACCATTCAGCGGGCATCGCCTCGAAGAGCAGGTTGGCGCAGAACGGCTCGTTCCCCGACGCGGCTACAACATGTGACGAGTCGATCTTGCCGGCCCAGAGCGTTTCGAACTGCTCCTGCACGGAAGCGACTATCGCGGGTACCGGATGCAGGAGCCGAACCAGGCGTGGACGCCAGCCAAACAAAGGATCCTTTGGCGCAGGCGAAGGCAATCTCACAACTACGGCCCAAAGCGCATTCTGTGCCGTGACCATCGCACAGAGCGTGGTTAGTAAATGGGACAGCGCGGCATCGCCTTCGCCTGCGGAGAACTCGGCCAGCCGATCCCAGAGTGCAAAGACGTCATCGTGGACCGCTGGATTGGCGGAATTCGCGAACGGATGCATGTCGTCCCCAGGAAGAATGGGCGGATCACCGATCTTCGGTGATCTTGGCCTCGCATGACAAGGGCAAGAGGCCACGATGCCAGATCTGACGACTGGCCGTTTGGGCGTGGCGGATTCAACCGGCCGTTGCACTGGCTTGACCGGACATTCAACCGATTGCTACGTCAGCTGTCGCACAACGTGCGAGGCGTGCGACCAGTTCAGCGAGCAAGCCAACGCCACAGCAACCAGGCGCCGAGTGCCCAGATAGCCAAAATTGTCGCGAGACCGACTATGCTTCTTGGCTTTACCGGGTTGTCAGTTAGCCAGCCTTCGGCCTTTCCGCAATTGTCTTCGATGACAGCCTTCGGGATGAGACGCAAGCAAAGCCAGACTCCAAGCGGCATGACGACCAGATCTGTCAGATGCCGAGGACGGGTATGAAGTCGGGAATAAGGTCGACAGGGCTGAACGCATATGCCACCGTTGCCAATGCGAGAAATTTCGCAAGCAACGGCGTGGCCGGATCGCGACTGGCGAACATAAGCGTGACTAAATCTCGCTTTAGCCGCGTTGCCCAAGCCGTGAGTGATTGCAGCAAGCAGTTGATCACTTCAGCAGTGCGTTGGGCTAGCCTTGTGTTCCAGTGCCCACGGTTGCCTGTTCCTCCAGCCACCCACGCCACACTGCCATCAGGACCGCCAGGATGACGGGACCTACGAACAGTCCTACCAGGCCGAAGGCCGCAAGCCCGCCCAGCACACCGAACACGACCAGAAGAAACGGTATCCGGGTAGCGCTGCTGATCACGAGCGGACGAATCAGGTTGTCAACCCAGCTAACGACCAGTGCGCCCCAGAGTAAAAGACCGACCCCGGCTATCGTTTTTCCTGTGACGAGGAGCCATACACCGATCGATCCCCATACGAACGGCGTGCCAAAGGGTATCAACGCGATCAGCACCGTAAACGCAGCGAGCAACACCGGCGCCTGCATCCCGGCAACCCAGTAACCCAAGCCGGCAAGCGCGCCCTGCGCCAGTGCCGTCAGCACGAGCCCGTAGACGACCGCCTTGGTCGTTCCGCCGATAGAAGCGAGATAGGCGTCCAGGCGATCGCCCAGAAAACGCCGTAGTATGCGGCGCACTTGATCCAACGCGCTTTCGCCGTCCCGGTACATAAAAAACAGCGTCAGCAAGGCAAAGCCCAATTTCGTCGCATTGCGACCCACGCCGCCGACTAACTGGCCGACCTCTCCGGTCCACTGCCGCCCCCACTCAGCGATTTGCGCGCGCAAAGCCATCGGATCGGCCGATACTTGATTCAGTAGATCCTGCAGCCACAGCCCGAGCCACGGGACGCGCGCAATCAATTCCGGCAGTTTGTGCGGCCCATTGGCGAGGTAGCTGGCGACGGTCTGGTAGGCCGCGGTCAGTTCGTCACGCAGCAGCACGATCAGCCAGATTGACGGCAGAATGAACGCCACCGAGAGAATGATCGTCATCAGCATCGCGCTGCCGGTGGCGTTCCCGCGCATAAGCGAGCGCAAGCGGCGATAGGCGGGCCAGGTCACGTAGGCAAAGATGGTGGCCCAGGCCACTGGCACCAGGAACAGGTGCAGCACTACGTAGCTCAGCACTACGAGCCCGCCAAGAAGAAATGCAAGGATGATGCGCTTGACCAGGGACATCTGATAGCTCTCGTCCATGAACGCCTTCCCTTTGGATACGCTGAGAATTTGCGGGCGCGCCGGTGCTTCCGCGCGCCGTGGCACGTGGTCGTTACAGGAAGCCCCATACCGGCCCGCGCCTGAGCACCCCTTGTCCAAACGTCGACGTCGCATGTTGGAATGCCGCGCGCAGCCCTGCTTTACTGACTACCCGCTGCTTTGCAGCACAGCAATGCGCCTGTCGATCGGTGGGTGCGTGGAGAAGAGCCCGAGCCACCCCGGCTTGTCGGTAATGCCGGATGCCTTGAAGGATTGCGGCAGTTCGCCGGGTGCAAGTCCACCCAGGCGGGCCAGCGCATTGATCATCGGTCGCGGAGAAGCCAGCAGTTGCGCAGAGCCCGCATCAGCGCGGAACTCGCGCCGGCGCGAGAAGTACGCGACGATCACCGAAGCGAGAATGCCGAAAATAATCTCGCAAACAATAACGGTAATGTAGAACCCGGGACCGACACCGCGTTCGGTACGAAACAAGGTCTTGTCCACGAAGTACCCGACCACACGGGCCAAGAAAATCACGAAGGTATTCACCACGCCCTGAATGAGCGTCAAGGTGACCATGTCGCCGTTGCTCACGTGCGATATCTCATGGGCAAGGACAGCCTCCACTTCCTCCTTGTTCAACGATTGCAGCAATCCGGTGGAGACAGCCACAGGGCTGAATTCTTGAAAGCCCCTGTGGCGAACACGTTCGGCGCGCCTTCAAAAATTGCGACTTCCGGCATACGAATGCAAGCACGCTGCCCGAGCTCCCGCACAGTGTCGATCAGCCATTGCTCAGTCGAATCGCGCGGCGAATCGATGACACGCGCCCCGGTTGCCCATTTCGCCATCGGTTTGGAGATAAGCAGCGAAATGATGGAACCGGCGAAGCCGATCACCACCGAGAACACGAACAGCGCATTGAAGTCGAGCCCGCTCCCGGTCAGGAAGCGGCCGACGCCCAACACATTCATTACTATTGAAAGCACCAACACCACCGCGAGGTTGGTGGCGAGGAACAGCAAAATTCTTTTCATTCACAAGTCTCCTGTGGAAACTGGCTGAATGACTGCGGTGACATAGAACCCTCAACTCTCCTTTGACACCGGATAACCGAAAGGTTTATGTAATATTACTATTTCAGCACAAGACGTTTGCTATCTGTCTTCATAGGAATTCGCGCGTACCTTGTTCATCGCCCGTAAAGGGCATCAAAATCACGGGGACGCCGAGTCGCAATGTGCGCCTGCTGCCTGCGGATGATCGAACGCGCCGCGCGGGCCAGCGCGAGATCGAGTGCGCCGCGCCAGTCTCTTGCGATCGACGTCACGACGACAGGCGTAGCATCGGGCGTCTGCACCTGCACCTGGCAGCGTTTGTCGAGTCCGCCGCGCGGGCCGTTGATGTCCGACATGCTGACGGTCGCCTTCGAAATCAGCCAGTCCATGCGGCGAAACACGAACCGGATGCGTTGGCGCGCGAAGCTGCGCAGACGGACGGCTTCACGGTCGCGGGACTTGAACAGGACTTGCATGAGACACCTCCTTCGTGGGTACGGCTCAAGAGTACGGTGAGGAGGCGTCGAGGAAAAGCAGAAATAACGGAAATGCAGCTTCGGAAAAACCGAACCTTCTTTTTGGTGATCACGAACACGCTCACGCATGCGCCGCACTCAACACCTTTTGCGTCAAAGGATGATGCCGCCCGCGCCGCGACACGATTGCGTGTATTTCCTCCTTCACTTCCGGCGAGCGGCCGAGCCAGCGCAAGCCGCGATGCATGGGATCGTTGCGCTCGGCGCCGAACGCCGCGAGCGGAAACACGCCCATGCCGCGCGACGCGAACAGCGCCATCAACGCGCTGTCCTCGAACTCGCCCGCGACGCGTGGCCGGATGCCTTCCGCTTCGAACCAGCGGTCGAGGCGCGAACGCAGCGACGAGTGCCCCGTCGGCAGCAGCACCGGCAGCGACGCGAGGCATTGCGGAAAATGATCGACATGCGTTTTTCGCACCACGGCGGCCGGCCCGTACCAGTCGATCGGCGAAGCGATCAGGCGCTCGCTGGATAGACGCAGATTCGAGTTGTGCGGCGCGGGCTGGCTGGACAGCACGAGATCCAGATGGTGATGCGCCAGTTCCGCCAGCAGGTCTTCCGCTTCGCCTTCGTGGCAGAGCAGCCGTAGAGAAGGCGTGTCCAGCGCGCCCGCAAGAATGGCATGGACGGCCAGCTTCGAAATGCCATCCGTCAAGCCGACCGCGAAGCGCGCGACGGTCCCGCTGGCCGCTTCGCGCACTTCGTCGTGCAACGCGCGCCCGATCTGGAAGATTTCCTCCGCTCGCGCATACGCCGCCTGTCCCGCTTCCGTCATCGCGACGCCGCGTCCGGCGGGCTTCAGCAGTTGATGTCCGAGCGATTTTTCCAGTTCGCGCACCTGCGCGCTGATGGTTTGCACCGCGATGTCGAGCCGTTCGGCGGCGCGCGCAAACCCGCCTTCCTTCACGACGACCCAGAAATAGTGCAAGTGCCGGTAGTTGAGCATGTGTGGCCTCACCTCGAAAAAACCGAACCAACCGTCAGCTTATCACTGGTTTTTTCGAATACGGCGCCAGGCGATCATGCTTTCCACAGGCTGTGACCCAGTAATCAGCCGTTTTCTTCTCAACCGGAGAACGACGCTCGCAAATGGAATCCTTACTGACCCTGGCCGCCGATCCCGCTGCATGGGCTGCACTCGTGACGCTCGTCGTGATGGAGATCGTGCTTGGCATCGACAACCTGATCTTCATTTCGATTCTGAGCAACAAGCTCCCCGAAGCGCAACGCGCGCGCACGCAGCGTATCGGCATCATGCTGGCGCTGCTGATGCGGCTCGGCCTGCTGGGCACCGTCGCGTGGATCGCGCGTCTCACCGAGCCTGTGTTTTCCGTGTTCGATCACGCGTTTTCGTGGCGCGACCTGATCCTGCTCGCGGGCGGTCTGTTCCTTGTGTGGAAGGCCACGCGTGAAATGCACCATCACGTGAGCCGTGACGGCGAGGCGCACACGAATCCTGCGATGGGCGTCGGCGGCCTGACGGTGACGGCTGCCATCGGCCAGATCCTGCTGCTCGACCTCGTGTTTTCCGTCGACAGCATCATCACCGCGGTCGGCATGACGGATCACCTGCCCATCATGTTCATTGCAGTGATCGCTGCTGTCACGGCGATGTTGTTCGCGGCTCGCCCGCTGTCGAAGTTCATCGAGCGCAATCCGACCATCGTCACGCTTGCGCTGAGCTTCCTGCTGGTGATCGCGATGACGCTGATTGCCGAAGGTTTTGGTTCGCACGTGCCGAAGGGCTACATCTACACGGCCATGGCGTTCGCAGGCTTCGTCGAAGGCATGAACACGATGGCGCGGCGCAGAAAGGACAAGCGCGAGCATAAGGCGACAGTTTTGGAAGCGGAGCGTGAAGCCGGCTCCGAAGAGAGGTCTGAAAAGACGCAGACCAGCGGTTCGGCTTTCTCGAACTGAACGAAGCGGACTGAAGCGGACTGACAGAAGTATCGGGGCGGTTGAACGCCGCCCCGACCGGCAGCCCAAAGGTTGAACGTTACGAAAGGAGCAACGCAATGAAGTGCCCCGTTTGCAAGACCCCCGATCTGCTGATGACCGAGCGTCAGAACATCGAGATCGACTATTGCCCGACATGCCGTGGCGTATGGCTCGATCGCGGCGAGCTGGACAAGCTGCTGACCCAGATGCAGGACACGCCCGAACCGGACAACAGAAGCAATCAGGTCGAGCGCGACGCGCGCTACGGCGACCGCGATGGCCACCATGACCAGCAGTGGGGACGGCGCAACGATTCTTACCACGGCGATCAGCGCAAGCGCTACGATCCGCGCCGCAAGAAGAAGTCACTGTTCGATATGTTCGACTTTGACTGACCTGCATGCATCCTGCGCTCGAACTGTTCTGGCGGGCATTCCACAACCGGCGTGAAGTCGGTGCGTGCTTTGGCCTCGTACCACAGCCATACGACAGTGGCGGGAGCCGCACAGATCAGGGCATCAGCAAGCAGGGCAATCGACGGGTGCGTGCCCTGCTCATCGAGATGGCGTGGTCCTGGCTGCGGTACCAGCCCGACAGTGTGCTGACACGGTGGTTCTTCCAGCGAACGCAGGGCTCCCACTGAATCGCCGCGCCCGACGTATCGCCATCGTCGCGGTGGCGCGGCGTCTCGCAATTGCGTTGTGGCGCTATCTGAAGGACGGGGTGATACCCGAGGGGGCGCAGCTGAAATCAGTGATCCGCAAAGGCGTTCCGACAACATCACCATGGAAAGCGCGGGACACGATGTATGGGCGGTTTGAAGTGAACATGCCCGTGGGGTGCCCGGGTTACTCACGTAACCGATTCTTGAGATGGGGCGTGCTCCCGAAAAGAAATTCCGGCGCAACGCGCAACAGATGAGGCTGGCTAGCCGCCAGCGGATAGAAGGTGGTGACTGCGACACGAAGTTGCTTGCAGGAGCTGTTCCCGCTTCAACATGAGGGAACCGCCCGTGTCACCGGGCGCGTCTAGGAGTCTGAATAAAGAGCGATTCTGACAACGTAACGAAGCATCGCAAGATGCGGGATATCAATCGCGAGAGGCGTACCCTTCACATCGGAAACGGCCATAGCCTTCATCTGCCCGGTCGTTTGATCAGGCGAGCCGTCGGCCGCAAACTTTGGATAGATCGCGTATGGACGTCGACTCGATATAAAACGCATGCGTGCTTCTCGCGGACATTAGCAATCTGTTCATCGCTCTAATGGAATAGCGATAGTAGCTATTGTCATCATCGAATTGAACACGCGTGCATTCGCACCGAGACCTTCGAGGTGATCGCCGCGTTCCTGCTACGTAAGGGGCCGCAAGCGCGCTCAAACCAGGGTGTTGCCGGCATCGCGAGGTCATGCTACACAGAAACGGCCCCGCCTAAACGTTGAACAGTTCGCTACGCGCCGCGTCCATGATCATCGCGACAGCCGGGTGGCTGATGTGGCGCTCGATAGAGATTGCAAAAAATTCCTCGACGATCGAATTGATCTGCCCGACTATCGTCAGGTTGTGCTCTGTCTGCAACTGGCTTTCGAGCACGGTTGGCGCGAACAGCAGGCCGCGGCCTTCGCAGCCGAATGCCATGGTCATCGCTCCGTCGTCGAACTCGCCGACGATGCGCGGCGAAATGGCGTGCGAGGCGAGCCAGTGATCCAGCTTGCGCCGCACGGCGGATTCCGTGCCGGGCAGTAGCACAGGCAGCTTGTCGAGCGACATCGGGAAGCGTTTTTTGCTGCTTTGAATCAGCGCCTGGGTTCCGAAGCAGCTTAGCGTCGAACGTCCGAGGCGGTGATTGAACGCCTTGATGTTGACGTCGACGGGAATGGGGGCGTCCGCGATGATCAGATCGAGGCGGTGCACGGCCAGTTGCGCGAGCAGCGCGTGCAGTTTGCCTTCGTGACAGATCATGCGCAGCGACGCCGACGCGCTCAGCGCAGGTTCCAGCAGCCGGTACGCAATCGCCTTGGGGACCGAATCCGCGATCCCGACGCGAAACCGCGTTTGCGCACCGGATTCGCTTTCGCGCCGCACAGCGCTTTCGAGTTCCGAACCTAACGAAAATATCTCGTCCGCGTAATCGAGCGCGAGGCGCCCCGCATCGGTCAGTTCGAGCGTGCGGCCGGTTTTCCTGAACAGCTTCTTATCCAGCGCCTCTTCGAGAAGCTTGATCTGGCCACTGAGCGTTTGCGGCGTGATGTGCAACTGCTCGCCCGCGCGCACGATGCCGCCCGCGCGAGCCGCGACCCAAAAGTAATAGAGATGCTTGAAATTCATGAACCCTCCGTCGATTACGGAAAGATACGATTTTCTCGAAGTATCGACAATAAAAATACGAATTTTATGTTGGTGTGGGTTCAGTTAGATTGAAACCTCGCCCCGAGGTGTCGGCGGGCGTTTCATGACAGCTGACAGAGGTGACATATGGCATCGGTTGCAGAATTGCTGCGTGCGAAAGCTTCCCGGACAGTGTGGTCGATCGAGGCATCCGCTTCGGTTTGCAACGCGATATCGATCATGGCTCACAGGGAGGTTGGAGCGCTCATCGCCGTGCACGACGGGCGCATAGCCGGCATCGTGACGGAGCGCGATTACGCCCGGAAGATCGTTCTGATGGAACGCTCGTCAACGAATACGCCTGTGCGCGACATCATGTCGACGGCGGTGCGTTATGTCAGCCCGAAGCAGACGACGGACGAGTGCATGGCGATCATGACAGAACATCGGATTCGCCATCTGCCTGTGATCAGCGCAGGGCAGGTGACAGGAATGGTGTCGATCGGCGACCTGATCAAGAACCTGATTTCCGAGCAGGAACACACCATCCGGCAACTGGAGCACTACATCCACGGCAACGGTTTTCACGCCGCTTTTGATGGATCGAAGGCACAACCGGCGGCGAGCTTGCGTAGCTAAAAATATTACTGTTCGTAATGTATTTGCGCGCGCAAATGGAGCGCGTTGCGGGCAGTTTCGCGACTCATCGAAAGAGGTTTTTATGTACACGCAAATCATCAACAGATTACGAGGTGCTGCCGGTGCAGTCACGCGCGGCACGGCCGCGCTCGGTCTGGCGGGACTGCTGGCGCTGGGCGCCGTGACGTCGAACGACGCCGAGGCGAAGCGCGTAGGCGGGAGTCAAAGCATCGGGCGGCAGTCGCAGACGGCGTCGCCGTCTGGACAAGCGCAGCGAAGCCAACAGGCACAGCCGGCACAACAGGCCGCGCAGGCGCCAGCTGCGGCAGCGGGTAACCGCTGGATGGGCCCGCTGGCTGGTCTCGCTGCGGGCCTTGGGATTGCAGCATTACTGTCGTCGTTTGGCCTGGGCGAAGGGCTGGCGCAGATGCTGTCGAATGCGTTGCTGATCGGGGCGGTGATTTTCGCCGGCGTGATGCTATTCCGCTTTATCGCCAACCGGCGTCGTCCGGATCTTGCCTATGGACACGGTCCCGTGAACCGCCAGCAAACGAACGGCTCACGGTTTCTGAATCAGATCCCGCAAGCGCGGCCTGAAGCGAACTTGCGGGGCTGGCCGAACGCGGCGATGGGTTCGACGGGCGCAGCGGACACGGAGAGGACAACGGGACTACCACTCGAGCAAGATCAGGCGGCGTTTCTTGTATCGGCAAAGACCTTGTTCATGCGCCTTCAAGGCGCATGGGACCGGAACGAGCAGGGTGACCTGTTCGAATTGACGACGCCGGAGATGTTCGCGCAAATCAAGCGGGACCTCGAAGCTCGGGGTCGCCAGGTGAGTCATACGGAAGTCACGCAACTTGACGCAGAAGTGCTTGGCACAGAACGCAATGCGGATGAAACGCTGGTTAGCGTTCGCTTTTACGGTCAAATGCGGGAAGACGATGCGCCGACTGCCCAGCCGTTCCAGGAAGTCTGGAACATGGTCAGCGACGCACGTGGCAACCAGGCGTGGAGACTGGCCGGCATTCAGCAAATTGACGGATGAGAGCGTAGTTGAAACCGCCAGCGGCCTGCTGCCGGTTACTCGTGAGGGTGGCGCGCGCCGCGGAACTACCTGAGACCAACCTTTCGCCAGCGACCGTGCGTGAGAAAGTCGAGCGCCACTTGCGGAGTGGTAAACGCTGGGCGCATCAGGCGATAGTCGGCTACTCCATCACGACTTGCGTGATGGGCGTCCGCCCGCGTGCCGAACAAACTCGAGATCCGTTGCGCTGCCTGTTCGCAGGTCTTTAGCCGCGCGACCGAACAGCGGCGGAATCGGATCGTCTTCGAAGGATCGAGAAGCCATGAGAGCGCAAACAAAACGTCTGAATGAGACGCCGACGGTCAGGCAGGAACGCTCCGTCACAATCAGTGGCCAGAATTTGGCCTCGCAGTGGAACGTTTCGCAAAGCAGGCGCATCGGCTCTGTGAGCTATCAGGCTGAACATCAGGGCTACCGTTTGACGGCCCGAGCAGAACCCGTGGAGAGTGCGTTGCACGCGGCCCATCTTGTGATCGAAGGGCCGGGCTGCCCGACACAGCGCTGCTTCCACGCGCTGGATCATTTCTACGACCCAGCGCAGGCCTTGCAGTACGCGATCCGATGGGGACGGATATGGGTCGACCACCGGCTTACGAAAGTCGCCCCACAGCGCGTCGTATCGGCAAGCCCGGCAAGCAGCGCCGAACTACTTTTGAAAGAGGAACGTACTAACCGGGCAGGGGATCATGAATGAATCGTCAGGCGAAAAAACACTCCGTTTTATTGCCCGGAAGGCAGGAAGTCCAACGGCGGCGCTTGTCTACTGGCTTGACGTGACGGAACCGTCTAGTGAGGCGAGCTTCACCGAGATAACCCGGCGCTTCGCTCCCCTGATGCAGGTCATCTTTCCTGACGATCGACCCGGTGCGTTCGTCAACCGGAGCGCGTTGCTCGATATACAACATTTGGGAACCATCGATCGGCTCATTTTCTTGGACGGTTCGTGGCTCGACGTATGGAATGACCGCGATTGCGCGGATATCTGTAACCTGTTTTCCAGCCGGAGGCACACATGTTGTCTGCCAAAAACATTTCGATCACGGCGATAACCGGCCGCATGGAAGGCCAGCCGGTCGTGTCCGAATCCGACATGGAACGACTCCGGGAATGTGCGCACCTGCCGACGGTGTCACCGACGCAGCGCGCCCTCCTCGCACCGTGACGGGCATTCTCGCGGAATGTGGATGCTGGCCGATGTTATCGAGCCGTTCTCAATTAATGTGAGCCCGTTCTCACGTAATGTGGTCCTGGACGTGCCCGTATTCTCAGTCAATGTGGTCCCGAAACGGCGCTGTTATCGAGCCCTGGCGTTTTATGTTATCGAGCCGCTGCAGCTACCGATACGCGGCACGATGTGGTGGCTACGCTGAGAGCCGCCTACAAGCGAGGCCAGCGATCCGGCCGGCGGCAACACCAACCGCGTGCGTTCCAGAGTCCGTTCCATCGCCATTCAATGCGAACACATGCCACATTCAGTTGAAATCGCCGGCGCAGTCATTTTCGGACTGGCCCTGCTCCATACGCTCCTCGCGAAACGCTTCGAGGTTCTG